>NZ_NEUE01000021.1 GCF_002910905.1 Streptomyces sp. SM11 | reverse complement strand
GGCCAGCAGCGCGGGGTCCAGCGAGCCATCGCAGTCGCAGAAGCAGACGAACTCGGCCTCGGCGGCGAGCAGCCCGGCGTGGCAGGCCGCGCCGAACCCCCGCCTCTCCTCCGTGACGACGCTCGCACCGAGGGAACGGGCGAGTTCGGCCGAACCGTCGGTCGAGCCGTTGTCGACCACGATCGCGCGCCAGCCGTCGGGGATGCGGTCGAGCACCCGGGGCAGTGCGGCCACCTCGTCGAGGCAGGGCAGAACGATGTCGGCCTTCGGGAGGCCGGTGTGCGGGGTGGGCGGGAACGGAAGGGCGGCAGAAGAATCGGTCACCCGCCTCACCCTACGGAGACAACTCCGGCATTTAGGTCATCAGGTTCTTACGAAACATGGACATCGGCCGGATGGGGGTGGCCACGTCCCGGCGCGCCCGGACGGGGGTGCCACAGTGGAGGCCATGGAGAACACCCCGCCCGCCGGGCATCCGGAGACCGTCCCCCCGGAGGCGCGCGGTCGGGTCCTCGTCGTGGACGACGACCCGACCGTCGCCGAGGTTGTCGTCGGCTATCTGCACCGCGCCGGTTACGCCGTCGAACAGGCCGGCGATGGACCCGCCGCGCTGAGACGGTTCGCGGCACGCCGGCCCGACCTCGTCGTCCTGGATCTGATGCTCCCCGCCATGGACGGGTTCGAGGTCTGTCGCCGGATGCGCGAGCACGGGCCGGTCCCCGTCATCATGCTCACCGCCCGGGGCGACGAGGAGGACCGCATCCTCGGCCTGGAGACCGGCGCCGACGACTACGTCACCAAGCCGTTCAGCCCGCGCGAACTGGTCCTGCGGGTCGACTCCGTGCTGCGCCGCGCCCGGGCCGCCGCCCCGGCGGACGAGGCCGGCCCGCTGTCCGGCGGCGGGCTGAGCCTCGACCCGGTGGGGCGGCAGGCCTACCGCGACGGGCGCGGACTCGCCCTGACGCTGCGGGAGTTCGACCTGCTCGCCTTCCTCCTCCGGCACCCCGGAAAGGCATTCGGGCGGGAGGAGCTGATGCGGGAGGTCTGGGGGTGGGACTTCGGCGACCTGTCGACGGTCACCGTCCATATCCGCAGGCTGCGCGGCAAGGTCGAGAAGGACCCGGCCCGCCCCCGGCTGATCCGCACCGTGTGGGGTGTGGGGTACCGCCTGGACCTGGACGAGGAGGGCCCGGACGGGGAGGCGGGCGCCGGCCGCGCGGAAGCCGGCCCCGCCCGTACCGGAGCCGACCCGGCCATCGTCCCCGTCGTGCCGCCGCCCGGGGGGCGGTCGCGGTGAACGACGTCCTGCTCATCGCGCTCTTCGCCTTCCTGGGGGCGGCCGCCGCCGGTCTGCTCGGCGCAGGTGTCCTGCGTCTCCTGCGCCACCGCTCGCTGGTGGTCTCGATGAGCGTCGTCGCCGGGGTGGCGGTCACGGCGATGCTCGCAGGGACGCTGACGGTCGCCTGGGCGATGTTCCTCTCGTCCCATGATCTCTACGTCGTCACGACCGTCGTCGCCATGGCCGCCCTGGTCTCCCTGGTCACCGCCATCCTGCTGGGCCGCTGGGTGGCCGCCCGCAGTCATGAACTGACCCTCGCCACACGGTCGTTCGGTGACGACGGCACCTTCGCCGCGCCCGCCGGGCAGCCCACCGCGGAGCTGGCCGCACTCGCCCGGGAGCTGGCAGCCACCAGCGCCAAACTGGACAGCTCGCGGGAGCGGGAGCGTGCGCTGGAGACCTCGCGGCGCGAACTCGTCGCGTGGATCTCGCACGATCTGCGCACCCCGCTCGCCGGGCTGCGGGCGATGGCCGAAGCGCTGGAGGACGGCATGGCCGCCGACTCCGGGCGCTATCTGCGGCAGATAAGGACCGAGGTCGAGCGGATGAACGGCATGGTCGGCGACCTCTTCGAACTCTCCCGGATCCAGGCCGGTTCGCTCACCCTGGCGACGGCCCGGATCTCCCTCTACGACCTGGTCGGCGACGCGCTGGCCGGGGTCGACCCGCTGGCCCGTGAGCACGGGGTGCGGCTGGTCGGCGACCGGATCGACGAGGTGCCGGTGGAGGTCGACGGCAAGGAGATGAGCCGGGTCCTGGGCAATCTCCTGATCAACGCCATCCGCCGCACCCCGCCCGACGGCACCGTGGCCGTCGCGGCGCACCGCACCGGCGGCGGTGTCGTGCTGTCGGTGACCGACGGCTGCGGCGGCATCCCGGAGGAGGACCTGCCCCGGGTCTTCGACACCGGCTGGCGCGGCAGTCACGCCCGCACCCCGCCGGCCGGGGCGGGCCTCGGTCTCGCCATCGTGCGCGGCATCGTCGAGGCGCATGCCGGACGGGCCGAGGTCCGCAACGTACAGGGCGGCTGCTGCTTCTCGGTCACGCTCCCGACAGCGTGACGGCCCCTTCCTCGCGGCGGCCCCCCGAACCACGCAGCGGGGCCGCCGCGAAGTCGCTCATCCCCTCGGCGAAGGACACCCGGGGCCGCCAGCCCAGCTTCTCGCGCAGCGCCCGCGAGTCCGCCGTGACATGGCGTACGTCGCCGAGGCGGTACTCCCCGGTCACCACCGGTTCCGGCCCGCCGTGCGCGCCGGCCAGCGCGGCGGCCATCTCGCCGATGGTGTGCGGCTCGCCGCTGCCGGTGTTGTACGCGGCGAAGGACGCGGGCCGCCGCTCCCGTACCGCCTCCAGGGTCACCGCATTCGCCGCCGCCACATCGTGGACGTGGACGAAGTCGCGCCGCTGGCACCCGTCCTCGTAGACCCGGGGGGCCTCACCGCGCGCCAGGGCCGAGCGGAAGAACGAGGCGACACCGGCGTACGGGGTGTCGCGCGGCATCCCCGGCCCGTACACGTTGTGGTAGCGCAGGGACACCGCCCGGCCGCCCGTCGCCCGCGCCCACGCGGCGGCCAGGTGCTCCTGGGCCAGCTTGGTCGACGCGTACACGTTGCGCGGGTCCACGGGCGCGTCCTCGGCCACCAGACCGGGCGCCAGTTCCGCTCCGCAGTCCGGGCAGCGCGGCTCGAACCTCCCCGCCCGCAGATCGGCTTCCGCGCGAGGTCCGGGGCGGACCGTGCCGTGGCGCGGGCAGTCGTAGCGGCCCTCGCCGTAGACCACCATCGACCCGGCCAGCACCAGGTCCCGGACCCCGGCCGCTGCCATCTCCGCCAGCAGCACCGCCGTTCCGAGGTCGTTGCACCCGACGTACAGCGGGGCGTCCGCGAAGTCCTTGCCGAGGCCGACCATGGCCGCCTGGTGGCACACGGCGTCCACTCCGGCCAGCGCGTCCGCCACCGCCTCCCGGTCCCGGACGTCCCCGACGACCACCCGGTCGCCCGGCAGCTCCGGGGGAGTGGAGCCGGGGTGGGCCGACGGCAGCAGGGCGTCCAGCACCACGCTCTCGTGCCCGGCCGAGGCGAGGGCGGTGACGACATGTGACCCGATGAATCCGGCTCCGCCGGTGACCAGTACGCGCATGACCGCCACGCTAGGGCCCGGCGAGCCGTCGGGCCGGGCGCGGCGCGCACACGTCACGGCTCCGTAAGGCATGTGCGCGGGGCCGGTCAGCGCAGGTGCTGACCGGGAGCTGCGTCGAGCCGTACGAAGGGGATGCGGCGGCCGGCCCGCCGGTAGGAGTCCGCGCTGCCGTCGACGTCGAGGCCCATGAAGGCGCACAGCCGGCGGGCCGTACGAGGGTGGGCGGGGGCGTAGCGGGCCATGATCTCGCCGCCCTCGTCGGTGCTCGGGAAGTGGGCGGTGACGGCGTAGTGGTGGTTGCCGACCTGGATCGTGGTCTTCGGCGAGGCCCGCAGATTGCGGTACCAGGCGGCCTCGGGGCCGAAACCGGAGGCCAGGAACCAGGTTCCCCGCCCGGCGTCGTACGCGACGACCTCCAGGGCCACCCGCCGGTCCAGGCCGCTGTTCCGGCCGGTGTGGTGCAGGAGCAGCAGACGCCGGCCGAAGACCGGGCCGAGGCCGACGCGGTAGAAGGCTATGGGCAGGCGGGCGAGGCGCCGCCGCCAGCCGCGCGGCAGGGGCGGGCGGCTGGGCCCGGCGTGTGGTTGTGACGTCATCACAGCACATCCTCGGGACGCGGACGGGAGTCGCCGGCACGGCGGGGGCCGGCTCGACTCTTAGTTTGTGCAATCTTTGCACAGCCTAAAGCTTGAGTCCGAGGACGGGACGGTGAGGAGGTGGCGGGGCGCACCGTGCCGGGAGCAGGGTAGAAAGGTGGCATGGCCAGGAAGGCGGTGCGGAGCGCATGGACGATGTGGATGCGGTGACCGGGGCGGTGCTGACGGCCTCCCGGTTGCTGGTCGCGGTGTCGGCGCGCTCGCTGGCGGAGGTCGAGGAGCGCGTGACGCTGCCGCAGTTCCGGATGCTGGTGGTGCTCTCCTCGCGGGGAGCCACGAAGCTCGTGGCGCTGGCGGAGCTGTTGGGGGTGGCGCCGTCGACAGCGATGCGTATGGTCGACCGGCTGATCGCGGCAGGGCTCGCGGACCGGCAGACCAACCCGGACAACCGCCGGGAGACGCTGCTCCGGCTCACGGAGGAGGGGTGCCGCACGGTGGAGAACGTCACCGCGCGCCGGCGCCAGGAGATCGCGTCGATCGTCCAGCGCCTCGCCCCGCGCCAGCGGACGGCGCTCATCGAGGCGCTCACCGACTTCAACGAGGCGGGGGGCGAGCCGTCGGCCCCGCTGCCGGGCGCAGGCGCCGGACCGCATCCACTGGGCTGGGGCGACGCGACGACGGCGGGCTGACCGCGCCGCGCTGGGCGCCGTTCCGAGCGGGACGTCCTCTGCCGGCTGAGGCGAGGTGCCCCGGGCTCGGCGCGTTGTTCGGCGCGGCGCGGAACGCGTGTCGCCGGGCCGGGAGAGGAAAGTCGAGCTCAAGGAGTGCCGGCTGGTCGGCCTCGACGCGTCGCCCCGCACGCCGACCCCGTCGCCTGAACGGCGACCGCTGCAACAGTGGCTGGTTCTGACCGCAACTGACTGGCCATCAGTGACGAGTGGTGCCGTCTGCCCTATCGACAAGGCGAGTTGGTGAGCTTAGGCTCACCTAAGTTCGGGTGGGCGGGTCCGTCGGTGTGCCCACCTTCCCCACCTTCCCCTCACGCCTGACAGGCGGCTTTCCCAGACGATGGGAGTGACATGTCACAGGTTCTTCCTGGCGACACCCCACTGGTCCACGACGTCATCGGCATCGGCTTCGGCCCGTCCAATGTGGCCATGGCGATCGCGCTCAGCGAGCACAACAGCAAGGTCGGCAGGCAGGATTCGGTCACCGCCCACTTCTTCGAGCAGCAGCCGAGCTTCGGCTGGCACCGCGGCATGCTCATCGACGACGCCACCATGCAGGTGTCCTTCCTCAAGGACCTGGTGACGCTCCGGAACCCGGCCAGCGAATTCAGCTTCCTCTGCTATCTGCAGAGCAAGGGCCGGCTGATCGACTTCATCAACCACAAGAACCTCTTCCCACTGCGGGTGGAGTTCCACGACTACTTCGAGTGGGCCGCGGCCAAGGTCGACGACCTGGTCTCCTACGGCCACGAAGTCGTCGCCGTCACGCCGTATCTCCACGACGGGACCGTGGAGTACCTGGACGTGACCGTCCGCTCCGAAGAAGGACTCGCGGTCCACCGGGCCCGCAACCTCGTCATCGGGACCGGCCTGCGCGCCCTCATGCCGG
Organism: Streptomyces sp. SM11; assembly: GCF_002910905.1. Taxonomy (GTDB): domain Bacteria; phylum Actinomycetota; class Actinomycetes; order Streptomycetales; family Streptomycetaceae; genus Streptomyces. The sequence continues at coordinate 31,434 of NZ_NEUE01000021.1, read as the reverse complement.
AAGGCGTGGAACGTGGCGACCGTGTCTGGCACAACTCCGACCTGCTGCGGAAGGTCGACGGCCTGGAGAGCGCCTCGCCCCCGCCCTCGCGGTTCGTCGTCGTCGGCGCTGGGCAGAGCGCCGCCGAGAACGTCGCCTACCTGCACCGCCGGTTTCCCGGCGCCGAGGTCTGCGCGGTCTTCTCCCGCTACGGCTACAGCCCCGCCGACGACAGCAGTTTCGCCAACCGGATCTTCGACCCCGACGCGGTCGACGACTACTTCGCCGCCCCCGAGGAGGTCAAACGCCGCCTGATGGCCTACCACGGCAACACCAACTACTCCGTGGTGGACATCGACCTGATCGACGACCTCTACCGGCAGATGTACCGGGAGAAGGTCCTCGGCACCGAACGGCTGCGCTTCCTCAACGTGTCCCGGGTCACCGGAGTGGAGGAGAAGCCCGACAGTGTCCGCGCCACCGTGACATCCCTGGTGACCGACGAGGAATCGGAACTGGACGCCGACGTCGTGGTGTTCGCCACCGGCTACAGCCCCGCCGATCCGCTCGGTCTCCTCGGTGAGGTCGGCGAGCGCTGCCTGCGCGACGGAGCGGGCCGCGTCCGCGTGGAGCGCGACTACCGGATCGTGACCGATCCCGGCCTGCACTGCGGCATCTACCTCCAGGGCGGCACGGAGCACACGCACGGCATCACCACCTCGCTGCTCTCCAACACCGCGATACGGGTCGGCGAGATCCTGGACTCGCTGCTCGACCGCCGGGTCAAACTCACCTCCGACGAGTCCCGGCCGGCCGCCGAGGGCTAGGGGCGTGTCCGGCGGGGCCACAAAAACCGCCGAACCACCGCGAGTTGCGCGCCCGGACCGCCCGGTGGCCTGCCGGGCGGTCCGAGCGCGGCCGATCCGATCGAAGGGATATCGTTCGTCGACATGATCACCACCGCAGTGGAGAGACCCGTGCCAGGGGGGACGACTGACGCCCGCAGACGTCGCGTCGTGGGGCTGGGCGTCCTCACGGTGACTCTGGTGATCGCGGCAACGGTGTCGTTGGCCGTCGGGGCGCGCGCGCTGACCCCCGGAGAGGTCTGGCACGGGCTGTTCGCGGAGCCCGAGCCCGACCAGAAGCTCACCGAGATCCGGCTCATCGTGCAGACCGTGCGTGTGCCCCGGACGGTCCTCGCGATCGTGGCGGGCCTGGCCCTGGGGGTCGGTGGTGCGCTGATCCAGGGGTACACGCGCAACCCCATAGCCGACACCGGGCTGTTGGGGGTGAACGCCGGAGCCTCCTTCGCCGTGGTGTCGGTCATCGCCCTGTTCGGGTTCACCAACCCGTTCCAGTACGTCTGGTTCGCCTTCGTGGGTGCGGGCATCGCCGGCGTGGTCGTCTTCGGCCTGGCGAGCGTGGGCAGGGGTGCGGGCAACCCGTTGACCCTCGCCCTGGCCGGTCAGGGCGTCACGGTGTTCCTCGCGGCGATGACCACAGCGGTGGCGCTGACCGACCAGAAGTCGCTCAACGCGCTGCGGTTCTGGAACGCGGGCTCCGTCGCCGGTGTCGGATTCGACGTCATCTGGCCGGTGACCGGGTTCATAGCCGTCGGCCTGGTCCTGGCGCTGATCACGCTGCCCGCCCTCAACCTGCTCAACCTGGGCGACGACGTGGCGCGCGGGCTGGGAGTGAACATCGCGGCGAGCCGTACGCTCGGCATCGTCGCCATCACGCTGCTGGCGGGCGCCGCCACGGCGGCCTGCGGGCCCATCGCCTTCCTCGGGCTCATGGTGGCCCACGTGGCCCGCTATCTGACCGGCCCCGACTACTGCTGGCTGGTGCCGTACGCGGGTCTGCTGGGATCCGGTGTCCTGCTGGTCTGCGACATCGTGGGCCGACTGGTCGTGCGGCCGGGCGAACTGGAATCGGGCGTCGTGGTCGCCCTCCTCGGGGCCCCCTTCTTCGCGGTCCTGGTGTGGCGAGGGAAGTTCAGGAGTACATGAACGGAACCCAGGAGCACATGAACGGGACCGAAGTGAAAGCGTCGATGGCGCCGGGCGTGCGGTTCGGCCAGGTGTCGTTCGTCTGGCGGCCCTGGCTCGTGCTGGTCACGCTGGTACTCGCGGCTGCGGCCTTCCTGGTCTTCTGCCTCTCCATCGGCGTCGGGGACTTCCCCATCGGCCTCTCCCGGGTCATCGCCACCATCTTCGGCCGGGGCGAACCGGTCGACGAGTTCGTGGTGATGGACCTCCGGATGCCCCGGGCGCTGGCCGGCCTCATCGTGGGGGGCGCCCTGGGCATGTCCGGGGCCATCACCCAGTCCGTGGCACGCAACCCGCTCGCCAGCCCGGACATCCTCGGGATCACCGCGGGAGCCGGCGCCGTCGCGGTGTTCCTGGTGACGGCGACGGGCGGGACCGCCGCGACGATCGCCGGCTCGGTCGGGCTGCCCGCGGCGGCCCTGCTGGGCGGTCTCGGCACGGGGCTGCTCGTGTACTTCCTCGCCTGGCGGCGCGGCGTCGACGGCTTCCGGCTCATCCTCATCGGCATCTCGGTGACCGCCATGATGCAGGCGATCACGACCTGGCTGCTGGTCTCGGCCGACATCCGGGACGTGGCGCGCGCCCAGGTGTGGCTGGTCGGCTCGCTGGACAACCGGTCCTGGGACGAGGTCCGGGTGGCGTTCTGGTGCACCCTCGTCCTGCTCGCCGTCGTGGCCGCCGTTGCCTTCCCGTTCAAGCCGATGCACCTCGGCGACGACGTCGCCGCCGGGCTCGGCGTGCGGTTCGGCCGGGTGCGGGCCGTCCTGCTCCTCTGCGCGGTGCTGCTGGCCGCCGTGGGGGTGAGCGCGGCGGGGCCGGTCCCGTTCGTCGCGCTCGTGGCGCCCCAGGTGGCGATGCGCCTGTCGAGATGGCCGACACCACCGGTCATCGCCTCCGGTCTGGTGGGCGCGCTGCTGCTGATCGGCTCGGACCTGGTGGCCCGCGCGGCGCTGCCGATCGGTCTGCCGGTCGGCGTGGTCACCGCCGTGATCGGCGGCCCGTTCCTCGTCTACCTGTTGGTACGGGCGAACCTGCGGTAGATGGTAGAAGTAAGGCTGACCTCAACCAAGGCTGACCTCGACAAGGGGGGCTTGTGGCCGCTCAGTTCACCGTCCGGCCCGATGCGGGCGTCCAGGACGTCCCACGGCTGGCCGCCAGGGGCATCACCGTCGGGTACGGCGACCGGACGGTCATCGACCAGCTCGACGTGGCCGTTCCGCCCGGGGTGATCACCACGATCATCGGCCCCAACGGCTGTGGCAAGTCCACCTTGTTGCGCACCCTGACCCGGCTGCTCAAACCGGCCGGCGGCACCGTGGTCCTGGACGGCGAGGACATCGGCAGGCTCCGGACCAGGGACGTGGCGAAGAAGCTCGGACTGCTGCCGCAGGCACCGGTCGCCCCGGAAGGGCTGACCGTCGCCGACCTGGTCGCCCGTGGACGCCACCCGCACCAGAGCTGGCTGCGGCAGTGGTCGTCGGACGACGTGGACGTGGTGCGGCGGGCGCTGGCCATGACCGGAGTGGCGGACCTGGCCGACCGGCCCGTCGACTCGCTGTCCGGCGGGCAGCGTCAGCGCGTGTGGATTTCGATGACCCTGGCCCAGGGCACCGACCTGCTGCTGCTGGACGAGCCGACCACCTACCTGGACCTGGCCCACGCGATCGACGTACTCGATCTGGTCGACGATCTGCACGAGTCGGGCCGCACGGTGGTCATGGTGCTGCACGACCTCAATCTGGCCACGCGCTACAGCGACAACCTCGTCGTCATGCGGGCGGGAGCCGTCCTGGCGCAGGGGCATCCCCGGGACGTGATCACCGCCGAGCTGCTGTACGAGGCGTTCGGACTGCGGGCCAAGGTGATCGACGACCCGGTGGGCGACCGGCCGCTCATCGTGCCGATCGGCCGGGCGCACGTCCGGCCCGAACCGTAGGCCAGGCGTACCACGACAGGATGCTGACTCCCCGGCAGGACCCAACTCATCCTGACCGATGGAAAGTTATCCAGTTAGGCTAGGCTGACCTCACTTGCTCGGGGTACAGTCTGGCTGCTCCCATACCGGGGCGCAGTGGACAGCGCGAAAGCAAGGGAATCCGGATGCCTCTCCATCGAACGACGCCTGTGAAGCCGTGGCGGCGGCCGGCCGCGATCGTGTCCGCTGCCGCCCTCGGCGTCGGTCTCCTCGCGGGCTGCGGTGACGACCCGGCGGACAAGAAGAACGACGACACCCCGGCCGCGGCCGACGGCGCGTTCCCGGTCACCGTGGAGCACGCGTTCGGATCCACCGAGGTCGCCAAGGCCCCCGAGCGGGTCGTCACCGTCGGCTACACCGACGACCAGGCCGTCCTGGCGTTCGGCATCAAGCCGGTGGGCATGGTCGACCAGTACCCGAACCCCGCCGGCCGGACGCCCGACATCAACACGCAGTGGCCCTGGGTGAAGGACCAGTGGGGCGACACCCGCCCCGACGTCGTCATGAAGAACGGCGACGCCGGCCCCAACTTCGAGAAGATCGCCTCCCTGCGCCCGGACCTGATCATCGCGGTCTACTCCGAGGTCGACAAGGCGGCCTACGAGAAGCTCTCCAAGATCGCCCCGACCGTGGGCCGCACCAAGGGCGAGAAGGAACTCTTCAGCGCCCCGTGGCAGGACAACGCGGTGCACATCGCCAAGGCGCTCGGCAAGGAGAAGGAGGGCGCCGAACTGGTCAAGGGCATCCAGGTCAAGCTGGACGCCGCCAAGAAGGCCCATCCCGAATTCGGCGGCAAGACCGCCGTCGCGCTGTCCTGGTACAAGGACTCCATCTCGGCGTTCACCTCCACCGATGTGCGCGGCCGGCTCGTGACGGGCACCGAATTCACCTATCAGACCGAGATCGACAAGATCGCGGACGGCAACTTCTCCACCGAACTCTCGCCCGAGCGCATCGACCTGATCGACGTCGACCGCATCTTCGTCATCAACGACAAGGCGGACACGGACGCGCTCAAGAAGTTCGAGCTGTTCAACAACCTGCCCGCCGTCAAGAACGGCAACGTCTCCTACCTGCTGGACAGTGAGGGCCCCGCGGTCGGAGCGGCGATGTCCCAGGGCACCCTGCTCTCCCTGCCGTACGCGATCGACGAGCTCGTCGAGTCGGTCAAGTAGAGATGACGACCCACCGCCCCGCTCCCCGGCGAGATTTGGTCTCCGTGTGACTGCCACCGACACCGGCGTCGCCCCCACGACCCTGCACACGGCCACCGGAGGCGAGGCCACCCGCTGGGTGGCCGAGCACTGCCGGCGGGCCCCGTGGCTGACGGCCTCCACCGTCCTCACCACGGTGGCCGGGGCCGCGCTCCAAGTGCTCCCGGTGCTGCTGCTCGGCCGGGTCGTCGACGGAGTGGTCGACGGTGCGTCACGCTCGATACTGCTCACCGTCGGGATGCTGATGGTGGCGGCCGCGCTGTTGGGCGCGGTGGCCACCGCGGCCTCCACCTTCCTGATCGGGAAGCTCGGGGCCGAACTCCTCGCGCGGCTCCGTGAGGAAGCCGTCCGCGCCGTGCTGGGGATGCCCAGCTCACGCGTCGAAGAGGTCGGCCGGGGGGACGTGCTGTCCCGCGTCGGCGACGACGTGGCCGTCATCTCCAAGGGAATCCGGACGGCCATCCCCACCGTGTTCTCGGCGGGTGTTTTGGTCGGCATCGCGACGATCGGGATGTTCGGCCTCGACTGGCGGCTCGGCCTGGCCGGAGCCTGCGCCCTGCCCGCGTACGCGCTGGCGCTGCGCTGGTACCTGCCCCGCTCGGCACCCCTCTACCGGGAGCAGCGGGTGGCCCAGGCCGACCGTGCCCAGGCGCTGATCAGCGGACTCAACGGGATCGACACGGTCCGGGCGTACCGCATGGAGGGCGCCGTACGCGAGAAGGTCACCGGCGAGTCGTGGCGGGTGCGCGATCTCGGTGTCGAGGTGTTCCGCTTCTTCGGGCGGTTCGTCGGCCGGGAGAACCGGGCCGAGTTCATCGGCCTCGTCCTCATCCTGGTCGTCGGCTACGCCCTCCTGGAGGCGGACGCCGCCACCCTGGGCGAGGTGTCGGCCGCCCCGCTGATGTTCCACCGCCTGTTCACCCCGCTGGGCGCCATCATGTTCACCTTCGACGAGGCGCAGAAGTCCGGCGCGAGCCTCACCCGCCTGGTCGGAGTGTTCCAGGAACCCTCCGAGAAGCGGCTGGTGGGCGACGGTTCCGTCCTGCCCGCCGACGTCGCGCCGTACCCGGTCACGGTGCAGGGGCTGACCTTCAGCTATCCCGGGGCCGAGGAACCGGTGCTGCGGGAGGTGTCCCTGTCCATCCCGGCCGGCGGTTCGCTCGCCCTGGTCGGGGCGACGGGCGCCGGCAAGTCGACCCTGGCCGCGCTCATCGCCGGCATCGGGAGACCGCAGGCCGGGTCGGTGCGCATCGGGACGCACGACCTCGCGGCCATGGACGAGGCCGGGGCACGTGCCCTGGTGAGCATCCTGACCCAGGAGACCCATGTGTTCTCCGGACCGCTCGCCGAGGACCTGCGGCTCGCCGCACCCGACGCGAGCGACGAGGAACTGCTGCAGGCGCTGCGCACGGTCGGCGCCGGAGGGTGGGCCGAACTGCTCCCCGACGGTCTGAACGCCATGGTCGGCGAGGGCGGTGAGCGCCTGGACGGCACCAAGGTCGCCCAGATCGCCCTGGCCCGGCTGATGCTCGGCCGGTCACCGGTCGTCGTGCTCGACGAGTCGACGGCGGAGGCGGGCAGCGAGGGCGCCGCGGAGCTGGAACGCGCGGTGCTGGCCGCCTGCTCCGGCCGGACCACGCTGTTCGTGGCCCACCGCCTGACCCAGGCGATGACCGCGGACCGGATCGCCGTGCTGGACGAGGGGCGCGTGGTCGAGGAGGGAACGCACAGCGAGCTGGTGGAGCTGGGCGGCCAGTACGCCCGGCTGTGGCGTGCATGGCGAGAAGGCAGTTAGACGAACCGGGTCAAGGACAGGCCAACTCGCCTACCTCGGAAGGATACTGAGACGTCGATGACGGAACCGAGCGCTTCTCGCGTACTGCTGTCCCCCGCCCGGCTGGCCGCCGTACGCCGGCGGATCGGCGACTACAGCGACCGGACCGTCGTCGAGGCGTGCGCCGTCGGGCTCGCGTACTGGGCGACCGGCGCCGGCCCCGCCGGTATGGACCTCACCCCCGCCACGCCCTTCCCCGAAGTCATCGGACGGGTCGCCAACGGCACGGGCGGGGCCGGAGGGTGGGAGGCCGACGCGGAGCGTCTCCAGATCACCGTGCCGCCCGGCGTCGACCGTGCCGACGCGCAGCAGGCGCTGGACGACCTGGCCGACTTCCCGGACCGGCCCGTCGGCACCATAGGCCCGTCCGGTCCCCGGGCGAGGACCGAGGAACTGGCCCGGTGGAACGACACCCGGGCCGACCGGGCCCGTCCGACCGTCATGGAGCTGTTCCGCGAGCAGGCGCGCCTGCGGCCGGACGCCGTCGCGATCATCGACGAACACCGCTCACTGACGTACCGCGAAGCAGCCGAACGGTCGGCCCAGTTGGCCCACCACCTGATCGAACGCGGCCTCGGCCCCGAACAGGTCGTCGGCGTCTCGCTCGGCCGCTCCGCCGAGATGGTCGTCGGCCTCCTCGCCGTCCTCCAGGCCAGGGGCGCGTTCGTCCCCCTCGACCCCCGGTGGCCGGCCGCCCGCCGGGCCGTCGTCGCCGAGGACGCCCGGGTCGCGCTGCAGCTCAACTCCACGGGCAAGGCCGACGCCGGGGAACCGGACGCCGTCGCCGTCGACCTCGGCGACTGGAAATACGGGGCCCGCCCGGCGGACGCGCCCGACGCGACCGTCCCCGGCAACGCCCTGGCCTACGTGATCTTCACGTCCGGCTCTACCGGACGGCCCAAGGGCGCCATGATCCGGCACGAGGCGATCAGCGAGCGCCTGCTCTGGCAGTCCGGCGAGATCCTCCACTTCGGCCACGACGACGCGTCGCTCTTCAAGGCCCCGCTCTCCTTCGACATCTCCATCAACGAGATCTTTCTGCCGCTCGTCACCGGCGGCCGCCTCGTGATCCTGCGACCCGGCGGCGAACGCGACCCCCACCACCTGCTCGGTGTCATCGCCGAACAGCGCGTCACCTTCACCTACCTGGTCTCGTCCATGCTGGACGTACTCCTGGAGATCGCGGGCGACTCCGGCCGCCTCGACAGCCTGCGACACGTCTGGTGCGGCGGCGAGGTGCTCACCCCGGAGCTGTACGAGCGCTTCCGTGGCCGGCTCGACATTCCGCTCTACCACGGCTACGGCCCCGCCGAGACGACCATCGGCGTCTCCCACGTCATCTACCGGGGGACCGCCGAACGCCTGTCGACGTCCATCGGCAAGGCCAACCCCAACACCCAGCTGTACGTCCTCGACGACGAGCTGCGTCCCGTGCCGGTCGGCGTCGGCGGCGAACTGTACGCCGGAGGCCTCCTCCTGGGACGCGGATACGTGGGCGCACCCGGCCTCACCGCCTCCCGCTTCGTGGCCAACCCCTTCGCCTCGGACGGATCCCGGCTGTACCGCACCGGCGACCTGGCGCGGTACGCCCCGGACGGGTCGCTGGACTTCCTCGGCCGCGCCGACAACCAGATCAAGATCCGCGGCATGCGACTGGAGACCGAGGACGTCGAGGCCGGCCTCGCCGAACACCCCGGCGTACGGCACACCTGCGTCGTCGCGAAGAAGAACACGGCGGGCGGCACCTATCTGGTCGGCTACGTCATCCCGTCCACCGGCCACGAGGATCTGAGCGCGGACGCGGTCAAGGCCTGGGCCGCCGCCCACATGGTCGAGTACATGGTGCCCGCCCACCTGGTCGTGCTGACCGCGTTCCCGCTCACCGCGAACGGCAAGACCGACCGGAACGCGCTGCCGGAACCCTCCATGGGCACCGGAACCGTCGTGGCGCCCGCCACTGAGAACGAGCGCCTGGTGTGCGAGGCCGTCGCGGCGGTGCTGCGGCTCGACGCCGTCGGCGTGGACCAGGACTTCTTCCAGCTCGGCGGGGACAGCATCCTGGCGATCTCCCTGCTCAGCGCCCTGCGCGAGGCCGGCCTCCAGGTGAGCGCACGCCAGATCTTCACCCACACCGTCGTCGGGGCACTGGCGGCGGTGGCGAGCCGCGACTCCGCCGCCGCCGTGGACCACGACGACGTCGGCACCGGCTCCGTCGTGGGATCGCCCATCGTGCAGTGGCTCGGCGAGACCACGGACGCGATCGACGGCTTCGTGCAGTCGGTCGTCCTCAACACCCCGGCGGAGCTGACCGCCGAAGCCCTCGACGACATCCTCGCCGCCGTGCTCGACCGGCACGACATGCTCCGCGCCAGGCTGGTACGCGGCGAGCACTGGGGCTTCGACATCCCGCCGGCCGGGCGGACCGCCCCCTGCTGGGAGGAGAGCGACGCCCCGCCGGCGGAGTGCGTCGCCCTCGCCACCCGGGCGCTCGACCCGGACGACGGCGTCATGCTGCGCGCCGTCTGGCGCCGCGCGGCACGTCAACTGGTCCTGGTCGCCCACCACGTGGTGATCGACGGCGTGTCCTGGCGCATCCTGATGGACGACCTCGCCACGGCCTGGCGTCAGCGCTCCTCGGGCACCCCCGTCGACCTGCCCCCGGTGGGCACGTCCTTCAGGCGCTGGACCCAGCTGCTGGGCCGCGCGCCGTTCGCTACGGACCGTACGCACTACGCGACGCCGCTGCCCGCCGCCGACGCGCCGATCGGCAGGCGGGCCCTCACCGTGGCCGACACCGTGGAACGGGAGCGGACCCGGACCGTCTCCGTCGGAGCGGAGGTCACGGCAGCGCTCCTCGGTGAGATCCCCGCGAAGTTCCACGCGGGCGTCAACGACGTCCTGCTGACCGCCCTCGCCGTCGCCCTCGCCCGGTGGCGCCGCGACCGGGGCCAGGACCAGACGTTCGCCCACATCGAGTTGGAGGGGCACGGCCGCGAGGGCCGCTTCGTCGCGGGCGCGGCCGGATTCGAACCCGAACTGTCGCGCACTGTCGGCTGGTTCACCACGCTCTTCCCCGTCACCGTGGACCCCGGCGCGGCGAGAGACCTCACCGCGCCCGGCTACCTCGCCGCCGCCCTCAAGGCGGTCAAGGAGGACCTCGCCCGCGTACCGGGCAACGGCCTCTCCTACGGCGCCCTGCGCTACCTGACCGGCGACGGGCCGGCCGGTCCCGCGCCGCAGGTGCTCTTCAACTACCTGGGCCGCTTCGACGCGGGCGGCGCCGGAAGCTGGCAGCTCGCGGGAACGACAGGTCAGTTGGGCGAGAAGCGTGACCCGCTGATGCGGCTGCCGCGCGCCCTGGAGTTCAACGCGATCGCCGAACCCGACGCGAGCGGCGCCCTTGAGCTGGTCACCACCATCTCCTGGCCCGAGGGCGTGTTCACCGACGCGGACATCGCCACCCTCGGCGACCACTTCCGCTCGGCCCTCACCGCACTGGCGGCGCTCGAAGAGGGCGGTCACACCCCCAGCGACTTCCCGCTGGTGCCGCTGACCCAGGCCGACGTCGACTCCCTGGACGGCCCGGCGCTGCACGACATCCTGCCGCTCACCCCGCTGCAGGAGGGCCTCTACTTCCACTCCGTCTTCGACGACGACGCCACGGGCAGCTACGTCGAGCAGCAACTGCTGACGCTGGACGGGGACGTGGACGCCGACCGGCTGGCGGCGGCGGCCACCAGGCTGCTCACGCTCCACCCCAACCTGGCCGCCCGCTTCACGGCCCTCGCGGACGGCCGGGTCGTCTCCGTCGTCGAGAGCGGCCGGAGCGCGCCCTTCACCACGCTGGAGCGCCCAGGCCTCACCGACCAGGAGATCCGCGACCTCGCCGAGCGCGACCGCCGGGCCGGGTTCGACCTCGCCACCGGGCCCCTGATGCGGTACACGCTCATCCGCTCCGACGCGGGCCGTGCCGTTCTGGTGCAGACCGTGCACCACATCATCGCGGACGGCTGGTCGGTGCCGCCGATGCTCCGCACCCTGCTGGCCGAGTACCACGCGCCGGGATCCGGGTACCCGACCGGCGGCTACCGCGACTACCTGGACTGGCTCGCCGGAAGCGACCAGGACGAGAGCGACCGGGTGTGGCGCGAGGAACTCGCCGGGCTGTCCGGCCCCTCCCTGGTCGCCGAGGGCCACACCCCCTCCGAACGGTTCGCCGACATCGCGGCCGAACCCGCCGCCGACATCGACGCCGCCGCCCGCTCGGCCGGAGTGTCCCTGAGCGTGGCCGTGCACAGCGCGTGGGCGGTGACCCTGGGCAGCCTCCTGCACAGCAGGGACGTCGTCTTCGGCTCCACCGTCTCCGGACGCGACGCCGAGGTTCCCGGGATTCGCGACATGGTGGGTCTGTTCATCAACACCATCCCGGTGCGCGCCCGTTGGGCCCCGGACGGGACCGCGGGCGAGCTGCTCGGCGCCGTGCGACTGCACCAGGACGCGGTGCTGGCGCACCAGCACGTCTCCCTGGCGCGGATCGGCCGGCAGAGCGGTCCGGGCCCCCTCCTCGACACCCTGGTGGTGTTCGACATCGCCACCGACGTGGCCGTCCTGCGCCGGCCGGACGACACCCTCGTCATCACCGGCATCGTCAACGAGGGCGCCCCGCACTACCCGTTGACGCTCGTGGTCGAGCGCTCACCGGACGGCCGCCCGCGCTTCAACCTGATCTACGACGGTGAACTCCTGCGCCCCGCGGGCGCCGAGGCGATCCTGCACACCTTCACCCGGATCCTCGTCGAGCTGCTCGACCGGCCGGACGCCACGGTCGACACGCTGCTCCCCGCGACCGGCCGGGCCCCGGCGCGGGTGGCCCCGTCGACCCTGGGCGAGCTGTTCGACGCCGCCGCGTACCGCGACCCGGCGGCCACCGCGGTCACCCAGTGCGCACTGGGCGGCGGAACCCGCTCCCTCACGTACGGCGAACTGGCCGACGCTAAACACGAGTTGGCGGCCGCCCTGCGCGCCGCCGGGGTCGGGCCCGGGCAGCGGGTCGCCGTCGCCGTCCCGCGCTCCCTGGAACAGGTCGTCGCCCTGGTCGCCGTCGTCACCGCCGGGGGCGCCTACGTCCCGCTGGACCTGACGTATCCGGACGAACGGCTGGAGTACGTCCTCGCCGACGCCGCCCCGCAGGTCGTCCTCGTCGACCGGGAGGAGCGGGGCCGCTTCACCCGGCTGCTGGACCGCGCGGGCGTGACGGCCCGCGTACTCGTCCAGGGCGACGAACACCCGCTGGACACCACCGCCCCCGTGGTCCGCCCGGACGACCCGGCGTACGTCATCTACACCTCCGGCTCGACCGGCCGGCCCAAGGGTGTCGTCGTCCCGCACTCCGCCGTGTCGACGCTCCTCGACAACACCCGGCCGGACATGGACTTCGGCCCCGACGACGTATGGGTCCAGTTCCACTCCTTCTCCTTCGACTTCGCCGTCTGGGAGCTGTGGGGCGCACTCGCGCACGGCGGCGAACTGCTCGTGCCGGAGTACGGGCTGACCCGCTCGCCGGTCGACTTCCACCGACTGGTCAGGGAACGCGGCGTGACCGTGCTCAACCAGACCCCGTCCGCCTTCTACCGGTTCATCGAGGCCGACCTGCGCGCCGGCGAACCGGCCGGCGCGCTGCGCCGCATCATCTTCGGCGGTGAGCCGCTCGACCTCGGGCGGCTGCGCGGCTGGGTCGAGCGGCACGGCACCGGCACGCCCGAGCTGGTCAACATGTACGGCATCACCGAGACCACCGTCCACGTCACCCACCGGGTGCTGACCGACGAGGACTTCGCCCGGGGCGACGACGCCGGCCCCATCGGCGTGCCGATCCCCGGCCTGACCACCTATGTGCTCGACGACCGGCTTCGGCCGGTGCCGCCGGGCCGGGTGGGCGCCATCTACGTCGCGGGCGGCCAGGTGTCCCTCGGCTACCTGGGCCGCCCGGGGCTCACCGCCGGACGGTTCGTGGCGAACCCGTTCGCGGCCGACGGCTCCCGCATGTACCACACGGGCGATCTCGCCCGCCGGACTCTCGACGGTGAGCTGGAGTTCGTGGGCCGCGCGGACGACCAGGTGCAGCTCAAGGGATTCCGTATCGAGCCGGGCGAAGTCGAAGGTGCGATCAGGGAGTTGGACGGTGTCGTCGATGTGGCCGTCACCGTGGCGGACAGCGGCGACCACCTCGTCGCCCACATCGTCGGGGAGCTGCCCGCCGACTTCACCGCCCTGCTCTCCGCCAAGCTCCCCGTGCACATGGTGCCGGGCCGGGTGCTGCCGGCCGACGCGCTGCCGCTGACGGTCAACGGCAAGCTGGATCGCAGGGCGCTGACCGAGCGGGCCGCAGAGCCGGACACCCCGGTGGCCACGAGCGGCTCCGACGCGCTCACCTCCCTGACCCGCATCTTCGCCGAGACCCTGCCCGGTGCGACCGTGGACGCCGACACCGACTTCTTCGGCGCCGGGGGCGACAGCATCGTCGCCATCACCGTGATCAATCGGGCCCGGGCGCTCGGCCTGTCGATCACGCCCCGCGACGTGTTCCTGTTCACGACGCCGCGCGCCCTCGCCGGCCACCTCGCGACGCGCACCCCGAAGCCCACGCCGGCAACGCCCTCCCGCCGGGAGGACGGCCCCCTGCCCCTCACGCCGATCATCCTGCGCCAACGCGATCGGGGTGGTTCGCTCGCCCGGTTCGCCCAGGCCAGGGCGCTGCCCGTCGCCGAGGGCACCGGACTCGCCGACGTCCGGCGCGCCGCGAACGCCGTCGTGGCCGCGCACCCGGCCCTGCGCCTGCGGCTGCACATCGAGCACGGCGTCTGGGCCCTGCGCACCGAACCCGCCCGCGAGGCCGACGTCGTGGCCGTCGCGCCGGAGGCCACCGTCGACGCGACGGCCGCCGCCGATGAGGCCGCCGGACGGCTCGACCCCGGGACCGGAGACGTCATCGCGTTCTCCTGGCTGGCGGCGAGCCGCACCCTCGTGGTCACCGCCCACCACCTCGCCGTGGACGCGGTGTCCTGGCTGATCCTCCTCGACGATCTGGCCACGGCCCTGAGCGGGGCCGCCCTGCCGCCGCCGACCACCTCCTACGCCGCGTACGCCGAAGCGCTGGCCCTGCGGTCCGCGGAGCCGGCCGACGGCCTCGGCCACTGGCTCACCACCCTCCGGGCCCCGGCGCTGCTGCCCACGGCCCAGGGCCTCCGCGAGCGGACGGTCGTCCTGCCGCCCGGGGCGAGCGACCGGGTGACGCGCGGCGCGCCCGGCGCACTCGGCCTCGGCCTCACCGAGCTGCTGTGCGGGGCCCTGCGCACCGCGCTGACCCGGATCCAGCCCGCGCCGACCGACCTCGCCGTCGAACTGGAGCGACACGGCCGGGTCCCGGCCCGGGACCACCACGACTACTCCCGTACCGTCGGCTGGTTCACCTCCATCGCCCCCGTACGCCTGACCGCCCACACCGACCCCGTCGCCGCGGCGCGCGAGATCGCCGAACGGCAGCCGGACGAGGACGGACACGTCGCGTACGGCCGGCTCAGGTACCTCAACCCGCAGACGGCCCCGTTGCTGACCGCCCGGCCGCAGGTCCTGTTCAACTACCTCGGCCGGGGCGGCGAGTCACAGGCCCTGCGGATCGCCGGCGGCGATGGGGGCAGCAGCCCGTACGCCGTCGAGGTCAACGCCTGGACCGACGAGGTCACCGGCTCCCTCCACGCGGCCTTCACCCTCGCCGAGGGCATACCCGACGTCATCACCGAACACTGGCTGGCCGCCCTGGAACAGATCGGCGACGCCTCCGCGACGGCCGAGCGCACGGCACCGGTCACCCCGCTCCAGCGCGGCCTGTTCTTCCAGGCGCAGCTGGCGGGAACGGGCACCGGTACGTCGGGCACGACGGGCAGCGGGACGGGGGGCACGGCCGGGCACTACGTCGCGCAGAGCTGGTTCACCTTCGACCGGCGCCTGGACGCCGACGCGCTGGCCGAGGCGATGGCGTACGTGATCGCCCGCCACCCCGTCGTCGGCGCGGGCTTCACCACCGACGACGACGGAAACCCGGTCCAGGTCCTCAAGGCGGGCCGACGGGTCCCCGTCCACACCGTCGACCTGGCGACCGAGGCCGAGGCCGAGGCCCTGCGCACCCGGGACCGCGAACGCGGCTTCGACCCGGGGGAGCCGCCGCTCGTCCGGATGACCGTGGTGCGGCGGCCCGACGGCCACGACGGCCTGCTGCTCAGCTACCACCTGCTGCTGTGGGACGGCTGGTCCCGCGAGATCCTGCTGCGCGACCTGTTCGACGCGTACGAGGCCGTCGTCGCGGGCGAGCCGTGGGACGCGACCCCGGCGGTGCCGAGCTTCGAGCAGTACGCCCGGATGCTCGCCGTCAAGGACCCCGCCGTATCGGAACGCTTCTGGGCGGACCACCTGGCCGGCCTGCCGGGCCCGACGCTGCTCGCCGGACCGGCCCCGGTCCTGGACGAGGAGTTGCCGCGGCCGCTCGTGCACACCCTGTCCGCCGAGCTGACGGACCTGCTGCGCGAAGCCGCACGCGTTCACGGCGTCACGCTGAACTCGGTACTGACCGGCGCCTTCGGCCTCCTCCTGGGAGCCCGTACCGGTCGCAGCGACGCTGTTTTCGGAGTCACCGTCTCGGGCCGCGAGGGCGAAGGGCACGGCGACATCGTCGGCGTCCTGCTCAACACCGTGCCCCTGTGGACACGGGCCCGGCCCGACCAGTCGGCCGGCGCGTACCTGTCGTCCGTACAGGCCGCGCGCGTGGCGACGATGGACCACGAGCACCTGGGGCTCGGCGAGATCCAGCGGGCCGGCGGGCACGACACCCTGTTCGACAACCTGTTCGTGCTCCAGAACTTCCTGGACCTCGACGCGTTCGCCGAGATGAACGCCCGCCACGGCATCACCTCCGTGCGGGCGGACGACTCCACCCACTATCCGTACACCTGGGTCGTCACGCCCGGCGACCGGCTCACGGTCAAGCTGGAGCACCGTCACGGCGACCCCGACAATGCCCGCGCTCTCCTCGACGACTACCTGCGCGTCCTGGAGGATCTGGCGACGGCGACCGGCCCGTTGGGCGCGCTGCGCGGCCTGGGACCGGACCCCGAACCCGCCGAGCGCACCGAGGTCGGCACGGACACCGTCGTGGACCGCTTCGACATCGCGGCCGACCGCGATCCGGAGCGGGTCGCGCTCGTCGCCGACGGCGCGACCATGACCTTCGCCGAGCTCCGGGACCGCAGCCGGGCCGTGGCGGGCGTCCTCGCCGGGCGGGGCATCGGCCCCGAGACGACCGTGGGCCTGGCGATCCCGCGTTCCCCCGACTGGATCGCCGCGCTGTTCGCGGTGCTGCGCGTCGGAGCCGCCTACGTGCCACTGGAGCTGGACCACCCCGACGAGCGGATCGCCGCGATCTTCGAGGACGCCCGGCCCGAGGTGATCCTCACCGCGAGTGCGGTGTCATCCCGGCTGAACGGCGAACTCATCGAGCTGGACCGCCCGTTGCCCGAGGCGGAGCCGTACACGACGTTCGCGCCGGACGACCCGGACCGCCTGCGCCACCCCGCGTACACCATCTACACCTCCGGCTCGACCGGGAAGCCGAAGGGCGTGGTCACCGAGTACGCCGGGCTCACGAACATGCTGATCAACCATCAGCGACGGATCTTCGAGCCCGTCCTCGCCGAGCACGACCACCGGGTCCTCCGGATCGCTCACACCGTTTCCTTCGCCTTCGACATGTCGTGGGAGGAACTGCTGTGGCTCGCCGACGGCCACGAAGTGCACATCTGCGACGAGGAGTTGCGCCGCGACGCACCCCGGCTGGTGGAGTACTGCCTCCGGCACGGCATCGACGTCATCAACGTGACACCCACCTATGCCCAGCAGTTGGTGGCCGAAGGGCTCCTGGCGGACCCGCAGCGGCGGCCGGCCCTGGTGCTGCTGGGCGGCGAGGCCGTCACCCCGACGCTGTGGCAGCGGCTCGCGGAGACCGAGGGCACCGTCGGCTACAACCTGTACGGGCCCACCGAATACACCATCAACACCCTCGGCGTCGGCACCTTCGAGTGCCAGGACCCGGTCGTCGGTGTGGCCATCGACAACACCGAGGTGTACGTCCTGGACCCGTGGCTGCGACCGCTGCCCGACGGGGTCCCCGGCGAGCTGTACGTGGCGGGCGTCGGCATCGCCCGCGGTTACCTGGGCCGGAGCGCCCAGACCGCGCACCGCTTCGTCGCCTGCCCCTTCGGCACGCCCGGGGAGCGCATGTACCGCACCGGGGACCTGGTGATCCGCCGGCCCGACGGGAACATCGCCTACCTGGGCCGCACCGACCAGCAGGTCAAGATCCGCGGCCACCGGGTCGAACTCGGCGAGGTCGAGGCCGTGTTCGCGGCCCACCCGGCGGTCCGCCTCGTCGCCGCGGTCGCCCAGCCCGACCCGGGGGTCGACGGCGCGTACCGGCTGGCCGCCTATCTCGCCCTGACGGGCTCCGCCGACCTCGCGCAGGTCGCCGGCGAGGTGGGCGCCGGGCTGCCGGACTTCCTGCGCCCGACGCACTTCGCCCAGGTCGACACCATTCCGCTGACCGTGAACGGGAAGGCCGACACCAAGGCGCTGCCCGAGGCCAGGCCGCTCGGCGCGCTGACCACGGCGGGCGAGCGAGGCCCGGACACCGGCACGGAGACCGTGGTCTGCGAGTTCTTCGCCGAAGCGCTCGACCTCGACGACGACGAGGTCAGCGCGGTCAGCGACTTCGTGTCCCTCGGCGGGCACTCCATGCTGGCGGTGCGGCTGATCGGGCTGCTCCGCCGCGAGTACGGTCCTGTCATCACCATCCGCGATCTGTTCACCCTGCGAACCCCGGAAGCGATTGCCCGCCACCTTGATGAGAACTCCTGACCCTGATGAAGACTCCTGACACGAAGCGGCCCCGACCGGGGGCCGCCATCCTGCGGACGGCACTGCGCCGCAACATCGGCGCCATGATCGCGGGCACCGTCCTCATGGGCCTGTACCAAGCGGCCGAGACCGCGTTCCCCATCGCACTCGGACTGATCGTCGAGCACACGATGCAGGACCGCAGCCTCGCATCGCTCGGCGTCTCGATCGGCTCGCTGGCCGTGATCATCACGACGGTGTCCCTGTCGTGGCGGTTCGGCATGCGCGTGCTGCAGAAGGCCAACACGACCGAGGCGCACCGCTGGCGGGTCCAGGTGGCCGCCTGCGGGCTCCAGCCGGTGGCCAGGGACGTGGACCTCAAGTCCGGCGAGATCCTGACCATCGCCACCGAGGACGCCGACCAGACCGCCGACATCATCGAGGTGGTGCCGCTGCTGATCAGCTCGCTGGTCGCGGTGGTCGTCGCGGCCGTCGCGCTGAGCCTCGCCGACCTCAGGCTCGGTCTGCTGGTGATCGTGGGAACCGTCACGATCCTGTCGGTCCTCGCCGTGATGTCCCAGCGGATCGGAGCCGGCACGCAGGAACAGCAGGCCCGGGTGGCCCGGGCCGGCGCCAAGGTCGCCGACCTGATCATCGGGCTGCGCCCGCTGCACGGCTTCGGCGGCAACCACGCCGCCTTCGGCGCCTACCGCAAGGTCAGCACGGACGCGAAACGGCAGGCGATCACCGTTGCCCGGGTGCACGGCACGTACGCGGGCACCGCGCTGGCCCTCAACGCGGTCCTCGCCGCGGCCGTCTCGCTGACGGCCGGCTGGCTGGCGTTCGAGGGCCGGATCACCATCGGGGAACTCGTCATGGCCGTGGGCCTCGCGCAGTTCATCATGGAACCGCTCAAGATGTTCTCCGAGATGCCCAAGTACGTGATGATGGCCCGCGCCTCCGCCGAGCGGATGGCCCTGGTCCTGACCGCACCGCCCGTGACGACACCGGGGCCCGAGCGTCCGGAGCCCGGCGGAGACCTGGAGATCGACGGCGTACGCCACGGAACGCTCCAGGGGGTCAAGTTCACCGTTCCGTCCGGTGAGTTCGTGGCGATCGCCGCCTACCAGCCACGCGCGGCGGCCGAACTCGCCGCCGTCCTCGCGGTGAACGTCGCCCCCCATACCTACGGGGGAGTGGTGCGGGTCGGCGGGCGGGAGATCGGTGACCTGTCGATCGAGACGGTCCGCGGACACCTGCTGGTGAACCCGTACGACGGGGAGATCTTCGCCGGCACCCTCCGTACGAACATCGACCCGTCGGGCACCGGCCGGTCGATCGCGGCGGCCGTGGAGGCGTCCATGCTCACCGACGTCGTCGCCCTCCACCGCGAGGGGCTCGACCACGCGGTCCGTGACCGGGGCGCGAACCTCTCCGGCGGCCAGCGCCAACGGCTCTCCCTGGCCCGCGCGTTGGCCGCCGACACCGAGGTGCTGGTCCTGCACGATCCGACGACGGCCGTCGACGCGGTGACCGAACAGCTCATCGCGCGCAACGTCGCGAAGCTGCGCCGCGGCCGCACCACGCTCGTGCTGACCAGCAGTCCGGCGCTGCTGGACGCGGCGGACCGGGTGCTCGTCCTGGACGGGGGCGTCATCACCGCCGAGGACACCCACCGCAACCTTCTCGCGGGGGACGAGGCGTACTGCCTGGCCGTGGCCAGGTGAACGGAGGGGTTCCCGGGACGCGTGCTCACCCGTCCCGGGAGCCCGGCGCGGACACGTCCGGGGAGCGACTCAGCCCAGAGCCCAGGCGACGTCCCTGAGCAGGGCGTGCCGCCAGCCCGCCCGGTCGTGCCCCGACGCCGAACGAGAGACCCGCACCGTGGCGCCGGCCCGCTCGGTCAGTGTCTCGGTCAGCTCGCAGTGGGGCAGCATCGGGCGTTCGTGCTCTCCCACGTCGAACGCGCACCGCAGCCGCGACAGGTCGACGCCCCGGCGCAGGCGGTCGGCGATCGCGCCGCCGACCGGTCCGGCCAGCGGATCCGGCAGCGCCTGCGCGCCGGGCGACCACCAGAAGGACCCCGACTGGCAGGCGATGCGCGAGACCAGCTCCGGGAACTCCAGCGCCGCGTACAGCGCGCTCAGCCCGCCCAGGCTCTGCCCGGCCACCACCAGCCGGTCCAGGTCGGCCGGCACACCGCAGTCGCCCACCAGCGGCAGCAGTTCGTCCCGGAGCGCCTCCCACAGCGCGGGGCGGCAGGCGAACTCGGCCTCCCGGTCCTTGGCCGGTACGAGAACAAGGGTGACCGGGGGCATCTCCCCCGCGGCGGCGGCCGCGTCGAAGGCGACCACGGCCGGGTGCAGATACAGCCAGTCGTCCCCGTCGAGCAGCAGCACCACCGGCCCGCCACCGCCCACCGGGTGGACCCGCACGGTGCGCCGTCCGCCGAGCCGGTCGCTGCTCCAGCGGATCCGGGTACGGGGGAGGGGCGGCACATCGTCCGCACCGAGGTCCGGCCAGTGCGGCTGCGGCGGGGCGTCCGGCGTCGCGGCGAGGGAACGGTCGGCGCCCGCACCGGCCGGGTTGAACGGGTCGGCATGGGCCACGTCCCCCACGAGGACGCGATAGGTCACCCGCAGCCGCGCGGGCACGGGCACTTCGGCGTACCAGCAGTCCGTGCCCTCCCACTGGCACAGTGGGACGGGCGGCGACCAGCTCTCGAAGTCGAGCACGGCCCCGGAGCCACGCCACAGGAAGAGGGACAGCCAGCCGTCGTCCACGGGTATCGACGCGGGTGTACGCGCCGCCGCCCAGAACGCGTCGGTGCCGGGGCGGCCCGGCAGACCGAAGGCGGCGAAGGGGCTCTCGGCGTCGGTCGCCAGACGCATGAACGTCTCCCTTTGAGAGGGGAAGGGGGGAGGGGAGCGGCTGGACCACTCTGCATTAGGGGAGCCTAACCTAATGGACGTGAACGGTAGTTGGTGGTCCCCGCGAGGACCATCGCCCCTCGGCGGTCCGACCGCATGCCAGGAAGGCGCGGCGGACACCAGGGAGGTGCGCCTGGCGCATCGAGGCGCACTGGACCGGTCTACCCGTCAAGTCGCGTGCGGAGTCCGCAGATTGACCTCGCGCGCCGGGGCTCCCGGTCGGCCGGAGGGCGCTGCGCCGCCTCCGTGGTGTACAGCATGCTTGTCCAGCAGGCCGGAATCCCCCGGGGCGAACAGGCCTGCACGGTGGCCGTCGTGTGCATCGCCTGCTCGGTCGTCGCGCACAGCGGTACCGGCGTTCCGATCGCCGGGCTCTTCACCGTCGAAGTCATCGCGGGCATCGTCCGTCCCGGCCGCCCCGGGCCGTGGCGGCCGACCAGGCGGCGAACGCCGCGAAGTCCCCGTCCGCCGAAGCAGCCGAACAGCAAACAGATCGTGCGTCCGCCCGGCTGCCCTGCAAGCCGGACAGGCCCTGGAGGAGCAGCGTGCGCAAACCGTCCGCCGATCGTGTGTTCACGGCACTGTTGGGCCTCGTCTCTCTGATCGCCGGCGCGACTCTCGCCCTGGTGGCCTACGTCCTCGCCGACGAGATCGGCGAGGACCACCGTGCGACACTCGACCGCCGGGTCACCGCGATGGTCTTCGACAAACGGGTGGTGAACGAGGGCGGCGGACCGAACGGCGGCACCCGGACGGACACCTTTGTCAGGTACCAGGTCGGAGACAAGCGGTACACCTCCACGCTCAGACGCGGCAGTTCGGGCGGCGAGGTCGGGGACACCGTGCAGGTGGCCTATGACTCCGACCGGCCCGAACGCCCGTACACCGTCGCCTACGCCGAGTCCGAACCGCCGAGCGACGCATCACGCATCACGGGCGTCGTCCTCACCTCGCTCTTCGCCCTCGCCATGATCGGCGGAGGGGCTCACTTCCTCTTCACCGGAGGAGGCCGCTGACCGGCCGGGACGTGAGGACGCGTCGAAGAGCCCCGGCAGCGGGTACGAGCGGATGAAGGGCGGCTCGGCCGAGTGGGCATGGAAACGCACAGGGGGCCCGGTGCAGTGCAGGGCACGAGAGAGTGTGGATCACCGACGGAGTTCCCGGACCGGCCGTTCAGGACGCCGGGCATACCGGAGGCCCCACCCATGATCGAGGAGCCGAGCCGTGTGCGCCCTCAGCGACTGGTTCGGGGACATCCCGCCAGTGCTCGTGATGGCCCTGCTCGGTGTGCTGGTCGGCATCCTGCCCGTCATCGTGGCCGCATCGGGCCGTACGGCAGTGGACGCCCCGCACGACCGCGACGGAAGGATCTCACGCCTGCTCACCGCCGTCTCCGACCGGTACTGGTTCACCAAGCCCGCTATGCCCGAAGGGAACAGCCCCGCAAGCGGCCGGGCGTCCACAAGGAGCGCCGGCGCACAGCCGTGGAAAGGATCGCCGTCACCGTCGCCCGCACATGCGACGCGTACCGGGAGAAGGGCTTCCACCGGACCGAGCACCCGGTCCCGGCCGAGCGGTTCGACCAGCTCCACTTCCTTCCCCTGTACGAGCCGTGATGTAGCCGGCAGACGTACGCGTCACAGCCACTCGTTGACGGCTGCGACGAGGACACCCCCTAGCGCCCGGCGAGCCGCTCCATCAAGGCGACGCTGAGCGCGAGCACCTCCTGCTCCTCTTCGCTGAGTTCGAGGTCGATGGCCCGGGCGAGCCAGTCGGCCCGGCGGTCGCGCTCCGCCTCGAGTGCCGCCCGCCCCACCTCGGAGAGGTCGACGAGGGACTTGCGGCCGTCCGTCGGGTGCGCCCGGCGGACGACGAGGCCCTGGTCCATGAGGAGGCCGACCGCGCGGGCCATCGACTGGGGACGCACGCGCTGGTCCGCCGCGAGGTCGCTGGTGGTCATGGCCCCGTCCCGGTCGAGGACGCCCAGAACGGCCACCTGGCCGTGCGGGATCCGGTCCTCCTGCTTCACGCGCCGCGCGAGCTTGCCCATGGCGGTGCGCAGATCGGCGGCGACGGTGGCGGGTTCCGGGGTGGGCATAGGGCACTTTAACCCGCGGTCGTCAGCGAGTCTGCGCAGGTCGCCCGTGCGCTGGCCCGCGCCGGTCAACTGGCCAGCGTTACTGAACAGCAGAGCTGAACAGCATTGCTGTAGAGTTCCCTCGTCGCGGCCCGCGCCGGCGCTGTCGCAAGATCGCCGCGGCATGTGACTACCGGAAGGACCTCGCATGGCCCGCAAGGCAGCTGAGCCCACCGCCATCCAGTCCGTCACCGCCCGCCGGATCATCGACAGCCGGGGCAACCCCACCGTCGAGGCCGACGTCCTCCTCGCCGACGGGTCCCTCGGCCGCGCCGCGGTCCCGTCCGGCGCCTCCACCGGTGCGCGAGAGGCGCTGGAACTGCGCGACGGCGACGCCGGGCAGTGGCACGGCAAGGGAGTCGACCGTGCGGTCGCCCACGTCAACGGGGAGATCGCGGCCGCGGTCGTGGGCCGCGACGCGGACGACCAGGCGGGCCTGGACGCCGCGCTCGTCGCGCTCGACGCCACGCCCGGCAAGTCCCGGCTCGGTGCGAACGCGATCCTCGGGGTCTCCCTCGCCGTGGCGAAGGCGGCCGCGGCGGCCCACCGCCAGCCGCTCTACCGCTATCTCGGCGGCGCCGACGCCCGTCTTCTCCCTCTGCCGATGATGAACATCATCAACGGCGGGGCGCACGCCGACAATCCGCTGGACTTCCAGGAGTTCATGATCGCGCCGGTGGGAGCGGAGACCTTCGCGGAGGCCGTCCGCATGGGTTCCGAGATCTTCCACACCCTGCGGCGCGACCTGCTCGCCGCCGGACACTCCACTGGTGTCGGCGACGAAGGAGGCTTCGCGCCCGCACTGCGCACTGCCGAGGAGGCGCTCGACTTCGTCATGAGCGCCGTCGAACGTACCGGATACCGTCCCGGCACGGACATCGGCCTGATCATGGACCCGGCCTCGTCGGAGTTCTTCCGCGACGGTGCGTACGTGTACGCCGGTGAGGGCGTGCGCCGCACTGCCTCCGAGCAGGTCGACTACCTGGCCCAGCTGATCGAGGCGTACCCGATCGTCTCCGTCGAGGACCCGATGGCCGAGGACGACATGGACGGCTGGCGGGAGCTGACCACCCGCGTCGGCCACCGGTGCCAGCTCACCGGCGACGACGTGTTCTGCACCGACGAGACACAGGTGCGTGAGGGCATCCGTACCGGCGTCGGCAACTCGGTCCTGGTGAAGGTCAACCAGATCGGCACCCTGACCGAAGCCCTCGCCACGGTCGCCACCGCGCGCCGTGCGGGCTGGAGCGCCGTGATGTCCCACCGCTCGGGCGAGACGGAGGACACCACGATCGCGGACCTGGCGGTTGCGACGGGCTGCGGCCAGATCAAGACCGGCTCGCTGTCCCGCTCCGACCGCACGGCCAAGTACAACCAACTGATCAGGATTGAGGAGGAGTTGGGTGATTCGGCGCAGTACGCGGGCGGGGCGCTGCTGTCCCGATCCTGACCGTCTGCCGGGGAGGCACCCGGCCCGCCCCACCCCTGGTGCGCGGTAGGGGCGGCCCCCGGCGGACAGGTGCGTCCACCGGGGGCCTCTCCCACTGCCCGGACGCCCGCCCCGGGTCTCAGCCGCCCGCCGTGGAACCGGCGCCCCCGCGCGCCGCGTACAGAATCCAGAGCGGCCCTTCGGCCAGGTCTACGCCCCGTCCGTCCGGGCCGGTGAACACGGTGTCCGCTTCGGCCGCGCTCCGCGACCACCGGGCGTCGTACGTCCGGCCGTCGCGCAGGACGACCGCGCTTCCCGATCCCACGGTCTCGGTGAACGGCGTGACGCTTCCGGACCGGTCGCTGAAGTCCGACGGACGGACGGTCACGTCCTGGACGACGACCGTGCCGGCCCCGATTTGTGTGCCGTCGGCGGTGCGGGCGGGGGAGCCGTCCAGGGAGACGAGCCACCGGTCGCGCTCGGCGGACCAGGTGAAGGTCACGGACGCGGACGGATAGCGGACCGTGCGGCTGTCCGCCGGTTCGCCGCCGGGTGGCGGCGAACCGGCCCTGAGCCCCAGCTCCTCGACGGCGTCGACGCCGGAGGCGGTGAACGGGATCCGCTCCGGCCGCAGATAGAGATTGTGCGGTGCGGGTCGGTCCTGGCCGCGGAAGTACGCCCCCGGCGCCTTCGAGGGCGGTACGGCCTCCAGCGGCGCGCGGTCGATGACCGGCAGCAGCCTGCTCTGCGCGCCGGAGAAGGCCAGCGTCGGCCGACCGAACTGCCGGAGCAGCTCCAGATCGGTCTCCCGCGCACTGCGCACCGGGCCGATGACCAACGGCAGACCGGAGGAGTAGACGGCGAGGATCCGGCTCAGCCCGGCCTCCACCTGCTCGACATAGACGATGTCGGCCTGTTCGAGACCGGTGTGGGGGCGTGCGGACGCCACATTGTCGATCTTCACGGCGAGAACACCGGCGGGCCTGCCCGCATCGGACGGGGAGCTGCTGCGGGGCGAGGGCGACAAGCCGTCCCCGCCGGTACACGCGGCGGTCACGGTCAGCACGAGCGCGGTGAACAGTGCTGCGACCGATGTCTTCACTCCGGCTGCGAACATGGCGAACGCCCTTCCGGGACCGCCGGCCGGCGGTGTCGGCGGGACACCGCCGTGTCGCGGCCCCCCACCCATCATCACGCGTCCCGCGCGCCGGTGGTTGCGCCGCACGGGGCCCCGGCCCGGGACGGTCCTGGAACTTCGACGGAGTGAGTACTCACTCCGTAACGTTCGGCCCATGTCCGAGAAGCAGACGACCCGTCGCCGTGCGGCGGGCATGAGCCCCGAACAGCGCCGCGAAATGATCGTCAGGGCGGCTGTCCCGCTGATCGCCGAGTACGGCGCCGCCGTCACCACCGCCAAGGTCGCCCGCGCGGCCGGCATCGGCGAGGCGACGATCTTCCGCGTCTTCGCCGACAAGGAGGAGCTTCTGGACGCCTGCATGGCCGAGGCGATGCGCCACGACGATGCCGTACGCGAACTGATGTCCATCCCGGCCGACCTCCCGACGGCCGACCGCCTGGCCGAGGCCGCCGACGCCCTGGAGGCGCACCTGGACCGGATGGGCGCCATCGCGGGATCACTGCACGCCTCCGGCCACCGCCGCCGCGACACCCCGACCGGCGAACGAGCCCGCGGCGTGGGGCGCGATGGGCCGATGGCCGCGATCAGGGATGCGGTCGCCGAACTCCTGGCGCCCGACGCCGAGTCCTTCCGCCTGCCGGTCGAACAGGCCGCCGCGCTCTTCCTGGGCCTGCTGCTCACCCGTCCGCACCCCGACGACCCGTCACGCCTCACCGGGGGCCGGCTGGCGGACGTGTTCCTCCACGGCGCACTCGCCGCGACACAAGGGGCGGACCGATGACCGGCTCCCCGCACCGAAGCCTTCGGACCACCACGGTCCTCGTCGCCGCGCTCGCGCCCGCTCTCGTCCGGCTCGTCGCCGACCGGTCCTCGGCTGCGCATCACCGGCCCATCGGCGCAGGAGACGCTGGACACGGGCCTGCTGCCGGTCGTCCTCATCGCGCTGCCGGCGTCACTGGCCGGCCGGGCCCTGCCGGCCGCCCTCGAACGCTTCACGCGCCGGCCCCGCCTCCAGTGGACCGTGGCCGCGCCGTGGTGCTCCCGCTGTCGTTCCCGCCGCTGACCGGATCCGGAACGACCGACGGAATGCGGCCCGCGCTCCGCTGACGCACGTCGTCGTGGGAGCGGCACGCGTGGCCGGACCGCCGGTCCGGCCGGACGCACCGGAGCGCCGGGCGTCGTGGCGGTGGGAGACCTTCCGGACCGACATGGCTGGAACTGCTCTGCGCCGCGCACCCGATTCCGCTTCCGAAGGCGCTGTTCGCTCTCTACGGTTGCACCAGCGACGGGTTACGTGCCCGTACGGTGCGACAGGTGAGGCGGAGGGGGTTCGGTGGAAGCCGAGTTGACGGCACTGGCGGCATCGGGTGCGACGACGTTCGTGGGGCTGATGGCGACGGAGGCATGGGCGCAGGTGCGCGGGCGGGTGGCCCGGATCCTGGCGCGCGGTGAGGACACCGAGGCGGTCGACGCCGAGCTGGAGGAGTCCCGGGCCGAGCTGACGGCGGCCCGCGCGGACGCCGACGAGGAGACGGCCGCGGACATCGAGGCGGAGTGGCGGACCAGGCTCCGCCGCGCCCTGCGCGCCAACCCGGAGACGGCGGACGAGCTGCGGGAGCTGCTGGGGGAACTGGCGCCTCAGCAGCCCGCCGGCACGACCGTGTCGATCAACCACAACACGATCAGCGGCGGCACCTACAACGCACCCGTGATCATGGCCCAGTCGGTCCACGACGGCGTGCGCACGACGTCCCGACAGGAACCGGGCGCCAGGTGACGGCCCCGGGTTCCTGCGACGGGCCCCGGCACAGCGCGCGGAACGACTTCTCCGGCACGAGCCACGGCCCGGTCGTGCAGGCCGGCACGATCCACGGCGGCATCACGTTCCATGTCGAGCCGGCGGCGCCGGTCGGAACGCACGTCACACCCGATGAGATCCCGCCACTGACCGTCCGGTTGATCAACCGGACCGAAGGCCTCGCCAGGCTCGACGGCTGGCTGGTCCCCGAGGCGGGCGACAAGGACGGGGACGGGGAGGACGCGGACGAGGACGACCGCGCGAGCGTCGGCTTCGCCGCGCTGCACGGGCCGCCCGGCGTGGGCAAGACCGCACTGGTGTCCCGCTGGTCCGAACGGGGCCGGAAGCGGTTCCCGGACGGACAGATCTATGTCGATTTCGCGACCCTGCGGGGAGACTCGGCGGGCGCGGACGTCTCCGAGGCGGCCCGGTGCTGCCTGCGGTCCCTGGGCATCGACGACGCCTACATCCCGGCCACGTTCGCGGAGCGGATCCAGCGCCTGCGGAGCCGGTCCGCGGGCAGACGTCTGCTGGTCTTCCTGGACAACGTCTCCCAGCCCGGCCAGGCCGCCGCGCTGATGCCGAAGGGAAGGGGCAGCTTCCTGGTGGTGGCCGGCGGCAGCGGCATCGGAGAACTCGCCGCCGACGGTGCGAAGCTGATGGCGGTGGAGCCGCTCGACCGGGCCAGTGCCCTGGAGGTGCTCGCCGACCGGTGCGGCGCGGAGAGGACCGCCGCCGATCCGGCCTCGGCGGAACACCTGGTGGAGCTCTGCGACGGGCTGCCGGTGGCGCTGCACGTGGTCGCCGCCCGGCTCGCGGCCAAGGCCCGGCTCACACTGGCGGCGCTCGCGGCGGAGCTGGCCGACGAGCCGCGCCGACTGGCAGGAATGTCCCTGGGAAAGGAGCGGCCCGTGGCCGCCGCGTTCGATCTCGCCTACCGTGAACTCGCACCGGAGACCGCCCGGCTCTACCGTCTGATGGGCTGGTACCCGGGAGCCACCTTCGACGCCGGAGTCGCCGCGGTGGCAACGGACCTGGACCCGGGACGTACCGTGGACGCGCTGGAAGCCCTGACCCGCGCCAGCCTGCTGGAGGAGATGCCCGACGGGCGCTTCCGCTTCCACGACCTCGTACGGCTGCACGCCGGCGAACGCGCGACGGAGGAAGAGGCACCGGACGGGCGGACCGCTCTCGTACGGCGGGTGACGCTGCACTACCTGGCCCTCACCGCACTCGCCGACCGGGCGGTCCGGCTGGACCGGCTGCGGATCGCCGACCTCGCTCAGTGGCTCTCCGACGTTCGCGACCCCTTTGCCGCGCCGGGCGCACCCCGGCCCGTGGACTGGCTGGAGGCCGAGCACCGCAACATCCTCGGTGTCCTGCGGGCCGCCGCGCGCGAGGAAACGCTGCACACCGAGGTCTGGCAGCTCGCGGAGGCGTTCACGGTCCTGTTCTTCCACCACCGGCACCTCGGCGACTGGCGGGAGTCGCTCGAACTCGGCGCGGCCGCCGCCGCCGAGGCGATGGTCCCGGCCGCCGAGGCGCGACTGCGCAGCCTGCTGTCGCGCCCGCTGATGGACCTGGGTGAGTACGAGGCCGCCCGGCGCGAACTGGACACCGCCCAGGCCTGTGCCGAGGTAGCGGATCATCTGGTCGTCCGTGCCTCCGTGCAGGAGTTCTCCGGACGGTACTGGGACCGCACCGATCCCGCTCGGGCCATGGCGGCCTACCGCAACGCCCTCGACCTCAACACGGCCGCGAACGAAGGCCGCGGCGCCGCCATTGCGGCCTACTTCCTCGGCTGCGCCCAGGACGCGGCCGGGCACCCCCGCGAGGCCCTGCACACCCTGCGCGGAGCCCACGACGAGCTCGTCGCGTGCGAGGACCCGCGGATGGCGGCCCGGGCGCAGGCGGCCATCGGCATCGCCCACGACCATCTCGAAGAGACCGACGAGGCGGTCCGGGCGCTGGGCGAAGCGGCCGAGATCCTCCGCGCGGAGAAGGCGACCCACTACGAGGCGCAGGCGCTCGTCGCCCTCGCCGACATCCAGGAACGCACGCAGGGCGATCCCCGCCAGGTACGCGCCCGTCTGGAACGCGCCCTGAAGATCTATGAGGCGGGCGGCAGCCCCCGCGCGGAGGAACTGCGGGACCGGCTGGCGGGAGGAGAGCCGGCGGGATGACGCGGGGAGCCGTGCGTGCTCAGCCGCACGAGCCGCCCGGCCGGGGTGCGCGCAGCCGGAGCGCCACGTCCTCGGCATACCCGCCGACCCGCACGGTCACCATGGTGTCGTCGAACGGAGCCGCGGCGCGCAGCAGCGCGTAGACGGCCGCGGCGGGCAGCGCGGGGTCCCGCGCCGGCCCCGTCACGGCCGCCTCCACGATCCGCCCGTCCCGCAGTCCCACCAGAGCGCCGCCGCCGGCCAGCGAGGCCGCCGCCAGCCGGCAGCCCGGAAGGCGGTTCAGGGTCTCCCCGATCCACCGGACACCCGCCGCCGCGGAACGGACGGGAGCGCCGCACAGAAGCACCGAGGCGCTCTCCAGCAGACGCCGGTCCGGCTCCCGCTCGTCGCAGGCGAGATGGCGAAAACGCCCGGCCGTCGCGTCCTCGCCCGGGTCGTCCGCCTCCCGCCACACCGCCGCGGGCTGTCTGCGTACGGTGACGGCGGCCGGCCCGCCCTCCGCCGGCCCGGTCGTGGTGACCGTCCAGGCGGTGGCCTTCGCGCCCGACTCGACGGGCTCGGCCAGGAACCACTCCGGCGGGGCGGTGGACACCGGCTCGGGAAGGCCGAGCAGGTCGTAGAGCGCGGTACGCAGCCGGGGCAGCGCCCGGCCCGGCTGGTGGAAGGCACCCTCGGTGACGGTGGCGAAGAGCTCCGGCCGCCGTACGGCGAGGGCGGAGACGATCTGTCCGTGCACGTCGTCGTGGGCATCGAGACGGGGCGCGGCCCGGCCGAGTGCGGCCACCGCGGTGCCGGGCACGGCCTCGCTCCCGAAGGCTCCCAGCAGAACCGGTTTGCCGAGCGCCGCACCGTACAGGGTCACCGACCCGTGGTCGCCCACGACCACGTCCGCCGCGACCAGCGCCGACCGCCACGCGTGGATGTGCGGAATCAGCATCAGCCCCGCGTCCAGGGCGGGCGCCAGAATGTTGCGGATCTGCCAGGAACCGTGCCCCGACCAGACGTTGGGGTGGACGATCGCCGCCACCCGGAACTCGTCGTAGGGCAGGGCGGCGAGAACGCGGGCCGCCAGCCCGGGGTCCTGCCCGAACAGGGAGGTGGGTCCCCAGGTGGAGCTGAGCACCACCAGACGGTGTCTGTCGGGCACGCCGAGCGCCCGGCGGAAGGAGCCCGCCCGGTCCGCGCTGACCAGCAGTTCGTCGAAGCACGGGTCACCCACGAGCAGCGTGCGGCCGGCCGTCTTCGGATGCGAGGAGAGCAACTGTTCCTCCTGCCCCGGATGCGAGATCGCCAGCCAGGCCCTGCCGGACTCCAGCAGGCTGTCCGGCACGACCCCCGACAGCCGGTCGCCCGGGGCACGGGCGTCGGGGACCTGCTTCTGGAAGCCGATGCCGTGCGGCAGCACGAGGACCGGGCAACGCCCCTCGGGCACATCGATGTTCTCGCTGGCGGTGAGGATCAGATCGGGCTCGGCGTGACTCACCTGCTCCCAGGGGACGACCCGGCAGCCCGCGTCGTGCAGCAGGTCCAGCACCCCGTCGTTGAAGGCCGAGGTGGGGTCGTGGGCGAAGACGACCGTCACCCGTCCGTCTCCGCGCAGGAGGGCGGGCAGGCATTCGAGGACCCGTACGGTCGAGGTCACCGTACGGGCCGCTACGACCAGGGTCTTCTCACCGTGGAAGGTGCTCCAGCGCCCGGCGTCGCTGCCGACGGGGACGCGGAGGGGCTGGCTAGCGTGCATGGCCACCCCGAAAGGCTACGGGCACACCGCCGCCGGAGCGGCTCGCGGCTCGCGGCTCGCGGCTCGCGGCTCGCGGCTCGCGGCTCG
>NZ_NEUE01000020.1 GCF_002910905.1 Streptomyces sp. SM11 | reverse complement strand
CTGCCGGCTTCCGCCCGGCTGGCTTCCGGGCTGCTGGGACGGGGCCGGCCCCGAGTTGCCGCCATTGCCGCTGCCGCTATTGCCGCTGTTTCCGGAGGCGAGGGCGGGGAGGGCCAGATTCTCGCCCTCCCGACGATCCCGCCGTCCGGTGGGCGGAACGGGCTGCTGCGGGTCAATCGGGACGCCCTGGGGCGGCACGGTCTGCCCGAGCTGCGGACGACCGCCGCCCTGGGCGTTCTCGGCAGCGGTGACGACCGAACCCTCGGACGGTGCCGAGGAGGGCGCCGAGGACGGGGCGGAGGTCAGGGCCAGTGCCTGCCGCTGCGGTGGCTGAGGCTGCTGCTCCTGTACGGCGGTTCCGGCATCCACCGGAACCGCGTCCGCCTCGGCCGGGCTGGGACGGCCACGCCGACGCCCGGAACCTTCGCCCTGCTGGGCGGGGATCAGCTCGGGGGCCTGCTGTTCCTCGGGCGCGGCCGGTCCACGGCGCGCCCGCCGCCGCCCGGTCGGCTCGACAGCCGAACGGTCGTCGGGAGTGGGAGCGGGAGCGGGAGCGGGAGCCACGGCATCGGCCGCGCCACCGCCCGTGCTCTCCGGCGTACCAGGCGTACCACCGGGGCTCTCCAGGAACGCGTCGGTGGAGGACCTGCGTGCCCGGCGCCGACCGCCACTGGTGACGCCCGGCGCTCCAAGCCCTTCGGGCGACGAGGAGGACGGGGACGAGGAGGACGCGGCGTGAGCAGGCTCCGGCAGCAGGGCGTTCCCGTCCGCCTGCGGGGGCGCGATCGTGCCGGACGCGGCGCCGATGGGCAGGTCCAGCACGTACGCGCTGCCGCTGCTCATCCCCGGCATCTCGTGCGTCTGGAGGACCCCGCCGTGCGCCCGGACGATGCCGCGCACGATCGGCTCGTGCACCGGGTCGCCCCCGGCGAACGGCCCGCGCACCTCGATCCGTACGACGTCGCCGCGCTGGGCGGCGGCCACGACCACGGTTGAGTCGACATGGCCGCCCCCGGGCACGGCCCGGGTCTTGCCGGTCGAATCGACACCGCAGACGTCCGCGACGAGATGGGCGATGGCGGTCGCCAGCCGACGCGCGTCGACCTCGGCCTCGATCGGCGGGGCGTGCACGGCGAACTGGGCGCGCCCGGGGCCGATCAGCTCGACCGCCCCGTCGATCCCGCCGGTCACGATCCCCTCGATCAGGGCGGGGGCCTTGTGCAGCCCCTCCACGCCCGTGTCGAGGCGCTGGTAGCCCAGCACGTTGTCGACGAGGGTGGTCATCCGGGCGTACCCGGCGGCGAGATGGTGCAGGATCTGGTTGGCCTCCGGCCACAGCTGACCGGCCGGGTCGGCGGCGAGAGCGGACAGCTCGCCGCGCAGCTCCTCCAGGGGCCCGCGCAGCGAACCGCCGAGGACGGCGGTGAGCTGGGAGTGCCGGCCGCCCAGGGAGGCGAGAAGCTCGGCTTGTCCCTCGACCTCGGCGGCGTACCGCTCGGTCCGGTCGGCGATCTCGGTGGCGTGGGCCTCCCGCAGCGCCTCCAGCTCGGCAGTGTGCGCCTCCCTGAGCGCGGTGACCTCGGCGGAGTGGCTCGTGGTCAGCTCGGCGACGACGCTCTTGTGCTGCGCCGACAGCTCCTCGTACGGCCGGCGGTCGGTGAACGTCATCACCGCGCCGACGAGCTGGTCCCCGTCCCGTACCGGCGCGGTCGTCAGGTCCACCGGCACCTGCGCGCCGCTCTTGGACCACAGCACCTGCCCACGCACCCGGTGCTTGCGCCCGGATTTGAGGGTGTCGGCGAGCGGGGAGTCCTCGTACGGGAACGGCTCGCCCTCGGCCCGCGAGTGCAGGATCAGTGGATGCAGCTCCTGGCCGCCGAGATCGCTGGCCCGGAAGCCGAGGATCTGCGCGGCGGCGGGGTTGACGAGGACGACCCGCCCGTCGTTGTCCGTGCCGACGACGCCCTCGGAGGCGGCGCGCAGGATCATCTCGGTCTGGCGCTGCGAACGTGCCAGCTCCGCCTCGGTGTCGACGGTGCCGGAGAGGTCCCGCACGACGAGCATGAGCAGCTCGTCGCCGGTGTAGCTGGAGTGGATGTCGTTGTACGCGGCCTGCCCGCTGTCGAGGCTCGCGCTGGTGACCTCGACGGGGTACTCGTGCCCGTCGGTGCGCCGCGCGGTCATCCGTGTCGGCTTGGTCCTGCCCTGCTCGTCCGCAGCCTCGGGCCGGCGCATCGAACCCGGGATCAGCTTGGAGTCGAACTCAGGCAGCAGATCGAGCAGTCCACGACCGACGAGCGCGGTGCCCGGGGTCTCGAACATTTCGATGGCGATGGCGTTGGCGTTGACGACCGTGCCGTTGCAATTGACGAGCAGGAGCCCGTCAGGAAGGGCATCGAGTATGGCTGCGAGGCGAGCAGTGCCTCGGGATGGCCTGCTGCTCACGACGACGCTTCCTCCCTGATTACCGCACCTTGCCGACAGCGGGCCCCATCTTGCCCCTCGGGCCGCGGACTGTCACGGGAGGAGTCTAAGGGCAGGGGAGGCCCCGGGGGCGGCGGATGAGGGGGAGCTCTCACCAGGGTTCTGTGCGTGCGGTGTGCGCCGCGGCCCCATGACGTGAGCGTCCGCGCACCCTGTGACGTGCGCGGACGCGTGGCGCGACCGTCCCGGTCAGGGCCTGGGGACCGCCCGCGGCCCTTCGCCGGAGCGAACCCCTTCGCGTTGCGACCGATGGACTATCGGACATCCGGGAGCACCGGCACGAGGCTGTTCCAGCGCGCGATCTCGCAACCGTCGCGGCGGCTCGCGGTGGTGTCCACGGCCCGGCCCTCCCAGGTGCCCACGATGCGCGCGGTGGCGTCGCCGCCGTGGATCATCGTGCACATCGTGCCCTCGGGGGTCGGCCGGAACAGCTCCTGCCGCCCGGCCCGGGTGGCGCCGGCCTCCGCGAGCCGGTCACAGGCGGCCTGTCCCCGCGGGTGGCTGCCCCCGGTGGGCCCGCACTCCAGCTCGAACGTGCCGTCGGCCTCGGCGACCCCGGTGTTCTCCACGCTCACGGTGAGCCGCGTCAGCACCTCGTCCGCCTCACCGGAGCCCGTGCCCTGCCCGCCGTCCAGGAACCCGGGCAACGGCGGGACCGGCAGGGGGAGCGGCCCGAGGGCGGGCCGGGCGGCGGCGAACGGGCCGGAGGTGGGCTGGGCCGAGGGCACGGGTCCGGTGGCGGTGGCGGTGGACGCCGGCACGGCGGTGGCGAGCGCGGCGAGCGAGACGACGGCGGTGAGGGCGAGACGGCGCAGCATGCGGTAGCTCCAGGATCTCTGCAGCACGGTCGGCCGCGGCGGCCACGGACGAACACGGGCCCGCCCCGGTGCGACGGCTGACGGACGGCTGACTGGCGACGACGGCTGACGGAGACCGCGGTCCCCACCCCTCTCTAACGCGCATCACGCCCGGACGTTGCGCCACCACGCCGAACTGCTTTGCCCTGGCCCCCGGGGGCCTAGTAACGTGAGCGACGATTGGTGGCACGACGCTCGACTGTGTCATCATCTGCACGCACCACTCGCGTCCGCGCGAGGCGTGTGGAGGAGGCGTCGCCTAGTCCGGTCTATGGCGCCGCACTGCTAATGCGGTTTGGGTCTTAAAGCCCATCGAGGGTTCAAATCCCTCCGCCTCCGCTCCATCCCGAAGCCCCGTGCCCCTGGCACGGGGCTTCGGGCGTTCCGGGGTGCGGGAGGGCGCGGAGGGTGCGCCGGGGCCGGTTCGGGAGGGTGGCCGAGATGGGCCTCAGGAGGCTGTTTCCGCAGGTCGGCAGCGGTGCGGCTAATGGATTTCGCGTCACGGCGCAGGTCATGTAATGTTGTTCTCGCAACGCCGACCGGGGAGAAAAGCCCGGAACGCCAAGCACTCGTAGCTTAACGGATAGAGCATCTGACTACGGATCAGAAGGTTGCAGGTTCGAATCCTGCCGAGTGCACATCAGGCTAGAGACCCTGTGGAGTGATCCACAGGGTCTCTAGCTTTTGCCTTGACGGCAGTGTTTGACGGCAACCGCCTTCGGGAGCCGGTCAGACGGCTACGAGGACACCGGCCGCGCCGTCGTCCCGCCCGTTGCCGTCACTCCTCAGCGCGTCCCCTACGCGGTCGAAGGCGGAGCGCTGGGAGCCCAGCCGCACGAAGGTGTAGATGTCCATGGTCACGCGGATCGAGCTGTGGCCCAGAACCTCCATGATCATGCGGGCGTCGGAACCCTGTTCGTGGAACAAGGACGCGCACGTGTGACGCGGGTCGTGGAAGCGGACCTTGCGGACGCCGGCGCGGACGGACAGGGCCTCGAAGGACCGGTTCAGGTTGCGCGGCTCGATGGGAGTCCCGTTCTTCGTCGTGAAGACGAGCCCCCTCCCCGTCTCCTTCCAGTTGTGACCCGCGGTCTTCTGGTCCCCGATCTGCTGGGCGCGCTGAGCACGGAGCGCGGTCACGCATTCGGCCGGCAGTGCCACGCGCCGGGCCGAGCGCTGCGTCTTCGGCGGCGACGATCAGCAGCTCGCCGCCCACGCGCTGGAGAGCCTGCCGGGCGGTCAGAACCCCGTCGAGAAGATCCACGTCCGACCAGCGCAGCCCCAGCAGCTCACCCCGCCGGAGCCCGATACGGACCGCCAGCTCGTACGCGGCCCAGAGTTAGTTGTCCCGGGCCGCGGTCAGGAGCCGACGCCCTTCCGCAGCGATGAGCGGTTCGATCTCACATTTGGTGCCCATGCTCAGCTCCACGTTCCGGGCCACGTTGCGAGGCAGCTCGTCCTCCCGCACGGCGTGCTGGAGAGCGGCACGCAGGATCACCAGCAGGAAGCGGACGGTCCGGTCCGAGGGGAGCTTCTTGCAGCACTTGCCGAGGGCGCAGCAGCGCCGCTTGTGCTCCGGCCGCTTCTTGTCCTTCCCCTGCGCGCAGCACTGGTAGGTGGCCGCCGTCTTTATGAGGAAGGCCCGGATGTCACGGGCGGCGAGCCGGATCAGCTTCTTCTTGCCGAACTCCGGGGTGACGTAGTTCCGGACGTTCGGCGCACCCGCCGTCGTGGCTGACTTTCGGTGGCTGAGGTCGCCAACGGCCGAAGTCAGCTGGCCAGAGAGAGCGGGGCGACCGGTCGTGCGCGGTCGTAGAGGTCCCTCGCGGTCGTGTTTTTCAGGTGCGGCCGGAGAAGGCCGAACATGGTTCTGATCCGGTCGTCGGCTCGGCCGGACTGCACCATGGGGTAGTCGTCGAGCGCTTGATGCCAGGTGTCGCAGGCCGCTTCCAGGTGGCCGACCTCCAGTTGCCGTTCGGCCAGCATGGCGCGGTGTCGGACGCGGGCGCGGCGATAGACGCTGTAGCGCACCTTGTCGGACTGCTGCATGGCTTCGATGGCGCCGGAGACGTCGCCGAGTTCGTAACGAACCTGGCTGATGTGGTAGTTGAGCGACGCCGGGTCGTACGAGCCGAACGCCTTGCCGCGCGACTCGGCACGGTCCATGGCGGTCTCGGCCCCCCGGATGTACCGCAGCGCCCGAGTCCGGTCGCCGGTCTGCGCGGCGGCGTGTGCTTGCTGGCCGGCGAGGAAGGCCAGCATGCGAGGGCCGGCCTTGGGGGAGGCGGCTGCCGCGGCGTTTGCCAGCACCATGGCCCTTCCCCCGTGACGGAGGTCGATCGCCTGGACGCTCATGCCGCGCAGAGTGGTGCAGTAGGTCAGGTGGTCTTCGGCGGCGCCCGCCAGTTCCAGCGCCTTGACGTAGTAGCGCTGCGCGAGGCCGTGCAGCCCTTCGTCCACGGCCATGTAGCCGGTCAGGTACAGCAGGTCCGAGGCCGCGGACAACATGGCCTTCCGTACGTCGTCGGGGGCGTCGGCGCGCAGGTAGGACGCCACGGTGTTCACCATGAACGAGGCGGCCATGGGGCGTGCGTGGCGACCGCCGAACTGGTCGTCCAGTTCCGAGACGCGCTCGGTCATGGCGATGACCATGTCCACTTCGTTCATGCCGATCCGGCGGGCGCGGCCGGACTGGACCGCTTCGGCACGGCCGATGACATCCGGCCACCCGGGAATCGTGAGGGCGACGGAGAACAGGCCGGCCCCCAGGACACTGCGGCGCGATGGGTCCATG
Source organism: Streptomyces sp. SM11 (assembly GCF_002910905.1). Taxonomy (GTDB): domain Bacteria; phylum Actinomycetota; class Actinomycetes; order Streptomycetales; family Streptomycetaceae; genus Streptomyces. Next base: position 18,730 of record NZ_NEUE01000020.1, on the reverse strand, counting down.
TCCTGCCTCCCGAGGTCGATCAGCCCCTCCACGGTATCCGCGGCTGTCGTGGAGGAGTGATCGCGGGGAACGGGCAGACCGGCCTCAGCGTGCGTTACGGGCCGCCCCAGACGCCGGGAGAGGGCTTCCAGGACGCACACCCGCACGGCCCCGCGAGGCACGGTGCCTCCCAGCCAATGGCTCACTGCCGACTCGTCGTATCGCAGGGGCGTGCCCATCTCGGTGCCCACACGGTTCACCGCCCGAGCGAACTGGCGGTAAGTCCAGCGGCTCTCGGTGAGCAGGCGCCCGAGCGCCCCGTTCGGTTCACGCTTGGCCACGTTCTCAACTCCCCGTGCTCTTGCGAACTTTCAAGGCTTTCAAGTCCCGGCGCTGCTGCAACGGTACCGCTGTGCGTGGTCACGCGGTTGCGTAGAGGCAGCAGGAAACGGCGAGACCTCGCCGCAGACATCGTCTGAGGGACTGAGGGATGAAAAGCGAAGCGCGGGCCCGACTGGCCCAGTTGACTGAAGAGCGGGGCGTGGGCGGGGTGCTGAGGATTGACACCTACAAGGGCGCGGACCCGCCGCCGGGCTCGAACCTGTTCCCGCCGTGTGAGTGCCCGCAGCACAGCCGTCCCGAGCCTCAGGACGCTGCGGCTGAGCTGAGCGCCGCAGTGCGCGAGGCCAACAAGCGCAGTCGCGGCGAGCGGCTGTGAGGCGGTTATCCGCAGGCATCGGCCGTTACGCCGGACCACTGCTGATCGTGACCATCTCCGCATCGGTCGGCTTCGTCCTGGGCGTGGCTGCCTCCTCCACCCCCACCTGACTCCTCCCGGCCACACATCCAGCCCCACGTGTGTCGAGGGAGGGCCCACCGCCGGAAGTGGTGGGCACCCGTCCGGCCGCCTATTTCGCAAGGGGCCGGCAGCCGGACGGGCTCAACTCCGCAGCATCAGCCGCGGGGTCCGCTTCAACCGTAAGAGGAGAACATGATGAACGTGGACGAACTGTTCACCGGCGACCTGATCACCGGCGACCTGATCACCGGCGACCTGATCACCGGCGTCCCCGCCGTCGAGGCCACGCTGCTCGACAAGATGCCCGGCGGTGGCGACAACAACGGCGACCACTGCTCCAAGTAGTCCAGGGCTGACGCCAGGCGGGGCGGGGTCGTTCGCGGCCCCGCCCCGCCGCATGACTTCGGAAGGGGACGACATGCTGTCGATGCGTCTGCGCCTGGCCGATCTCCAGGAGCCCCGATGGAGACCGGAAGGAGGTCGCTGGGTCAGCGGCGAAAGCTGGATCGAGCCCGCGAACGTGTCCACGCTGGTCATGGAGGTCCACGACGACCAGGCAACGTGTGTGCGGATGAGGGTGAGGGAGTGCAAGCGGGGCGAAGCCGACTTCGTCGAGGTTGTCATGACGGCCGGGGAAGCCCGTCTCACGGCGGGCGTCTTCGGTACAGCCCCGCTGTACCTGCTGGAGAAGGCCGGCGAGCTGCACGCATCATGGGACGTGGCGGCACTGGGGCCGCATTTCTCGGCTGACCGCTTGGTGCCGCGTGTCGTGGCCCGGACGCTGACCAGGCGGCATCGCTACACGTCTGAGACGTTGTTCGAGGGTGTCTACCGCCTGACTGAGCGGGCGTCGGCCACGTTCACCGATGCGGGACTCGGCATCCACTTCCCGGAGCCCGCTGAACACGTCCTGGAGCCGCGCACGCTGCGGCCCGGTGTCGACCCACTCGCCGTGCTCGACGAGTTGCTGGCCGACGTCATTTGCGAAGCGCCGAGCGCCACGGGGTGCGTGGGCGTCGAACTGTCGGGCGGCGCGGACTCCGGGAACGTCGCCCTGGCCGTGAAGGCGGCGCGCATCCCGCAGGTGCACAGCTTCGGCTTACTTGTCGGGGGAAGTACCGGCAGGCAGCAGGGCGAGCGCCGCCAGGCGTACGCGGATCATTGCGGCTTCCGAGACACAGCCATTCCCGCCATGCAGCACCTGCCGTTCTGCCCCGGCGCCGTACGTGCCATGCGTCGGCCGCATGATCCGGCAGGGGCGTTCTACCAGGAAGCCTTCGACGTCGTACGCGAGGAGGCAGCCGCCCGACGGTGCGAGGTCATGTTCACCGGCAGTGGCGGGGACGAGGTCAACGCCCACCACTCCAGGACGGCCGTGGAACTGCCGACGCCGGAACCCGTTCCGTGGCTCGGTCCTAAGGCGGTCCGCGCCCTGGCCGAGGTGAACGAGCACCTGGCGCCCATCCCCGTCCTGCCCGTGCCGACCCTGATGGCGTTCGGGATGCACAATCCGGGCTTCCTGCGGGTCGGAGTCTGGCCGGTGAGCCCGCTCGTACACCCGCGGGTCGTCCGGTTCATGGAGCAGCTACCGCACGAGTACAAACGAGGCAAGGCGCTGTTCCGTGAGCGGATCAGGCGGGCGGGACTGCCGAACTCAGTTGCGTCGCCGACCGAACCGGAGAACTTTCTGGCCGTCCTGGAGAAGGGGCTGCGCTCCTACGGTCTGCCCGTGCTGGACGACATGCTGAAGGAGTCCGTCTTGGTCGATCTCGGCTACGTTGACGGCAAGGCACTCGTTCAGGCCCGTAAGGACGCCGACGCCGCCCCGACTGTCCCCGACTTGCTGTGCGATGTCCTCGCCCTTGAGGTCGGACTGCGGAGCCTCATGTGACCAGCGACGACACGGAAGCGGGACCAGTGGAAGCGACGAACCTCCTCTACCGGGACCCGGCCCTGTACGACGTGATCCAGTTCGACAGCACCGGTGCTGGGATGTGTCAGACCCTGATCGAGACGCACCGGCCGGACGCCCGGACGCTGCTCGACTTCGGATGCGGCACCGGCAGGGACCTGGAGATCCTGGCCAAGCGCTTCGAGTGCATCGGCTTGGACCTCCAGCCGGGCATGGTCGACTATGCCCGTCACGTCCGCCCGGAGCTGGACATCCGTATCGGGGACATGCGCACCGCCCGACTCCGTCGGTGCATGGACGTGGTGACCTGCATGGGCAACAGCCTCGCCTACGTCCACGACAACAACGAGATCACCCAGGTCTTCGCCACCTTCGCGGCCCACGCCCAGTGGGGCAGTCTGCTCATCCTGTGCTCCCCCGTCGCGCCCATCACGGGGACCGAACCGATGACCGCCACGGTCGACACCCCGAGCGGCCCGGCGACCGTCACGATCCGCCACGAGTGGGACCTGCGGACCCAGATCAACACCATGCACCGACACTGGGCACTCCCCTCGGGGGACGAGGCTCAGGACGAGATCCGCAGACGCGTCCTCTTCCCGCGCGAGCTCGAACAGTACGCGGAGCGTGTCGGCTTTGAGCTCCTGGACATGATCGACAACTCAGGAGCCAGGCTCACCGGGCCGACTGCGTACACGGTTGCCAGGTTCACCTGGCTTGATCACGGGCGGTGAAAAGCTGAGTAGGCGGCTATTACGGATCACCGCTGAACCCGAGCGGTCGGTGGTGTGATGGCTTCATGCGACCTGAGCACTGTGTGACCAGAAACCACATTGAGGTGTGGCATGAACGTGTGCTGCCGTCGGGTGCAGAACGGATCCGGTTCGGGACGGTGTTGCGCGGCTCGCTCCTGCCGATCCTGGTCTGGGCCGGCGTCGCGTGCTTCGCGTACTTCGTCTACAACCCGGTCGTTGCGATGGTCCTTGGTGGGGTCTTCGCGCTGTCGTTCATCGTGGGGTTCGCGCTCCGCCGCAGGGCAAGACACTCGGTGCGGTGTAGTGCCTACGGTGCACTGGGCGGAGTGCTCGACAAGTCCATGGCCGGGTTTTGATGCGTTGCGGTGGAGGTGGCCCGAGCTGACGGCAACTCTGATGGCAACGACGGCACGCGGCGGCCCGTGATCGCTAGCGTGGGCGATCAGTCCGGGAGGCCGTCGGGGGCTCCCGCAAGGCGCTGCCCGACCCTACGGATCAGAAGGTTGCAGGTTCGAATCCTGCCGAGTGCACAGTAGATGAGCGGCCCTCAGGAGAAATCCTGGGGGCCTTCGTCGTCCCGCCTCTCCCGTCCCTGGGATCCTTCCCGTGCGGGCGGCGGCGAGCCGCCCGGTGTCTCCTCGCTAGCGTCCCCGCCCATGGGAACTAGGGGCGGGGACGCGTTCGTATCCGGCACGGACGCCGATACGGGAGCGCACGTGGTGTTCGTCCACCGGCCCACGGCCGAAGACTTCGAAGAGGCGCTTCGTGCGCGCGTTGCGGACCTGGGCGGGGCGGGGCGGCTGCGGGCGATGACGGGGCCGGTGGCGTCGGTCGGTGCTTTGGCTGTTCTCGGTGCGGTCGTCGGTATGCGCGCACCTGCGCTGATCGTCGCGCTCGTGCTCTGCGCGGCCACCGTGTCCTGGGGCACCCTGCGGGCGCTCCGCACCCGGGCCCGCCGGTTGTTCAGCGTCGTGGAGCCGGCCTGGCGGTGCTGCCGAAGAGGGGGCCCGGGGCCCTGTGGACGTGGAGCGTCTCAGGGTGATCCTGGACCGGAACCTCAAGCGGCTGTGGCGCCCGCCCGGACCGGCTCCCCCGTGGCCCGGCGGCGGCGGGTCGGCAGGCCCATGGTCGGGTTGGCGACGCCCCAGGCCGCGCCCTTGCAGACCAGTTCCTTGTAGAAGGCGGCCAGGCGGCCGGTGAGGGCCGCGCTGGCGGCCCGGTCGTCGGCGGTGACGTACTGGATCAGGCCCTCCTTGCGGCCGAGGGAGACGCACTGGTTGAAGTAGCGGGCCGAGATGGTCGGGAGCTTGCCGCCGGTGAGGCGGGCCGCGATGGCGTCGGCGGCCTGCCAGGCGGTGGGGACGCCCGAGGCGCACGACATGCGCAGCGGCTTGTCGCCGGGGCCTGCCACCAGGGCCGCGTCGCCGATGGCGTACACGTCCGGGTGCGAGGCCGAGCGCATGGTGGCGTCGACCACGATCTGGCCGTTGTCGGCGGTCTCCAGGGCGGTGGCCCGGGCGATGGGGTGGACGGCGAAGCCGGTTGTCCAGACCGTGATCGCGGCCGGGATGTCGCCCTCGGCGGTGGTGACGTGGTCGGCCTCCACGGCGGTGGCGACGGTGTGTTCGTGTGCGGTGATCTTCAGGCCGGCGAAGACCTTCCGCAGGTGCCGGGCGCCCTTGGGGGAGAGCCAGTCGCCCAGTGCGCCGCGGGCGACCAGGGCCACGTCGAGGTCCGGGCGGGTCTCGGCGATCTCCGTCGCCGCCTCCACGCCGGTGAGGCCACCGCCGACGACGACCACGGGTTCGCCGGGGGCGAGGGCGGCCAGGCGGTCGCGCAGACGCAGGGCCCCGGGGCGGCCGGCGATGTCGTGGGCGTGCTCGGCGGCGCCGGGGACGGCGTGGGCGTTCCACGCGCTGCCGAGGGCGTACACGAGGGTGTCGTACTCCAGGTCCTCCGGCTCCCCCGCTCCGTTCGGGTCGGTGACGGACACCGTTCGGTGGTCGACGTCGATGCCCGTGACCTTCGCGAGGCGCAGCTGGACGTCCGTGCCGGCGAACATCTCGCGGAAGGGCCGGGGGCGGAGGTCCTGGCCCGCCGCCAGCTGGTGCATCCGGACGCGCTCGACGAAGTCCGGTTCGGCGTTGACGAGGGTGATGGAGACGTCCTCGTTCCGCAGCCGCCTGGCGAGGCGTCCGGCGGCACTCGCTCCGGTGTAACCGGCTCCGATGACGATGATGCGGTGCTGCTGCTGCATGTCCTGGCTCCTGTCTCACGCGGGTTCGCCCCTTGAACCGGGCAGCCCGTCGTTTCCTGACAGGTGGGCGATGTGACGCGCGTCACAGGTGGTCAGAAGGCGTGGAACAGGGGTTCTCCGTGGTCCGTGGCAGCCCAGTGCTCATTCGCGCGTTCGAGCTTGTCGGGGTTGACCTGGCTGCGGAGCGCGGCGATGCCGTCCGGGGTGATCTCCAGGCAGGTGACGCCGATGAGGCGCCCGTCGACGACCGCGACGACGGCGGGGGCACCGTTGACGGTCGTGATGTGGATCGCGGCGGAGCCGCCGGCGATGGCTCGCTTGCCCTTGCCGGGGGTGAACAGACCCCGCATGAACTTCGCGACGGCGAGGGCGCCTTCGAACGGCTTCGCGCGGGCCGGCACCTTTCCGCCGCCGTCGCCGATCGCGACGGCGTCCGCGGTGAGCAGCCGGACGAGCGGTTCGGTCCGGCCGCTGGTGGCGGCCGTGAGGAACTCCTCGACGATCCGCCGGGTGACGGCCTCGTCGATCTCGGTACGGGCCCTGCCCTCCGCGATGTGCTTCTTGGCGCGGTGGAAGATCTGCTGGCCGGCGGCCTCGGTGATGTCGAGGATCTCCGCGATTCTCCGGTGCGGGTAGCCGAAGGCCTCCCGCAGCACGTACACGACCCGCTCGTTGGGGGACAGGCGCTCCATGAGGGCGAGGACCGCGTACGACACCGACTCGCGCTGCTCGACGGTCTCGGCGGGGCCGAGCATAGGGTCCCCGGCGAGCAGCGGCTCGGGCAGCCACTGGCCCACATAGGTCTCGCGCCGGGCGCGCGCCGAGGTGAGCTGGTTGAGGCAGAGGTTGGTGAGGACCTTCGTCAGCCAGGCCTCGGGGACCTCGATGCGCTCGATGTCGGCCGCCTGCCACCGCAGGAACGTGTCCTGCACGGCGTCCTCGGCATCGCTCGCCGAGCCGAGGAGGCGGTAGGCGATGGCCTTCAGGCGGGGCATGGAAGCCTCGAACACATCCGTCTGGTTCCCGGTCAGCACCATGGTGCGGATCCTAACGGGAACGCTGGCGGTGTGACCGGACGAGCTCTTCGCGGTGCACGCGGCCGGGCCCGTTAGCATCGCCGGGCCGGTCCGACCGGTGATCTGGTGCCGAGGTGAGCGGGGTCCGGGGTGGCCGGTGGGTGGTGGTGCGCCGGGGTGCGGTGGCCCGGGGAAGTGCCCGAACTGGGGTGGAGCCGGGGCGGTGACCGGCGGGTGAGTGTGCTCGCGTACGGGTCCGGCCTCGGGTTCCGGGCCCTCGGGGAGCGGCACTGCGTGGGGGCCAGGGGGAACGTCTGTCCCCTGGGCGCCGTGGTGCCGGGGCGCGGTGCCGGCGGGCGGTGCGCCGAGTGCGCGCGGCTGGACCGGGCGCACTCGGTGGCCGCCGACACGATGGTGGACGACCCCCGGACGTACCGCGTGTACCTCGCGTGGTTCGGGCCCGGCATGGTCAAGGTCGGGATCACCGGGGAGGAGCGCGGGGCGGCCCGGCTGCGGGAGCAGGGGGCCGTGGCCTTCAGCTGGCTGGGGCGCGGGCCCCTCATGGCGGCCCGGCGTACCGAGGAGGTGCTGCGGGCGGCCCTCGGTGTGCCCGACCGGATCCCGTACGCCAGGAAGCGGGCCGAGCGCGGGCGGCTGCCGGGGCCCGAGGAGCGGGCCGCCGAGGTGGCGGAGCTGTACGGGCGGGCGGCGGAGCTCGAAGGGCGCGGCTGGCCCGAGTCGTTGGAGCGGCTGCCCCTCGAAGTCGTCGACCAGGCGGGCGCCTTCGGGATCGACCGGTCGGCCGCTCCCGTCCGGTCGGTGCGGGAGCTGGTCGACGGCGGTGTCGTCGCGGGGCGGCTCGTCGCGGCGGCCGGGCCCGATCTGCACCTCGCGGTGGACGGCGTGGGCGTGGTCGTGCTGGACACGCGGCTGATCACCGGGTGGGACCTCGTGGCCGTACCCGGAGCGGCCGCGTCCGGAGGGGCCGCGTCCGGAGGGGCCTCCACCGCAGCGGCCGCCGGGTCCGAAGCAGCCGGGAGCGATGTACGTGTCCCTCTCATCGACATCGACATCGGCGACGGCGGTGTGCAGGATGGGCTGTTCTGACCGCCGTCCGAGGGAGCGCGTCCGTGGTGCCGGAGAGCGATGACGTGGTGCGGTTCCGGGAGCGGCTCGGGCTGCCCGGGATCATCGACGTGCACACGCACTTCATGCCCGAGCAGGTCCTGCGCAAGGTGTGGGCCTACTTCGACGCCGCCGGGCCGCTCACGGGTCGTGAGTGGCCGATCACCTACCGGTACGAGGAGGACGCGCGGCTGGCCGTGCTGCGGTCGTTCGGGGTGCTGCGCTTCACCTCCATGCTCTATCCGCACAAGCCCGGCATGGCCCGCTGGCTGAACGGCTGGGCCGCCGGTTTCGCCGCCCGGACGCCCGACTGCCTGCACACCGCGACCCTCTTTCCGGAGGAGGGCGTGGAGGTGTACGTGAAGGAGGCCGTCGAGGGCGGGGCGCGGGTCTTCAAGTCGCACCTCCAGGTGGGTGCGTACGACGCCAACGATCCGCTCCTGGAGCCCGTCTGGGGGCTGCTCGCGGAGGCCGGGGTCCCGGTGGTCATGCACTGCGGGTCAGGGCCCGCGCCGGGGAGGTTCACCGGGCCCGAGCCGGTCGGCCGGCTCCTGGCGCGCCATCCCCGGCTGCGGCTGATCGTGGCGCACATGGGGATGCCGGAGTACGCGGAGTTCCTGGCGCTGGCGGAGGCCCATTCCGAGGTGCGGCTCGACACGACCATGGCGTTCACCGACTTCAGCGAAGGGTTCAGTCCCTTTCCGGCGGCCGAGTTGGGGCGGCTCGCCGATCTCGGGGACCGGATCCTGCTGGGGACCGACTTCCCGAACATCCCCTACCCGTACGTTCATCAGCTGGAGGCGCTGGAGCGGCTCGGGCTGGGGGAGGAGTGGTTGCGGGCGGTCTGTCACGGGAACGCCGCCGCGCTGTTCGGGATCGGGGTCTCCTAGGGTCTTTCGTCGGATCAGGTCGGATCAGGTGGGATCAGGGAGCGGGGTCCGGTGCGTGCGGACGCAAGGCGGAGGAGGGAGCCACTGCGGAGCATCGGCGACTGACGACAACGCCACAGGCGCGCGTGCCGGGGCCCGCGAGCCCGACATGATCCAGACGAGAGGCCCTATAGCCCGCGCCGCTTTCTCAGGCAATTCACAGAAACGGGTCAGGCTTCTCTCACGGGTGCCTCACAGAGTGGTTCCCATGACGACGACGACCTCGCCCCAGGGGCGTACCGAACTGCTCAGGCCGGACCGCACCCCCGTACGGGTCCTGGTCGTGGACGACGAGGCTCCGCTCACCGAGCTGCTCTCGATGGCCCTGCGGTACGAGGGGTGGGAGGTGCGCAGTGCCGGGGACGGGGCCGGGGCGGTCCGGGCCGCGCGCGACTTCCGCCCGGACGCGGTGGTCCTGGACGTCATGCTCCCGGACATGGACGGGCTGTCCGTGCTGGGCCGGCTGCGCCGTGAGTACGCCGATGTGCCGGTCCTCTTCCTGACCGCCCGGGACTCCGTCGAGGACCGGATCGCCGGGCTCACCGCGGGCGGCGACGACTACGTGACCAAGCCGTTCAGCCTGGAGGAGGTCGTGGCCCGGCTGCGCGGGCTCATCCGCCGCTCGGGCTCGGCCGTCGCCGCCGGGCGGAGCGAGTCCACGCTCACCGTCGGGGACCTGGTCCTGGACGAGGACAGCCACGAGGTGAGCCGGGGCGGGGACGCGATCCACGTCACGGCCACCGAGTTCGAGCTGCTGCGTTTCCTGATGCGCAATCCGCGCCGGGTCCTCAGCAAGGCGCAGATCCTCGACCGGGTCTGGAACTACGACTTCGGCGGCCAGGCCAACGTCGTCGAGCTCTACATCTCCTACCTCCGCAAGAAGATCGACGCCGGACGCACACCGATGATCCACACCCGGCGCGGCGCGGGGTATCTGATCAAGCCCGGTGAGTAGCGGGCGCGCGGGTGCGGGAGTGCCGCGGCGGCCGTGGACTCTGCGGACCCGGCTCGTCGTGTCGGCCGTCTCGCTGATCGCCGTCGTCGCCGCAGTCATCGGGTCCGTCACCGCGATCGCCTTCCACAGCTACATGTACGGCAAGCTCGACGACCAGCTGCACTCCGTCGTCGAGCGCGCCCAACGGCCGCCCGGGCCCCGGCCGGCGCCCCAGGCGCCGCCCGAGGCGGGTCCGCTCGGCTTCGTCGGTGGGGGCGGGCAGCCGCTCGGCACGTTCGGGGCGCTCGTCGGCGACGACGGGGCCGTCACCGCGTCGAAGGTCGTCGAGGACAGCGGGCTCCGTGCCCAGGAGAGCGCGAAGCCGCTGACCGGCGAGCAGCGGCGTGCGCTGGAGGAGGCCGCTCCGGTGACCGGTGAGGGGACCCGGAGCGTCGATCTGCCGGGGCTCGGCGGCTACCGGGTGGAGGCCGCGACCACCGCCGAGGGGTATACCGTCCTCGTCGGCATCCCCAGCGCCGAGGTGAGCGGTGCGCTGACCACCTTGATCGTCGTCGAGGTGTGCGTCACCGCCGCCGGGCTTCTCGCCGCCTCGATCGCGGGCACCGTTCTCGTCGGGATCGCGCTGCGGCCGTTGCGCCGGGTCGCCGCCACGGCCACCCGGGTCTCCGAACTCCCCCTGCACAGCGGCGAGGTGGCCCTACTGGAACGGGTCCCGGCCGCCGAGGCCGACCCGCGCACCGAGGTCGGGCAGGTGGGAGCGGCGCTCAACCGGATGCTCGGGCACGTCGGTTCGGCCCTCACCGCCCGCCAGGAGAGCGAGACGCGGGTCCGGCAGTTCGTCGCCGACGCCAGCCATGAGCTGCGCACCCCGCTGGCCTCGATCCGGGGCTACGCCGAGCTGACCCGGCGTGCCGCCGGGGGCCGGGAAGCGCCGGAGCCCGGCCCGGTCACCCGGCACGCACTGGGGCGGATCGAGTCGGAGGCGGACCGGATGACGGGCCTGGTGGAGGATCTGCTGCTGCTGGCCCGGCTGGACGCCGGGCGTCCGCTCTCGTACGGGAGCACGGATCTGCTGCCGTTGGTCGTGGACGCGGTGAGTGACGCCCGGGTGGCGGACCGGCCAGGGGCCGGCCCGGGTGCCCGGCACCGTTGGCGGCTGGAGCTGCCCGGCGAACCCGTGACCGTACGCGCCGATCCCGACCGGCTCCGGCAGGTGCTGGTCAACCTGCTGGCCAACGCCCGGACGCACACCCCGTCGGGCACCACCGTCACCGTGTCCGTGACGCCGGCCGCGTCCACCGGGGGGCCGGTCACGCTGGCGGTGCGGGACGACGGGCCCGGCATCCCGGTGGAGCTGCTGCCGCATGTCTTCGAACGGTTCGCCCGCGGTGACGCGTCACGCTCGCGCGGGGCCGGTACGGGTACGGGTACCGCAACGGCGACCGGCTCCACCGGGCTCGGCCTCGCCATCGTGCAGGCCGTCGTCGCCGCGCACGGCGGGCGGGTGGCGGTGGAGTCCGGGCCGGGCCGCACGGTGTTCGTGATCGAGCTGCCCGCGGAGGAAGAGGGGCCGTTCGCGGACTCACAGGGCAGGGACAGGCTCAGCACACCGGTGTGACAGCCCGGTTGGCGAACGTCGGAGCATGACCACCGACAGCCTCCGGAGCGGCCCCGGCGCGACCGGCCGCAGCACAGGGGAGGGCGGCCCCGGCGCGACCGGCCGCAGTGCAAGGGACAGCGGTCCCGGCCTTCTGCCGGTCAGGGAGCATCTCCCGGCCCGGCAGACGGCCACCCCTTCCCGCGTCCCCGTGCTCGACGTCGTCGTCCCCGTCCACAACGAGGAGAAGGATCTCCGCCCCTGCGTCCTGCGCCTCCACGGCCATCTCGCGCGGACCTTCCCGTACCCCTTCCGCATCACCGTCGCCGACAACGCCAGCACCGACTCCACCCCCGCCGTCGCCGCCTCGCTCGCCGCGGAGCTGCCCGGGGTGCGGTGCGTGCGGCTGGAGGAGAAGGGCCGCGGGCGGGCCCTGCGTACCGTGTGGGCGGACTCCGGGTCCCCGGTCCTCGCCTATATGGACGTCGACCTCTCCACCGACCTCAACGCCCTCCTCCCGCTGGTCGCCCCGCTGATCTCCGGCCACTCCGATCTGGCCATCGGCTCGCGTCTCGCGCGGAGTTCGCGGGTGGTGCGGGGGCCGAAGCGGGAGTTCGTCTCGCGCGCCTACAACCTGATCCTGCGCTCCTCGCTGGCCGCCGGGTTCAGCGACGCCCAGTGCGGGTTCAAGGCGATCCGGCGCGAGGTGGCCGAGCGACTGCTGCCGATGGTGGAGGACAGCGGCTGGTTCTTCGACACCGAGCTGCTGGTCCTCGCCGAGCGGGCCGGGCTGCGCATCCACGAGGTGCCCGTCGACTGGATCGACGATCCCGACTCGACGGTCCACATCGTGCGGACGGCTGCCGAGGACCTGAAAGGCGTGTGGCGGGTGGGGCGGGCGCTGGCCGTCGGCGCGCTGCCGCTGGACCGGCTGGCCCGGCCCTTCGGGGACGATCCGCGCGACCGGGCGCTGGCCGGGGTACCGCGCGGACTGGCCCGTCAGCTGGTCGGGTTCTGTTGCGTGGGGGCCCTGTCCACGCTCCTCTACCTGGCGCTGTACTCCCTCTTCCGGCTCGGCGTCGGGCCGCAGTTCGCCAACGGCGGCGCGCTGCTCGTCTCCGCCGTCGCCAACACCGCCGCCAACCGGAGGCTCACCTTCGGCGTACGTGGCCGGGGCGGGGCCGTCCGCCACCAGGCGCAGGGGCTCGTGGTCTTCGCCATCGGCCTCGCCCTGACCAGCGGCTCGCTCGCGGCGCTGGGTGCGGCCTCCGGATCGCCCTCGCACAGTACGGAGCTGGCCGTCCTGATCACCGCCAACCTCGCGGCCACCGTGCTGCGTTTCCTGCTCCTGCGCGCCTGGGTCTTCCCGTCCCGCGCCTGCCATGACCCCGAGGACGTCCGATGACCACGACCACCGCCGCCGCACCGCCGGTGCGGGTGCCCACGCCGCCGGCGACCGGCGGCCCCCGCTGGGAGCGCCCCGCGCTGTACGGGCTCCTGCTGGCCGTCGGGCTCGCGTACCTCTGGAACCTCAGCGCCTCCGGGTACGCCAACTCCTTCTACTCCGCGGCCGTTCAGGCGGGCAGCCAGAGCTGGAAGGCCCTCTTCTTCGGCTCGCTGGACCCGGCGAACGCCATCACCGTCGACAAGCCGCCCGCCGCGCTCTGGCCGATGGCCCTGTCGGTGCGGCTGTTCGGGCTCAGCTCCTGGGCGATCCTGGCCCCGCAGGTCCTGATGGCCCTCGCCACGGCGGCCGTGCTGAACACCGCCGTACGCCGTCGTTTCGGGCCGGTCGCCGGACTGATCGCGGTGGGCGTGTTCGCGCTGACGCCCGTCGCGGCGCTGATGTTCCGCTTCAACAACCCGGACGCGCTCCTCGCCCTGCTGATGACCGTCACCGTGTGGTGCGTGCTGCGGGCCCTGGAGCAGGGCCGGACGTCGTGGCTGCTCTGGGCGGGCGCGGCGGTCGGGCTCGCGTTCCTGACGAAGACCCTCCAGGCGTTCCTGATCCTGCCGCCGCTGGCCGTGCTGTACGCGGTGTGCGCCCCCGTTCCCGTGAGGAAGCGGCTCGGCCAACTCGCGCTGTCCGCACTGACGATGGTCGTCGCCGGTGGCTGGTGGGTCGCGATCGTGGAGCTGATGCCGGCTTCCTCGCGGCCGTACGTCGGCGGCTCGCAGAGCAACTCCTTCCTGGAGCTCACCTTCGGCTACAACGGGCTCGGCCGGATCAACGGCGAGGAGACCGGCAGCGTCGGCGGGGGAGGCGGCGGCCGTGGCGGCGGAGGCGGCGGTGGCTGGGGCGAGACCGGCATCGGCCGGATGTTCAACTCCGAGGTCGGCGGTCAGATCGCCTGGCTGCTGCCCGCCGCGCTGATCCTGCTGGCGGCCGGTCTCTGGCTGACCCGGAAGGCGGCGCGGACCGATTCCGCGCGGGCCGCGTTCATCGCCTGGGGCGGCGCGCTGATCATGACCGCGGCGGTGTTCAGCTTCATGGCCGGGATCTTCCACCAGTACTACACGGTGGCCCTCGCCCCGTACGTCGCGGCGCTCGTCGCCATGGGCGTCACGGTGCTGTGGGAGGAGCGGGGCGCGTGGTGGCCGCGTGCGGTGCTCTCGGGCACGGTCCTCGCGACGGTGGTCTGGGCGTACGTCCTGCTGGGCCGCACTCCGGACTACCTGCCGTGGCTGCGGTGGGCGGTGCTGGTGGCCGGGATCGCCGGCGCGCTCGGGCTGCCGGCCGTGGGCCGGTTCGGCGGCCGGGGCCTGGCGCTCGCCGTGGTGGCGCTGAGCTGCGCGGCCTCGCTGGCGGGGCCGGCGGCGTACACCGTCAGCACCCTGAACAGCGGCCACCAGGGGTCGATCGTGACCGCCGGTCCTTCGGCCGGGTTCGGTATGGGCCGGCCCGGGGGCGGCGGCCGGGGCGGCCCCGGTGGCGGTGACGGCGGTGACGGCGGTGACGGCGGGCAGCGCGGCGGCATGCAGCGGCCGCCCGGGCCGGGGCAGGGGCAGGGGACACCGCCCGGCCAGGCCCGGGGGAACCAGCAGGGCAGTGCGCCGGGCGGTATGCCCACCGCACCCGGCGGTGCCGGTACGGGTACGGGCACCGGCGCGAACCCCGGCTTCGGCGACGGCATGAGGGGCGGAGGCGGCGGAGGCGGCGGCATGGGCGGGCTGCTCAACGGTGCGTCCGTCGACGCCGGGGCGAAGGCGCTGCTGGGGAAGGGCGCGGACGACTACACCTGGGTCGCCGCCGCCGTCGGCGCGCAGAACGCGGCCAGTTACCAACTCGTTACCGGTGAACCCGTGATGGCGATCGGCGGCTTCAACGGGAGCGACCCGTCACCGACGCTCGCACAGTTCAAGAAGTACGTGGAGGAAGGCAGGATCCACTACTTCGTCTCGGGCGGCGGCATGGGAGGCGGCGGCGGCGGAGGAGGAGGAGGCATGGGCGGTGGCTCCGGGGCCTCGTCCCGGATCTCCTCCTGGGTGACGGAGAACTTCACCGAGGTCACCGTCGGCAGCGCCACGTTCTACGACCTGACGCAGCCGACGAGTTGAGGACCGGGGGGCGTGCGCGGCCGGGCTCAGAAGCCGGCCGCGTACGTCCAGAAGTCCCGCATCACCTGCGGTGCGGTGGGTCCGGACATCTCCATCTGGGTGAGCAGGACGGCGACCGTGCCCGTGGACGGGACGATGTGGGCCGTGGTGCCGGTGCCGCCGACCCAGCCGTAGCGGCCCAGCACGTTCCACGGGGCCGCGATCTCGATGTCCACCGAGCCGCCGAACCCCCATCCCTGGCCCTCCGTGAACAGTCCGCTCGCGGCGCGCTGGTCCGGGGTCAGGTGGTCGGTGATCATCTGGCGGACCGACTCGGCCGCCAGCACCCGGTGACCGGCGTCGTTCAGACCACCGGCGAGCAGCATCCGGCCGAAGGCGTACCAGTCGTCGACGGTCGAGACCAGGCCGCCGGCGCCCGACGGGAACGGGGGCGGGCTGCTCCACTGCCCGTCCGGGGCGTCGACCAGCACCGGATCGCTTCCGCTGTCCGCCCCGGCCCGGTAGTAGCCGGTGAACCGGTCCAGCGCGGCGGGCCCCACGGTGAACCCGGTGTCCGTCATGCCGAGGGGCCCGAGCAGCCGTTCCGCCAGATACGCGGGCAGCGGGCGGTCGGCGACCCGGGCGACGAGGACGCCGAGGATGTCGGAGCACGTGTTGTAGAGCCAGCCGTCGCCCGGCTGGTGCAGCAACGGGATACGGGACAGCGCGGCCATCCAGGCGTCCGGCGCGAGGACGGCCTGCGGCTGCGGCGGGCCCTGTTTCAGCTCGGCGAACAGCGGGGCGACGGCCGGGAGCGAGAAGTCGGACGGGAAGCCGTATCCGGCCCGGAAGGTCAGCAGGTCCAGCAGGGTGATCGGGCGGACCGCCGACACCACGTCGTCGACCGGGCTCTGCGGGGTCCGGACGACCAGCGGTGAGGCCAGTTCGGGCAGCCATGCCGCCACCGGGTCGGCGGGGGCGATCAGGCCGTCCTCGACGAGCGTCATGGCGGCCGCCGCCACGATGGGCTTGGTGATCGAGGCGATGCGGAAGAGCGAGTTCCGACGCATCGGCGCGGACCCGGCGAGGCCGGCCGTACCGGCCGACACCACCTCGGCCCGTTCGCCCCGGGCCACCAGGGCCACCGCGCCCGGCATCGACCCCCTGGCGATGTGGGTGTCCAGCAGTTCAGGCAGGGTGGTGGTGGTCATGCTCGTCCTTCGTCCGGTACCGCGTGTTCTCTCGGGGCCCTGCGTCCGCACAGATCCCGCCCGTAGGCGGTGGACCGTGGGCGGCCCCCGGGCAGAAGACGTGCTCCGGCCGTAGATGGAAGCTTTCAGGCCGAAGGCGCCGAAGACGGGGACTCCCGAACCGCCCCGGACTCGTCGGACCAGGGCTCGCCGGCCCCGGGCACATCGGACCCTGGCACATCGGACCCTGGTTCATCGACCTCGGGCTCATCGGCCCCGCCCCCGCACCAACAGGTCCGCCACCACGGGCCGGTGGTCGGACGCCGTGCTCTCCGGTACCCACGCCTTCCGCACCTCGATCCCGCCGTGCGGCCCGTCGTCCGACACGGCGACGAAGTCGATCCGCTTGACCGGGTCCCGCGCCGGGAAGGTGGGCGCTCCCGGGTCGGCGTCCGCCAGCTCCCGCCACAGCGGGGCCAGTTCGGGGGCGGCGGGCTCCGCGTTGAAGTCGCCGAGCAGGATTTGCGGGCCCCGGTCCTCGGCCATGATCCGCCGGGTGTCGGCGACCTGGGCGACGCGGACGGCGGGGTCCAGGCGGTAGTCGAGGTGGGTCACGTACACGTGTACGGGCAGCCCCCGCACCCGTACGACGACCTCGCCGAACCCCGGCGCGGGGGCCGGGACCGGGTTCGGGTCCTGGGTCGACAGACGGGTGATCTCGTGGTTGTCGGCGCTCAGGATCCGGTGCCGTGACAGCACGGCCACCCCGTACTCTGCCCGGGGCCCGCCCGGTTCGGCCGGGTCCAGGCTGTAGATCGGTGCGAAGGAGACGTGCATGCGCAGCCGCCGCGCCAGCTCACCGGCGAGGTCCCGCCACCCGCTGCGGTCGCCCCAGTGCCGGTCGACTTCCTGAAGCCCGATCACATCCGCCTCCAGCAACTGGAGTTCGGCGGTCTGGCGGTCCAGATCGAAGGCGCCGTCCAGGCCCGCCCCGGCGTGGATGTTGTACGTGGCGACCCGCAGCGGCAACCCTCCGCCGGAAGGGGGGCGGGGCGTCGTGACGGCGGCGGCGGGCGGTGCGATGAGCGCCCCCAAGAGGGATGCGACGAGCAGGATTTGAGGGGTACGGCGGCGCAGCGGCATGGCTCTCCAACCGGCCGGACAGCACGGCCTTTGTCAGGTCAGCGTCGAGAACCGTACCGCCCGGTCACCGCGCGGACCCCACCGGCGCGGCCGGTCCGGCGGCACGGATATCGACTTGTACGTCGTACAGGGACTGTCTTACGGTGTACATCGCCCAGTCCCGTACGCCGTACAACTACCCGGAGCGCGCTGTCGCCGCACCGGAGCTCAAGGAGCCCGCATGACGGCGCCCGCCACACAGCGACTCGATCTCGCCCCCCAGGGGCACCCGCAGCGCTGGCTGATCCTCGGCGTCATCTGCCTGGCCCAGCTCACGGTGCTGCTCGACAACACCGTCCTCAACGTCGCGATCCCCTCCCTCACCACGGAGCTGAACGCCTCCACCGCCGACGTGCAGTGGATGATCAACGCCTACTCACTCGTCCAGTCCGGTCTGCTGCTCACCGCGGGCAGTTCCGCCGACCGCTACGGGCGCAAGAAGATGCTGATCGTGGGCCTCGCCCTGTTCGGCATCGGCTCGCTCGCGGCCGGGCTCTCCCAGTCCTCGGGCCAGCTCATCGCCGCCCGCGCCGGGATGGGCGTCGGCGGCGCGCTGCTGCTCACCACCACACTCGCCGTCGTGGTCCAGATCTTCGACGACGCCGAGCGGGTCAAGGCGATCGGGATCTGGTCGACCGTCAGCTCCCTCGGCTTCGCGGCGGGGCCGCTGTTCGGCGGGTTCGTCCTCGACCACTTCTGGTGGGGTGCGATCTTCCTCATCAACATCCCGGTCGCCCTGATCGCCGTGGCCGCCGTCGCCCGGCTCGTACCGGAGTCGAAGAACGGCCAGGGGGAGCGGCCCGACCTGCTGGGCGCACTGCTCTCCACCATCGGCATGACCGCCGTCGTCTTCGCGATCATCTCCGGACCCGAGCACGGCTGGGCGTCCGGCCGGGTGCTGTTGACGGCGTTCATCGGGGTCGCGGTGATGGCTGGGTTCGTCCTGTGGGAGCTGCGCATCCCGAACCCGATGCTCGACATGCACTTCTTCCGGAACCAGAAGTTCATCGGCGCGGTGGCGGGCGCGATCCTGGTCGCCTTCGGCATGGGCGGTTCGCTCTTCCTGCTCACCCAGCACCTGCAGTTCGTGCTCGGGTACGGGCCGTTGGAGGCGGGTCTGCGGACGGCTCCGATGGCCCTCACCGTGGTCGCCCTCAACCTGACCGGCCTCGGCGCCCGCCTGGTGCGGAAGATGGGCACGCCCGTCATCATCGCGGCGGGGATGAGCTGCCTGGCGGCCGGACTCGCCGCGATCGCGCTGCTCGGACGGCACGGTTACGGCGGCATGCTGCTCGGCCTGGTCGTGATGGGGGCGGGGATCGCTCTGGCGATGCCCGCGATGGCCAACGCCATCATGAGCGCCATCCCGCCGGCCAAGGCCGGGGTGGGCGCGGGAGTCAACGGCACGCTCGCGGAGTTCGGCAACGGGCTCGGGGTCGCGGTGCTCGGCGCCGTGATGAACGCCCGGTTCGCCGCGCTCGTACCGGCCGCCGTCGG
>NZ_NEUE01000019.1 GCF_002910905.1 Streptomyces sp. SM11 | reverse complement strand
GCGCCGACCGCGAGCCCCTCCCCCACCGCACCGGCCGCCGCGACCGAGGACGCGAAGCCGCGCACCTCACCGTCCCCGGGTCCGTCGGCGTCCACCGTCGCCCCGGCCCCGACGACCGCCCGGCCGGCTCCCGAGCCGAGCACCGCACCGCCGCCGCGCGTCCTGATGCGGACCGGGTCCGAGGGCCGCCAGGTGCGGGAACTCCAGGCCCGGCTCCGCCAGATCGGCCACTTCGGGCGCAACCCCACCGGCTACTACGGCTCGATCACCGCCGAAGCCGTACGGTCCTTCCAGGCCAAGCGCGGGCTGACGGTCACCGGAAGCGCCGACACGGTCACCTGGCAGCGGCTGCTGGCCATGACCCGGGTGCCGACGGCCGCCGAGCTGGACCCGCCGACCGAGCGGCCGGTGGCCGCGCCGGACGAACGGTGTCTGAAGGGCCGGGTCCTGTGCATCAGCAAGAAGAGCCGGACCCTGGCATGGATGATCGACGGCCGGGTCGTCTCCGCGATGGACGTGCGCTTCGGCTCGGAGTACACGCCCACCCGCGAGGGCGTGTTCCCGGTGTTCTGGAAGTCCCGGGACCATGTGTCGACGCTCTACGACACCCCGATGCCGTACGCCCTGTTCTTCAGCGGCGGCCAGGCGGTGCACTACTCCGCCGACTTCGCGGCCAACGGCTACGGCGGCGCCTCGCACGGCTGCGTCAACGTGCGGGACAAGAAGAAGGTCGCGGCGCTGTTCGACCAGGTGAAGAACGGCGACAAGGTCGTCGTCTACTGGTGAGGAGAGAGGGCGCGGGCGGGACCGGGGGAACGTGTCCCGCCCGCGCCGATGCGCTGAGCCGAAGGTACGGGGGGAACCCCGGCTCGATGCGCGGCCGATGACCAGTCGGCTCACTCTGTACTGCGCCCGGCGTCCGAAAAACGTCACACCTGGCCGCCCGGGCCGCATTCCGGGCCTGAAACCGCAGGTCAGCGCATGGGTACGGAGGCCGCGCCGGTACTCTTCGGAAGCGACTGAATCCCGGCGTCCGTCCCGTCGGCGTCCGCCCGGGTCTCCGGGGCCACACCGGAACGCGGTACGGGGCGGAAGGAGACGGGCGGCAGTGAGCCGCCATCACCCGGCCCGTCCTGACCGCCTTCGCCGTCACCGTCGCCGCCCCCGCCACCGGAACCGCCGGAACCTCCGGGCTCACCGCTTCCGCCGTTCCCGCCGTTCCCGCCCTTCCCGTCGAGAAGGCGGTCGCAGAAGCGCTCCAGGTTCCTCCCGCCCTTCGCGAGCTGGATCAGCTGGCGCCGGCTCCGGTCATCCAGGGTGCCGCCGCGGAAGGCCTTGCACGCCTTGACGGACTTCGCGTACCACTTCTCGTTGTCCCTGCCGTCGCCGGAGCCGCCGGGCCGGTCATCCCGGCCGTCGCCGCCCCCGGCCGGCACCTCCCGGCCGTCGCCGCCCGGCCGGTCCGCAGTGCCCGGACGGTCCTCGCCGACCTCCCGGCCGGTGTCACCGGATCGCGCCGCGTCGGGCTCATCGGGCCCGGCGGACTCCCGGTCCGTGAGCGGGGCGGACACCTCCGGTTCGTCGGGAGGGGACGGATCGACCGGGGACGACGGAGTGTCGACGGGCCCGCTGGACGTCAGCGGCCCGGGGGTCACGGCAGCCGATACGGAGGTGGCGGGTGCGGGCGAGCCCTGTCCGCCGAAGGTTCCACCGAGCACGCCGGTACCGGCGGCGACCGCCACCCCGCCGAGCGCACAGCCCGCGAGCGAGGCGACCAGACCGAAGCGGACCGGCCGGTTCCAGCGCGGGCGGCGGGCCGGAGTGCCGGGGGCGGAGCCGAT
Organism: Streptomyces sp. SM11; assembly: GCF_002910905.1. Taxonomy (GTDB): domain Bacteria; phylum Actinomycetota; class Actinomycetes; order Streptomycetales; family Streptomycetaceae; genus Streptomyces. The sequence goes on along the minus strand of NZ_NEUE01000019.1, from coordinate 22,268 downwards.
GTGGACGGCGTGCAGCATGCCGGGCCGGCCCGGGACGGCGGCGCCGGCGTCCCGGCCGGCGAGCCGGTCCACGCCGTTGCCGTGGCCGGCCTGCCGGAACGCGGCGAGGACCGCGTCCTCGCCGGGGAATCCACCCGCCGAGGAGCTCAGGCCCCCACGGGCCGTGCCGAGCGCTTCGGCGAGCCGGGAGGCATCGGTGCGGGCCTGGTCGCCGACGGGAACGACCGGTTCGCCGCGGAGCAGTTTCTCCGCCGCGTCCTCGTCAAGCCACTCGTAGTGCTCGTCGGCCATCACATGTCCCTCTGCGTCCACGGTCGCGAATGCGTCACACCGGGAGTGACCACGGCGGGCCCGGCCGGGACGCCCCGGCCGGGACGCTGGGAAGGCACGGCGCCGAGCCCGGCGTCACCACCCGCCTCCGGGCCCGCACCCTCGTCGGCGCCCCGCGGCGGAGCAGCGGCCTGCGTCGGGTCAGCGGCCGGAGTGCCGCCCGGGGCGAACGCGCCACCGGCCCGGGGTGCCGGGAGCTGCTCGCCGGCGGCGAGGAGTTCGGCCAGCCGCTTGAGACCGCGGTGGGCCGCGGTGCGTACGGCGCCGGGCCGCTTGCCCAGGGTCTGCGCCGCGCTCTTCGCGTCGAGCCCGACGACCACCCGGAGCACGACGGCCTCGGCCTGGTCCTGCGGCAGCTGGGCGATGAGGGACATGGTGCGGTCGGTGTCGAGCGCCTCGATGGCGTCGCCCGCGGTGTCGGACTCGGCGGCGCGCGCGGTCAGCTCGGTCTCGTCGCCGCCGATCGCGGGGCGGCGGCTGCGCATCCGCAGATGGTCCAGCGAACGGTTGCGCGCGATCCGCGCGGCCCAGCCCCGGAACCGGTCGGCGTCCCCGCTGAAGCGGTCGAGGTCCCGCGCTATCTGCAGCCACGCCTCGGACGCCACGTCCTCGGCGTCCGGCTCCCCGACCAGCGTCCGTATGTAGCCCAGCAACCGTGGCTGCACCGCGCGGTACACAGCACGGAAGGCGTCCTCGTCCCCGTCCTGCGCCGCGAGCACCGCGGCGGTCAGCTCCGCGTCGTCCCCCAGCACTCCCTCAACCCGCCCTGCCGTCCTCAATCGCAGCTGGTCAACCGCTGCGCAACCCTGCGCGAACCAGCACGCTACGTGCTCAGCGGGGGCCACGTCCACGACTTGTACAACCCGCAACAATTCGGCGGCGGCCTTCCGGTGTGACAGAAAACGCAGTCGTGGCGCTGAGATGAGTACGGGGTCGTGCTGCGGCCCCGTGGAAGACGGCCGGGGCCTCTCCTGTGGGGGGTGGCGGCCCCGGTCGTCGCTCCAGCATGTGGCCCTCTGACCTGCGGTTTTGTGGGCCATCTACCCCTCCGTGACCAACGGCGTGACCAACCGTCGGACCGTCAGCCGATGCGCCCCAGGCCGATGCGCTGCGCGGTCCCCGACGCGAGCTTCCGGGCCCCCTCCACCCGGCGCTTGCCGAAGGCCGACGAGGCTCGCGAGATCCTCGAAAGGGGGCCGAGGCTTCTGTACAGGTGGCTGTGTCAGCAGCTCCGGAACCGCTGGCTGACCGAGCTGCGACCCAGTCGCGGCACGAGAACGGCCGCGCAACGTTTCTGATACCCCATCGTTGCTATCAGTAGGGGTTGCTTGAAGCCCCAAACGCCCAGACTTGCCATGCCCTTTGACGGTCCATCACGACCCGGTCGCACGATCGTTCGCAGGTCCAGCCCGCCCCGGCTCGTTCCGTACCTGCTGCACATGACGCACAGGAGGACGAAATGACGCACCCCCCCGCCCACTCCGCCGCGAGAAGCGGCGTTCGCCGGTAACGCCACACACCCCCTCGACGTCGAGGAAGCCGATCGCTCGGCGGACGAGGCTCTCAGCCTTAAGCTCGGGACGACCACGCGCCCGGAAATCGACGATTACACTCTCCAGCTCAAGGGGCAGATCGCTGTCTTCGCCGAGGCTGTGCGGGACGGCGGAGGCGTCGAGGCACGAGGTTCGTGGCTGGAGGCAGACCAGCTTCTCGCTGGCGGCCCTGCCGACGGCGTCCTTGTCTTCAGCGCATGGAACTACGTCCGTGACCTGGCCCGCTTGCTGCGGAAGCTCGTCGCTGAGTACCGCAAGCAACTGGAGCACAAGAACCCGACGCTTCCGCCCCGTACTCCCCTGGCCGACCTCGGCGCGCTCACCGCGAGTCGGCAGACGTACTTGGTGCCGAGCGGCCTCGCTCCCAAGCGAAAGCCAATGCCGGCGGACTCGGAACACGGCCGTCCGTGAGCGAGAAGTCGAAGCAGATCGTCTACATGGTCTGCGTCGCCGTGCTCGCCTGCACGCTGACCTTGGCGGTGCTGAACGAATGGTGAATCCGACTCGCCGCCGCCTGACCGACTGGCGTGAGTGGGCGGAGACCCTGCTCCCTCTCCTAAATGCACCGTCGTAACTCGCTTACCGGTGGCCGAGGCGATAGTTGCCCTCCTCGACATGAGCGGTGGGACCGACGACGTGGATGGCCTCCTCTCAGACATGGGCTTCGCGCTCTGTGAACTGGGAGTCCACGACAAGGACACCGACCACGCCGCACGCCTGTGGACCGCCGAGAAGCAGCATCCCAAGGGGCTGTGGTTCATGTGGACCGAGATCAGCGACCTCTGCTCCACGAGCAAAAGCGGCTCGAAGCGCAGCGGCGCTTCTCCGAGGAAGACCCCGACGACGGCGACGCGAGTCCTGGCTCCCCGCCCCCGACAAGCAGAGAGAACCACGTGCTTCACGACCCTGAAGCCCACGACCTGGTTGGGGCCTTGATCACCGCTCCCCCGAACCATCCCGTACGCCGCAGAACCTCACCCTTTCGGGAGGAGCCTTGCCCACCCATCGCTTATCGGTCCGGAACTACCTTGGCGGACCGGGGCTCACCCCCGAAGACCTCACGATGGTCTTCCTGATGCGCGAGGACGACGACAAGTCGCCCACGTCCATGCCGACGCGCACGGTCGGGGAAGCGGCGGAGGCCGCACGGGCGATAGAGGCCCTGGGGATGCGGTCCGTCAAGGTGTTCGCGGGCTCACGCATCCGGGACGGCCACGCCTCGCAGGCTGCCGCCCCGACGGGGCTCATGGCCCGCACCATCAAGGCCGTGAAGAAGGCCACGCCCGGCCTCGCGGTCATGACCGAGACGTGCGTGTGCTCCCACACCGACTCGGGCGAGTGCTGGCTCGCCAACGAGCGGGACAACAACATGGACCTGGAGAAGACCACCACCGTCCTGGCGGCCCAGGCGGTCATGCAGGCCGAGGCCGGCGCCGACATCGTGGGACCGGCCGCGATGATCCCGGGATCGGTTCGGGCGGTACGTGAAGCTCTGGACGGAGCCGACCACCGGGACGTGGCGATCATGCCGCACCTCATCTTCGAGTCGGTTCTCTACCAGGGATACCGGGTCACGATGGGGGCGGCCCCCCGGTCCGGAGCGCGAGCCTTCCAGATCAACCCGAGGCGGCCCGAGATGGCCGTTCACATCGCTCTGGAGATGGTCCGGGAAGGTGCGGACATGGTCCTCACCGAACCCGCGCTTCACACGGTCGACACCCTCGTACACCTGAAGGACAAGCTGCCCGTCCCCGTGGTGCCTTTCTCCGTGTCCGGCGAGTACCTGCGTCTCACGGACCTCCAGGAGGGTGGAGAGCGGGACGTGAGCGGCCTGATGGAGGCGTACACCGTCCTCAAGCGGGCTGGGGCCGATCGGATCATCACCTACGGCGCGGTGGACATCGCCCGCAGGCTCAGGGCTTCCTGATCACCGCCAGAATCTCGGCGGCCCCCTGATTCAGCAGGTCGGCCGCTACGCAGAAGCCAAGCTTCTCCGGTTCGTCTGCCGGACCCGTTGCGTCTGCGGTTACCTGTTGGGCCCCGTCTGTGGATGTGACGGCGACCGAGAGGTGCAGCAGCCCGTCTTGCCCTACCCGGCCCCATGCGCCGACCGGCACCGAACAGCCGCCGTGCAATTCAGCCAGCAGGGCGCGCTCTGCCCGTACACATGCGTCGACCTCACCGTTGCCGGTTCCGACAAGGAGCTGGGCGGCCGTCGAGCCATTACGGACCTGGATACCGAGCGCGCCTTGCCCCGGCGACGGAGGAAAGACATACGGATCAAGCACCTCGTGCACCTCGGGCATCAGCCCGAGCCTGTTCAATCCGGCGGCAGCCAGCACCACCGCGTCCAGCGCGCCCTTGGTGGTCCGGGCGAGTCGGCCCGGAACGTTTCCGCGGATCGGCACCACCTTGAGATCAGGGCGGAGGGCAAGGAGCTGGGCCACCCGCCGGGGTGCCCCCGTGCCCACGGTCGCCCCTTCGGGCAGCTCGGCCAGGGTCGCCCCACACAGCACGTCCCGTACGTCTTCGCGGGGGCCAGGCGTGGTGAGCAACGTCGTGCCCTCCGTGACGGTCGTGGGGAGGTCTTTCAGCGAGTGCACGATCACATCCACCCGGCCTGTGACCAGGGCGGCTTCCTGGTTGGTGGAGAAGGCGGAACCGCCGGCCGTTTTGGCGACCTCGGCGAGAGTCGGCGTGACGCGGTCCTGATCGCCGCCTTCGAGGATGGCCTCACGTTTGAAGGTGACCCCGGGAAACTGCCCGATCAGCGGTGCAAGCCACTCGCTGACCTGAGCCCTTGCCAGCTTGCTGGCCCTGGAGCCGATGCGCACCACGTCGCCCATTCGGGTCAACTCCTCGCAATAGCAGGTCCGTTGACTCGACATCACACTTGCGCCAGAACGATACATATTTCGACAGATTGTCACTAAAGGAGAAGTTCGTGAACCCTCTCCGCGTGGGCGGCCGCGCCTCGAAGATGTCCCTCATGCAGACCGCGCCGATCTTGGCCTCCCTCTCCCCTGCCGTCCCGACCATCCTGCGCCCCTTCACCGAGGCCGAAGGCGACAGGACGAAGAACCGCGCCCCGCTGGAGTCGGACGGCGTCTTCTCCGACGAGATCGAGACCGCGCTCCTGGCTGGTGAGATCGACGTAGCCGTGCACTGCCTCAAGGACGCACCGACCCTCGACACCCCTGGCCTGACCATGTCCGCATACCTGCGGCGCGACGAAATCCGCGATTGCCTTGTCACCCGCGAGCCTGGTGTCACCCTCGACTCCCTTCCGGCTGGTGCCACCATCGCCACCGCCTCGGTGCGCCGTACCGCTGCCTTGCGCATCCACCGCCCGGACATCACAGTCGTTCCGCTGCGCGGCCCGGTCGACACGCGCCTCCGAGCCCTGGATGACCCCGCGAGCAGGATTGATGCTGTGGTCGTGGCCACTTGCTCCATGGAACGCCTGGGTATGGCCCACGCAGTCGCTGACCGCATCAGCCCCGAAGTCATCTGCCCGCCGCTCGGCGCCGCGATCATCGCGTTCCAGACCCGCGAGGACGACACGGTCACCCGCGAAGCGATCAGCGCACTACACGACCCGACGACCGCAGTCGAAGCCGAGGCCGAGCGCCTGGTCCTCCGACAGCTGGGGGGTTTCTGCAATGCCCCGCTGGCCGGGTATTGCAGCACGGTCCGTGACGCGGAGGGAACGATCTCGTACATGGTTCGGGCCCGATCCTTCACGCCAGACGGCACGACCTCGATCGATGTCCGCCGCAGCGGAAGCGATGCCTCGGAAGCGGCCTTGGCCGCCTCTCACGAACTGATTCGCTTCGGCGCCAATGAGCTGGCAGCCGTGCACTGACGAACCACTCAGTCAGGCGGGGGTCACTACGGTGCCGTACAGACACCACAGTTGAGGGGTGAGCATGACCACAGCAGCGGTACGGCATCCCTTGACCTACGTGCGCCAACAGCGCGGGTGGAGCATGGAACAGCTCGCCCATCACCTGAACCTGGCCGCCCAACGCCGCGGTCTTCGCATCGCTGCCGACCGCAGTCGTATCTACCGGTGGGAGCACAGGCGGGTAGGCGCCCCCAGCGACCTCTATCAAGAGCTGCTGGCCGACGTCCTGGGCATCGATTCCGCACGATGCGGACCATGACATGGCCGTGGTGGCTCCCCGCCTACGATCGCCCATTCCCCTTCAGCCCAGCCGGCGCCCGCGCCGCCCACACGGAGTTATTGGTGGATCTCGACCAGCCTGACCGCCGCACCTTCCTCGTTCTCGCTGCCGGATCCTTAGTCGGTATGGCAACCGAATGGGCTCGCGTCGAACCCGAACGCCTGGCCGGGGCTCTGGCCGGGCGCCGCGTCGACGAAAGCCTGCTCGCCTGGCTGGAGAGCAGCGTCGAACGTCTCCCCGGCCTGGCGAACACATCCCCTCAGGAGTGTGCCGACCTTCTCGGCGCGGCCATGCGTGTCACCATCAACCTGCTCGACTCGGCCCGCTACGGCGAACCCACCGGCCGCCGCCTGCGTACCGTCCTGGCTCAGGCAGCCCAGAGTGCCGCCTGGCTCCACTTCGACCAAGGCCGCCATGCCTCGGCGCAGCGCCACTGGCGCACCGCCCTGCACTCAGCCCACAGCGCCGACGACCGCGACCTCGGAGCCGGAGTCCTCTCCGACCTCGCCTACTCCGCCACCTGGCTCGGCCATCCCAGTGAGGCGGTCAAGATCCTCTCCCTTGCCCGTACCCGAACCCGCCACGCGACAGCCCGCTCCCTGCTGGATGTACGCCGGGCTCGCGCCCTCGCGGTCCTCCAGGACGGTGTCGGCACCGCCCGCGCACTCAACGACGCCGAACACCAACTGGAGCGTGGTAGAGCACAATCCGCACCCGCGTGGGTGTCCTGGATGTCATCCGCCGACCTCGCCGTCGACGCCGGGCGCTGCTGGCTGGATCTGGAAGATCCACGGCGAGCCACAGCCGCGTTGGAGGAGGGCCTGAGCCTGCTGGTTCCCGAACGGGAGAGAACCCGCGCCATCATGCTCACCTATCGTGCCCACGCTGCGCTCGCTGGCCATGACGTCGACGCCGCCGTGTCGGATACCCGAACAGCACTGGACACCGCCCTGGGGACAGGTGCTTCACGGTGCCTCGACCTGGTGCGCAGCACCCTGCGGGAGTCACTCGAACCCCACAAGGGCGAAACTGCCGTTCGCGACCTGCGCTCGTACGCACACCAGCGACTGACGTCGGTGCGTGCGTGAAGGGCCTGCCCGGACACCGGACGAGCTGGGCGCATCGCATGACCAACAGCGCCCGGGAACAGCCAGAAACACCTGGCAGCAGGCCGAGGCAGTCGGAAGTCGCGAACCCGCGCCTAGACAGCAAACTAGCAGGTCAGAGGGATGCCTCGACTGGGTTCGGCCAGGGGTGGCGGCCCCGGTCGTCGCTCCAGCGTGTGGCCCTCTGGCCAGGTACTTTCCCTACCGCCCAAAGCCCTCGCGCCCAAACACTTTCTCGTGCTCACCCGGCCTGCCCGGGCTCACACGCCGCGTCAGCTCAGGACAGGCTCCCGGCACCTTCCACTCGGCGCTCGGAGGCCACCGGCGCGAAGAACGCGTCCAGAAGCTCAGCCCAGCCGCCGGGCGGCATTGATCATCGTGGAATCGTCGTACTGCACCCCACGGCAGAAGCGCCGGTCACCGGGCCGCCCGCGTCTCCCACCGCTCCGGCCACCTCGCTGGCGCCGCAGGAGCCGACGGCCGCGTGCCAGGCAGGCCGTCGTCGATGTCGCCGCCTGGAAGCTCGGCCTGCGCGATGTCGCCCCGAGGCGAAGGTGCCGCTCACAGCCGGGGTGACACCGGTGTCCACCGGACCGGTGAGAAGCCCACGCTCAACACCATTTCCGGCCACCGTGACGGCTTCGGCCCCGATGGCCCGGCCGGAGCGGGCGGCGCACGGACCCGCTAACCCGGGACCCACTCGGCCAGGGCGACCACGGCGCTGATGTAGCCGCACAGGCCGAGGACGGTGGCGAGCCAACTGAGCGCGGTGTGCGGGCCGAGCCCGTCGGCGCCCATACCGAGATGGGCCCGGGCGGCGCGGCTCACGCGAGGCTGCGGACCGTGCGTCGAGCACCTCTCCAGGGCCCGGCACAGCCTGCGCCGGTCGGCGGCCTCCCGCAGGCCCAGGCACACTCCGTCCCGGTCGCGTACCAGCAGCACCCGGTCCGACACCCCGCCACGGGAGAAACTCGTCAGCAACCGCACCCGCTCGACGGCGGACAGGTCGACGGTTCGCACACCGGTCAGCGTCCGCGCGGTCAGCCGGCTCCCGGAGACACGGACCGGTGACCGGCCCACGTGCACCTCGCTGATCAGGACGAAGCCCACGAACGCGGCGAGCGAACCGGGAACCAGCGGGACGCCCGGATGCGTACCCGCGGCCACCGCCACCCCCAACGCGACGAACGGGCACGCGAGAAGCGCGGCGACCAGGGCCGCCCCGTTCCCCGTACGACGTCGTCCGGTGCCCGGCGACACGGGACTCTCCTTCTTCCGCTCCACCACCGGCCCCGTTTCAGCCGTTGCCGTCAGCCCCGCCCGCGGGCCCGGCGTGACATGACCGCGCGCAGGACCCGGCGGCCCTCCGTGGACAGGTCCAGCGCCTTGCGGAGTCCGGCGCCGCTGCCCGCCGTGCCGGCGGTCTCCGCGAGGATCTCCAGGATGCGGACCTGCCGTTCCAGCTCCCCCGCGACCAGGGGCCCCACGGCCGCCGGTTCGCCGCAGCGGGCCGCCTTGAGCAAGTGGTCCTCGTCCGGGGACGCGTCGTCCGGGGCGTCGAGCCGGCCGTGGAGCCGCAGCGCGACCAGCGAGCAGGCGTCGGCCCACTCCCGCAGCGGTACGGGGGCGAAGTCGGAGGGGGCGGCGCCGAGCATGGCCCGCACGCGTGCGGCCGGCCCGTCGGTCACGGACTCGTGGTCCATCGCCGTACGGACGGCCGCGAGGCGCATGGCCCATTCCCGCCCGTCCTCGCAGCTCGCCCAGAGCGGGCGCAGCGGCTCGGTCCCCGCCGGCCCCGCCAGCAGCGGCAGGCAGCGGTCCAGGCAGGCCACGGCACTTGCTGCGAGCGTGCGCTCGTCGGCTCGTGCGATCAGTTCCAGCAGACTCATCGGCGTCTCCCTCGGTCTATCGGATACTGCGCCGAATGGCTGAGAATCGTCACTTCGGAGCTACCGTCACTTTGGATTGATCGCCGCATCGGAGTACCGGAGCAGCCGTCGCTTCGGGGCGACCGTCACCGGCGAGCGCCCGGGGCCGCCGGCGCGGGAGCCACACCGTGCGCGGCCCGTTCGACCTGCATCCGGGTCACCACGCGGACGAAGAGGATCGCGAGCACCGCGGCGACGATGTCCAGCGTGTCGGAGGCCGCCACCAGGCTCGCGGCCCGCGCGATCTCCTCCGGGCTCCCGGCCCGCTCCCACAGGCTCCCGGTTGCGCGGGAGAAGAGGAGGGTCGCGACCCAGGCGCTCCACCAGAGGTTGAGCGGGGTCCGGGGGACCGTGCGCCAGCCGTCCGACCGGGTCTGCGCGCTGGCCTCCCAGACGCCGCTCGCGACGCGGTAGGGGAACCAGAAGTTGGCGACCGGGACGAACCAGCCTCCCACCGCCCAGCCGGGTCCCATCCGCTGCACGCCCGCGTCGAAGACCTCGGCGTTCCGGCGGGTCCGGTGGAACCAGATGACGAAGACGACGGCGGCGATGACCACGCCGAGCAGCGCCGTCACCGCCCGGGACAGGCCGACGGGCGAGCGCGGCCAGGTGCCGACGCCCCAGCCACCGGGTCCGGGGACCGGGGGCAGCAGGCCGTCGGGCAGCGGGGGCCTGGTGCCCGAGCAGAAGGTGCACAGGCCGTCGTCGGTCACGGCCGTTCTGATACGGCAACGGGTACAGAGCACGGAGAAGTCCCCCCCCAGGACGTGAAATCGGTGGGTGACCTCACGTCCCTCCCCAGGAGCGCGCGGTCGGCGGACCGTAGCCCGTGGACAGCGGTGCTGTCCACGGGCTGGTGGCGCCGCCGGGCAACGCCCCCGGGGTCACCCCGCGCTGCCGGTCCGCTTCGCCAGTTCCTGGAACTGTGCCCAGCTCAGCGGGGGCTTCCGCGGATCCCACAGCTTCTGCGAGGTCGCCACCAACGGCATCCTGATGCCGTTCGCCACCTGCTGGGTGGTCTGCGCGTTCGGCAGGTCGCCCCAGACGGCGAACCGGCCGCCGAGGATCTGCGGCGAGTAGCGCTCGGCCACGGGTTCGGTGCCGCGCAGGACCAGCGGGGTCCACTGCTCGTAGATCCGCTCGCCGGTCGGGTAGACGAATTCGTTGGGCTCGCCGAGGACGTAGTAGAGGAACTCGTCGTTGAGGTTCAGCACCTTGTAGCCCGCGGCGAGGTACTCCTGCGGCGGGCGGGCGCCGATCTCCTTGCCGGTCCAGTACTCGATCTCGATGTTCTCGTCGGCCTTGACCTTCGTGTCCCGGAAGAGCCCGTCGTTCCAGGCCTTGGCGGTCCGGCCCTTCGGGACGACGACGGCCGCGCGGTCGTTCAGCCAGCCGGTCGCCAGGTCCTCGATGGTGGCGCCGGAGCCGTGCTTCTCCTCCGCCGCGCGCTGGAGCTGCGGGTAGGAGGCGGCCGGGTTCCGGACCGTCAGCGCCTGGTACTCGTCCGCGCCGAGGTGCCAGTACCTCCCCGGGAACAGCTCGGTGTACTCGTCGAGGAGTTCGTCGATGAGTTCGGCCGCGCCGGGCTCGGAGATGTCGATGGACCCCTTCGACTCGGCACCCGTGGTGTTGCGCAGCTGGAGGTCGGGGTGGGCGGCCAGCACCGCGCCGAGGTGTCCGGGCGAGTCGATCTCGGGGACGACCTCGATGTGCCGGCTGTTGGCGAGGCCGACGATGCGGCGGACCTCGTCCTGGGTGAGTGCCTGGTCGGAGACCACCTCGGGGTGGGACTTCGACTCGATCCGGAAGGCCTGGTCGTCGGAGAAGTGCAGGCCGAGCTGGTTGAGCTTGAGGTCGCCCATCTCGCGTATGCGGTCCTCTATCCACTCCGCGCTGTAGTGCTTGCGCGCGATGTCGAGGTTGAGCCCGCGCTGCGGCCGGTCCGGCCGGTCGTTGACGACGCCCTCGGGCACGGTCCCGTCCGCCTTGAGCGACTGCTTCAGGGTGCGGGTGCCGTAGAAGACGCCCGATTCGTCGGGTCCGGTGATCTTCACCTGCCGGTCGCGCACGGTGAGCGTGTACGACTCGGTGGGGCCCGCGTCCTTGGCGCCGAGCGCCAGCTCGACGTCTCCGGTCCGCGCCGGCTCGGCGCCCCGGTAGCGGATCTTCAGCTCCTTGGCGAGCAGCTCCGCCTCGTCGGCGAGCACCTGGCTGCCCTTGGCGATGACGACCGTGCTGTCCTTGCCCGGCTGCCAGCCGGGCCCGCGCGCCGCGGTGTGCTCGCGGACCGCCGGGATCACGCTCGGCGTGCTGGACATCGGGTAGCTGCGGGACGGTGACGGGGCGGCGGCCTCGGCGGAGGTGCCGGAGGGCGACGCCGTGTCGCCGGACGGTCCGCTGCCGGATCCCTCCGGCCAGACGACGACGGTGAGGGCGACGGCGGCTGCGGCCGTGACAGCCGCGCCGGTGACTAGGGCACCACGCGTGGGCGACATCGGGCGGATTCCTCCGTTGAGGGGGCAGGAACGGGTGAAACGAGTGAAGAGCGGGTGAAACGAGTGAATAGGGTGCAAGGTTGGCATTTTTGCCGTGGCCTCGCCCATCGGGAGTCTCGGGGGAACGAACGGAACCCCCGCCGACGCAGGTCAGACGTCCATCACACGTTCCGAAACTCTCCCGTTCGGGTGATTCTTCTTCGGTCCGCCGGACGGCCGCCGACCGATATCGCTAGCGTTGCGGCACATTTGTCTCTCCCTTCACCCCCACCCCACGCAACCTCATTGCGCTCCGGCCTGTCTTTCAGGAACGGAGGCCTCGTTCCGGGGCCGCAGGGTCACAGATGTCGTTGACCTCAAAGATGTCGTTGATTGCGAGGAGTCCACGCTGTCCAGGTCCAGCGAGTCCCCCGCCGGCCTGCCGAAGCGATCCGCGCCCCCGGCCGGCCGGTCGGCCGTGCCCGTGCAGCCGCGCCACCCGGTTCCGGCCGACGGACCGGGGGTGCCGCCCGCCGGCGGGCCGCCGGTCGATCATGGCGTCGGCCTGGCCCATTTCAACAGCCTCCCCTTCGCCGCCGCCGAGGCGGCCTTCCTGGAGTGCTGCGGCAGTCTCCGCTGGGCCCACCGGATGGCCGCCCACCGCCCCTACCCGGATCTCGGCTCCCTACTGGCCGCCTCCGACGAGGCGGGCTACGACCTCGCGCCGCGTGACATCGCGGAGGCCCTGGCCTCGGAGCCGGCCCCCTGCCTGCACCACGACGCCCCCCGCGCCGCCCATCTGGCGCTGCGGGCCGCGCACGCGGCGTACGAGAGCAGGTTCGGCCACGCCTTCGTGATCTGCCTGGACGCCTATCAGCCCTCCCAGCACGTGGACCAGGTACTGGCCGGGATCCGGGGCCGGCTGGCGCACGACCCGGACGAGGAGCGGGCGGTAACCGCCGAGGAGCTGCGCCGACTCGCCCGGAGCCGGATCGTCGAGCTGGTCGCCGCGGACCCGGCGCGGTAGTGGCCCGCGGACCCCGCGCGGCAGTGTTCCGCGGGCCCCGCGGAACCGGGACGCTCTAGCCCGTACGTGCCTGTTTGATTGCCACTTTGATCACACCAGAGGCCCCGGCGCGAACGAACCGACAATGCGTCGCTACGATGGCCGGGGCCGGTGGACCGTACCCGGCCGGGTCAGACCGACAGTCAAGCCGGCCGACCCCAATCCCCGCTCCCGGAGGGTTCTTCCGTGCCGGCTGGAACGCTGTACCGCGGCCGGGAAGGCATGTGGTCCTGGGTGGCTCATCGAGTCACCGGTGTCCTCATTTTCTTCTTCCTGTTCGTACATGTCCTGGACACCGCTCTCGTCCGCGTCTCCCCCGAGGCCTACGACGATGTCGTGGCCACGTACAAGACGCCGATCGTCGCGCTCCTCGAATACGGCCTCGTGGCCGCGATTCTCTTCCACGCGCTGAACGGTCTGCGGATCATCGCCGTGGACTTCTGGGCCAAGGGCCCGCGACTCCAGAAGCAGATGCTCTGGACCGTTGTGGGCATCTGGATCGTGCTGATGGTCGGGGCCCTGTACCCCGTCCTCGGTCACGCCGTACGCGACGTCTTCGGGAGCTGAGGCCCATGTCCAGCGAAACTTCTTCCGCAGCCGCGATCGGCGACGTCGAGGGCGTGAGCCTCTACGACGTCGACCACCCGGCCCCGGTGATCGAGCCCCCGCGCAAGCGCACGGGCAAGACGCCCAAGGGTTCGCGCACCAACTTCGAGATGTACGCCTGGCTCTTCATGCGCCTGTCGGGCATCCTCCTGACCGTCCTCGTCATCGGCCACCTGTTGATCCAGCTGGTGCTCGACGGCGGCGTCTCCAAGATCGGCTTCGCCTTCGTGGCGGGCCGCTGGGCCTCGCCGTTCTGGCAGGCCTGGGACCTGACGATGCTGTGGCTCGCCATGCTCCACGGCGCCAACGGCCTCCGTACGGTCATCAACGACTACGCCGAACGGGACAACACCCGCTTCTGGCTGAAGATGCTCCTGTACACCGCCACGGTGTTCACCGTCCTGCTGGGCACGCTGGTGATCTTCACCTTCGACCCGAACATCCGCTAGGCGCCGGGACAGAGGGACCAGAGGAAAACCATGCAGATCCACAAGTACGACACCGTCATCGTCGGCGCCGGCGGCGCCGGCATGCGCGCGGCCATCGAGTCGACCAAGCGCAGCCGCACCGCCGTGCTGACGAAGCTCTACCCCACCCGCTCCCACACGGGCGCGGCGCAGGGCGGCATGGCCGCCGCGCTCGCCAACGTGGAGGAGGACAACTGGGAGTGGCACACCTTCGACACGGTCAAGGGCGGCGACTACCTGGTCGACCAGGACGCGGCCGAGATCCTGGCGAAGGAGGCCATCGACGCCGTCCTCGACCTGGAGAAGATGGGCCTGCCGTTCAACCGGACGCCCGAGGGCCGCATCGACCAGCGCCGCTTCGGCGGTCACACCCGCGGCCACGGTGAGGCCCCGGTCCGCCGGTCCTGCTACGCCGCGGACCGGACGGGTCACATGATCCTCCAGACGCTGTACCAGAACTGCGTCAAGGAGGGCGTGGAGTTCTTCAACGAGTTCTACGTCCTGGACCAGCTGATCACCGAGGTCGACGGGGTCAAGAAGTCCTCCGGCGTCGTCGCGTACGAGCTGGCGACCGGCGAGATCCACGTCTTCCAGGCGAAGTCGGTCATCTACGCCTCCGGCGGCACCGGCAAGTTCTTCAAAGTGACGTCGAACGCCCACACCCTGACCGGTGACGGCCAGGCCGCCTGCTACCGGCGCGGCCTGCCGCTGGAGGACATGGAGTTCTTCCAGTTCCACCCGACGGGCATCTGGCGCATGGGCATCCTGCTGACGGAGGGCGCCCGCGGTGAGGGCGGCATCCTCCGCAACAAGGACGGCGAGCGCTTCATGGAGAAGTACGCGCCGGTCATGAAGGACCTCGCGTCCCGCGACGTCGTCTCCCGGTCCATCTACACGGAGATCCGTGAGGGCCGCGGCTGCGGTCCCGCCGGTGACCACGTGTACCTGGACCTCACCCACCTGCCGCCGGAGCAGCTGGACGCCAAGCTCCCGGACATCACCGAGTTCGCGCGGACGTACCTCGGGATCGAGCCCTACACGGACCCGATCCCGATCCAGCCGACCGCGCACTACGCCATGGGCGGCATCCCGACCAACGTCGAGGGCGAGGTGCTGGCCGACAACACCACCGTCGTCCCGGGCCTGTACGCCGCCGGCGAGGTCGCCTGTGTCTCGGTGCACGGCGCCAACCGCCTGGGCACCAACTCGCTGCTCGACATCAACGTCTTCGGCAAGCGCTCGGGCATCGCCGCCGCCGAGTACGCGACGAAGACCGACTTCGTCGAGCTGCCCGAGAACCCGGCCCAGCTCGTCGCCGACCAGGTCGAGCGGCTGCGGAGCTCCACCGGCACCGAGCGCGTCGCGACCCTGCGCCTGGAGCTCCAGGAGTGCATGGACTCCAACGTGATGGTGTTCCGCACCGAGCAGACGATCAAGACTGCGGTCGACAAGATCGCCGAGCTGCGCGAGCGGTACCTCAACGTGTCCATCCAGGACAAGGGCAAGCGGTTCAACACCGACCTGCTGGAGGCCATCGAGCTGGGCAACCTGCTCGACCTCGCCGAGGTCATGGCGGTCTCCGCGCTCGCCCGCAAGGAGTCCCGCGGCGGTCACTACCGCGAGGACTTCCCGAACCGCGACGACGTCAACTTCATGCGCCACACCATGGCGTACCGCGAGGTGGCCGCCGACGGCGCCGAGTCGATCCGCCTCGACTACAAGCCGGTCGTGACGACCCGCTACCAGCCGATGGAGCGTAAGTACTGATGGCTACCCCGACCCTGGACAAGACCGACGGGACCGCGAAGCCCGAAGCCGGCTTCGCCGACTCCCCGTTCATCACCGCCACGTTCCGGATCCGCCGCTTCAACCCCGAGGTCTCCGACGAGGTCCAGTGGCAGGACTTCCAGATCGAGATCGACCCGAAGGAGCGTGTCCTCGACGCCCTTCACAAGATCAAGTGGGAGCTCGACGGAACCCTGACGTTCCGCCGTTCCTGCGCGCACGGCATCTGCGGCTCCGACGCGATGCGGATCAACGGCAAGAACAGGCTCGCCTGCAAGACGCTGATCAAGGACATCAACCCGGACAAGCCGATCATGGTGGAGGCCATCAAGGGCCTCACGGTCCTCAAGGACCTCGTGGTCGACATGGACCCGTTCTTCCAGGCGTTCCGCGACGTCATGCCCTTCCTCGTCACCAAGGGGAACGAGCCGACCCGCGAGCGTCTGCAGTCCGCCGAGGACCGCGAGCGGTTCGACGACACCACCAAGTGCATCCTGTGCGCCGCGTGCACGTCCTCGTGCCCGGTGTTCTGGAACGACGGCCAGTACTTCGGCCCGGCGGCGATCGTCAACGCGCACCGCTTCATCTTCGACTCGCGCGACGAGGCCGGCGAGCAGCGGCTGGAGATCCTCAACGACCGTGACGGCGTGTGGCGTTGCCGCACCACGTTCAACTGCACGGACGCCTGCCCGCGTGGCATCGAGGTCACCAAGGCGATCCAGGAGGTGAAGCGCGCGCTCATCACGCGTCGCTTCTGACCCGCTCGTAGCACCTGTTACGTCGACAGGCCCCGCCCCCGCAGCGCGACCGCTGCCGGGGGCGGGGCCTGTTGCTGCGCCGGGGCCGCACGGGCGGTACGGTTCAGCGGAGCTGAAGACCGAAAGAGAACGGGGATCGTCGTGAGCGAGCCGAATCCGTACGCGGACGACGCGTACAAGTGGGGCCCGCCCCAGCAGCCCGGCCACCAGCCGACCGTGGCCGACGGCCAGGGGTACGGCTACCCGGCGCCGGGCGCCCCGCCGGCCTACGGCTACCCGCAGCCGCTGCCGGAGACCGCGGCCCAGCCCGGCCCCGGCTACGGCTACCCCGACGCGGCGCAGCCGACGATGCCCGGCCAGTACCTTCCGGTGCCGCAGGGCGCACCGGGGCAGGGCGGTGTCCCGGTGCTGTCGATCGGCGACATCACCGTGATGAGCGACGCGATCGTCACCCCGTCCGGGTCGATGCCGCTCAAGGGCGCGGTCTGGACGGCCACGGACATGTCGCGCACGGAGGAGAAGATCCCGACGCACGCGGTCGTGCTGGCGATCGTCTTCGCCCTGTTCTGCCTGATCGGTCTGCTGTTCCTGCTGATGAAGGAGAAGCAGACCACCGGCTTCATCCAGGTAACGGTGTCCAGCGGCGGCCGGTACCACTCCACGATGATCCCGGCCATGGGCCCGTACACCTTCCCCGCGGTGATGGGCCAGCTCAACCAGGCCCGCTCCATGAGCGCCTGAGTCACGGGGTCCGCCCATGGCGCGTTTCGAGCACACGGTCTCCGTCGCCGCCCTGGACCGCGGCTGGTTCGAGGAGGCCGCCGGCGCCGTGGTGGACCTTCTCGACGCCTCCCGGGAGCAGGACGGGGCGATCCTGCTGGCCGACGGGCGGGCCGTGGACGGCGTCCGGCTGCTGAAGGGACGTCACCTGCGGCCGGGGGCGCGGTACGGGAGCACCCCGGATCCGGCCGACGCTGAAAGCACGGACGGCACGGACAGCGCGGACGGCACGGACGGCACGACGGGGACTCCCCCGGTGTCGGGGGCGGCCGTCCTGCGCGAGTGGCGGCCCTCACGCTCCATAGAGGTGGAGAGCCTCATGGAGGAGGACTCCTTCTCCGTCCGGGCGAAGATGCGGCTGCGCGATCCGCTGACGCCGAGGGCCCTGGAGCTCTCCCTGTCCGGGCACAACCCGAAGGGCGGTTCGCTGTACCGCTTCTCGGGGCGCGGCAAGGCCGATCTCGCCGCCTGGTGGGCGGCGGTGGACCGGCCGCACGCGGCACCTCCGGCCGCCCGGCCCCCGGTGTCCGGAAAGGCGGTGCACCGGCTGGGCAGGGCCCGTCTGACCATCACCCCCCGCCCGGCCGAGGACGGTTCCTGGCAGGTCTCCGTGGTGCTGGGAGTACGCGGGCGGTGGCTGCTGCGGCCGGTGGGCGCGGTGGCGCTGTTCTTCGCCCGGGGCCCGATGACGCGGGGCTTCCGGGAGGCGGTGGAGAGTGCGGCCGAGGAGTGGAACGCGGCGCTCTCGGAGCTGACGCCGCTGCACGGCGAGGCGTTGCGCACGGAGATCGCCGACGCGCTGACGGAGCCGACCGGACTGCCCGAGCCGACCGGGCCCGCTGATCCGAACGAGTCCAAAGCTCTTTGACTCTCCCCGTAGACCCCTTCTTGAACATGTTCAAGAAGGGGTCTACGGTCATGCTCACGAGCATTTTTGAACGCGTCCAAAGAAGGGTGGGGCATGGACCTCACTGTTGTCGCGTACGTCATCTACCTGCTGATCAGCGTGGCGCTCACCGTCTGGGTCGCCCGCACGCTCAGCCGCAACGGGCGAATCTTCCTCGCCGATGTGCTGCGCGGGAACGAGAAGCTCGCCGAAGCCGTCAACCACCTGCTGGTGGTGGGCTTCTACCTGGTCAACCTCGGGTTCGTCACGCTCTACCTCAAGAACGCAGACGGGGTCGCCAACGCCCGCGAGCTGTTCGAGGCCCTCTCGGTGAAGGTCGGCGTGGTCCTGCTGGTGCTCGGCGTCATGCACCTGGGCAATGTGTGGCTGCTCAGCCGGATCCGCCGCCGCAGCGCCCTGGAGCGCGAACAGACCCCGCCCGTGCCGCCGCAGGGCTGGACGCCTCCGGGACCCCACGGCCCGTGGGCCGCACCCGCGCCCGCACCCGCACCCGCACCCGGGCAGTGCGTCCGGTGACCGGGCCCGCCCCCGTACGCCAGCTCACCGTGCTCTACGACGCGCGGTGCCCGCTCTGCGTCCACCTGCGGCACTGGCTCCAGCGGCAGCGGCAGCTCGTACCGCTGGACCTCGTACCGGCCGGATCGGCCGAGGCGCGGCGGCGGTTCCCGGAGCTGGACCATGCGGCGACGCTCCAGGAGATCACCGTGGTCGGCGATCTGGGACAGGTCTACCGGGAGACCTCCGCCTGGATCGTCTGCCTGTGGGCGCTCGCCAGGTACCGCTCCAGGGCTCACTGGCTGACCACCCCCGCGGGCCGGCCCTTCGCCCGGGGCACCGTGCTGGCCGCCGCCCGCTACCGCTCGATGGCCGTGCCGCCCTGCGCCCCCGGGGCCCGGAAGTGCGGCGCCCCGCCCGGAGGACCGTGGGGTCCCCGTTAACCTTGGGCTCGTGGTGAAGGAAGAGAAGAACGTGCAGGAGAACAAGCCGGCCAAGGCCGCGAAGAGCGAGCAGACCCGCACGCTGATCCTCGAAACGGCGCTCCGGCTCTTCGCGGAGCGCGGCTACGACCGGACGACGATGCGGGCCATCGCCCAGGAGGCGGGCGTCTCGGTCGGGAACGCCTACTACTACTTCTCCTCCAAGGAGCACCTGGTCCAGGGCTTCTACGACCGGATCGCCGGCGAACACGCGGCGGCGGTCCGGCCCGTGCTGGAGGGCGACGGCGATCTGACCGTACGCGTCCGGGGGGTGCTGCTCGGCTGGCTGGACGTGGCGGAGCCGTACCACCGCTTCGCCGCGCAGTTCTTCAAGAACGCGGCCGACCCCGACAGTCCGCTCTCCCCGTTCTCCGAGGACTCGGGGGCCGCCCGCGACGCGGCGATCTCCATCCACGAGCGCTGCATCGCCGGGGCGGACGTCAAGAGCGATCCGGAACTGGCTCCGCTGCTGCCGCAGTTGATGTGGCTGATGCAGATGGGCCTGGTGCTGTTCTGGGTGTACGACCGGACCGAGGGCGCCGAGCGAAGCCGACGGCTGGTCGAGCGCACCGCGCCGATCGCCGCACGGGCCATCGCGCTCTCCCGGTTCCGGGTGCTGCGACCGCTGGTGCGGCAGATCCACGCGCTGCTGGTGGAGTTCCTGCCGGGTACGGCGACGGCCGGGGCGGAGCCCGGCCGTCCGGCCGGCCCGGTCAGATCCAGCTGAGTTCCCACAGACGCCAGGTGCCGGTGCCGTCGGAGAGGTACTGGGAGCCGGCGACGTCGGACTTGGCGACGACGTAGTCCTTCTTCTGCCACAGCGGCAGCAGGGGGACGTCCTCGCCGACCAGGGACTGCATCTCCTTGAATTCGTTCGAGGTCCGGCTGCGGTCGCTGAACTGCTGCGTGGCGGTGATCAGCTGATCCATCTTCTTGCTGGAGTAGCCACTGTGCAGGACGTTCTCGCTGCCGACGAGCGGCTGGCTGAAGGTGTCGGGGTCCGGGAAGTCCGGGAACCAACCGACGGTGTACATGTCGTACTCACCGGCCGCGTACCCCTTCTGGTACTTCGTCCACTCCACGGCCTCGACCGAGACCTCGAACAGCCCGTCCTTCTCCATCTGACGCCGCAGCTCGGCGGTCTCCTTGGTGTACATGTCGCCCTCGCGGTACGCGAAGTCGACCGCGACCGGCGTCTCCACCCCGGCCTGCTCCAGCAGTTTCGCGGCGCGCTCGGGATCGGAGGAGGGGTAGGCGTCGAAGAACGGGGTGCTGTGCCCGATGTAACCGGTGGGGATCAGCGAGTACAGCGGGTCGACCGTGCCCTGGTAGACCTTCCGGACCAGCGGCCCCCGGTCGAGGAGCGCGGCGACCGCCTGGCGGACCGCCTTCTTCCCGAACGGCGAGTCGTCACGGGAGTTGAAGATGACGTTGCGGATCTCGGCGCTGGCCGCCTCGGTCACCCGCACGTCCGGGTCGTTCACGTTCAGTTCGGCGAGGGTCTCGGCCGGCAGCTGGCGGTGGGCGATGTCCACGTCACCGGCGTCCCAGGACGTCTGCAGGTCCTCGGAGGTCTTGAAGTAGCGGATGGTGACCGCCTCGCCGGTCTTCTTGAGCGCACCCCGGTACTTCAGGTTCGGCACCAGTTCGGCGCGGTTCCCGGACTCGTACGACTTGAGGACGTACGGGCCGGAGCCGTCGACCTGGCCGCCCGCACGGAGCTTGTCCCCGGGGTACTTGGTCGGGTCGACGATCGCCGCGGCGCCGGTGGCGATCTTCTGCGGGAAGGTCGCGTCCTTGCCGGACAGGTTGAACGTGATCGTGCGGCCCTCGGTCGTCACCGTGTCGAGCGTGGTGAAGAGCCCCGAGGGGCCGACGTCCGACTTGATCGTGAAGATCCGGTCGAAGGAGTGCTTGACGTCCTCGGCGGTGATCTTGCGGCCGTTGGAGAAGGTCAGGTCGTCACGGAGCTTGCACTGGTACGTCTGGAGCTTCTGCCCGACGAATCCGCAGCTCTCGGCGGCGTCGGGTTCCGGCGTGACAGCACCGGGCTTGAAGGTCATCAGCGACTGGTAGATGTTGCTGTAGATCGCCCAGGAACCCGCGTCGTACGCACCCGCCGGGTCGAGGGATGTGACGACATCCGATGTCCCGACGGTGATCGCGTCGGCCTTCGCCTCCCCCGACGGGAGCAGTTGCCAGGCGCCGACGCCTGCGATGACCAATACCGCGAAAATCGCGAGAATCCGTACCCGGACCGACCGCATTGCCGTGCTCTCCCTTACCAGCCCCACCTCGGCAGTTGCGCTCAGACGCGCACATCGCCGCATGTTCGCGCTTACCCAATCACACGATTTTCACATCTGGAAGAGTAAATGGTGCACTCACAGCCTTTTATTGGACACGCTCGGGAACCCCTGTCCGAAAAGGCTGTTTCCTGCCTCCCACCTGCAGATTTCCGTAGCTGAGGGTGACCCTCCGGTGTGGATTCCATGATGATGGATCCGGGACCCGGGACCGTCGCAGCCGCAACGGAACCAGGCGCTGGTCCGCCTGGCGCGCCCTACGTCTGCCGGGCACGCCCTACGTCTGCCGGGAGGCGAGCTCCACGACGGTGATGTCGGACGGGGCGCCCACCCGGACGGGCGGCCCCCAGGCGCCCGCGCCGCGCGAGACGAAGAGCTGGGTGTCGCCGTAGCGTTCGAGCCCGGCGAGGGTGGGGTTGGCCAGCTCGGCGAGGAGGTTGCCGGGCCAGAGCTGTCCGCCGTGGGTGTGGCCGGAGAGCTGGAGGTCGACACCGTGCTCGACGGCGTCGTGGATGACGACGGGCTGGTGCGCGAGGAGGACGGCGGCGCGGCCCCGGTCCCGGTCGCCCAGCGCCTTGCCGAAGTCGGGCCCCTGGCCCTCGGTCTCGCCCGCGATGTCGTTGACGCCCGCGAGATCGAAGCCCTCGACCTCCACCCGGGCGTTCTCCAGCGGGATCAGGCCCAGTTCGCGGACGTGATCGACCCACTGCTCGGCGCCGGAGAAGTACTCGTGGTTGCCGGTGACGAAGTAGCTGCCGTGCCGGGCGCGCAGGGCGGCCAGCGGTTCGGCGGCGGAGCCCAGGTCCGCGACGGACCCGTCGACGAGGTCGCCGACGACGGCGACCAGGTCGGGTGAGGTCGCGTTGATCGTGTCGACGATCCGGCGGGTGTGGGCGCGGCCGAGGATCGGGCCGATGTGGATGTCGCTGACCACGGCGATCCGGAAGCCGTGGGCGGCGCGGGGCAGTCTGGCCAGCGGGACGGTGATCCGCTTGACGCTCGGCCCGCGCAGCACCCCGTACGTGCCGTACCCGACGG
>NZ_NEUE01000018.1 GCF_002910905.1 Streptomyces sp. SM11 | reverse complement strand
GCCGTGCCGAGCTCGCCGAGCGCGGCCCGGGCCTGCGTGATGCGGATGGCCTCCATCGTCATGTCGTGGCGCATCTCGGCCCGGCTCCAGGCCCGCTCCGCCAGCTCCCACATGGTCGTGAGGTGGTGCTGCGGGGTGCCCGTCACCTCGGCGAGGGCGACGACGGCCCGGCGCGGGGCGAGCAGACGCCCGTTGAGATACCGCTCCCAGGACGTCTTGCTGTAACCCGTGCGGTCGGCCACCGCGTTGATGTTCAGCCCGCTGCGGTCGACGAGCCGGCGCAGCTGGCTGGCGAACTCCCTGATCTGCGGGTCGAGCTCTTCGGGCAGTGCCTTCCAACGAGGCATCGCGTTTCCCCCCTCATGTCCCCCGGACGTCCTTGCTGTGCCCCGCTGCGGCCGGTCCCCCGGCCCGCCCATCCCCCGGTCCGCCCGCTGTCCGTCCGTTCCGGACCGTCAGCTGGACTATCCACGAGGATGTGCGGAACCGGGTTGTCAGTTCCTGAAGGGGGCGCACGGGAGCATTCGGGACGGGGTGCGTGACTTCACGCGCCCCGATCACTGTTCCGTCCACTGCTCTGCCTGCTCCGTGCCGCTCTGTGCGCCGTGCCAGTCTGCCATCGTTGCGCGGCGATCACACCGTGCCGGAATGGTCACTTCCGTGCCACAGGCCACAGTGAGCGCTTGTTCCGGCCTTTCATGTCCACGACGCTGGAGTCGGGACGGGGCAAGGTCGCCCATCTCGCCGCATGCCGGGCTTCTTGCCCGGTGGCCCCGTTCCGCCGTGGTGTCCGTCCCCCCTCGGGGGTGGGGACGGACACCGCGGTCGGCCGGGAAACGCTCTAGCGGACCGTGAAGCGGACCGCGTCCTCGATGATCGGGACGTCCAGCCACGGCCTGGGCTGTGCGACCAGCGCGAGGAGCACGATCAGCGTGCCCATCAGCCCGTACGTGACGAGGTCGGTGAAGCGGGAACGTACCGCCAGCATCCCGACCGAGGGCACCACCCAGCGCAGCGCGGCACCGGCGATCAGCCCGCCGCCGATCAGGATGGTGCCGATACGGAACGCCTCGTGGAACGGGTCCAGGGCCACGATCAGCAGGCCGAGGCCCGCCACGCAGAGCACGGTGAGCAGCGGCCACTGCCGGGCCGGGGCGGGCGAGCCACCGGACGCCGCCCGCCCGCCGCCCTCGGGCCGGGCGGTGTCCCGGGTGAACCGCGGGAACCGCCGCGACCGGCGGGGCCGCCCGGCGGTCGTGTCGTCCCGCCCGGCGGTCGTGTCGTCCCGCCCGGCGGTCTCGGCGTCCCGCCCGGCGGTCTCGGCCTTGTCCGTGGCCTTGTCCGTGGCCTTGTCCGTGGCCGGTTCGTCCGGCACGCCGGCCCCGGCCTGCCCGGCCTGCCCTTCCGGCTCGCCCTGCTCGTCCGCCGCCCGGCCCGCGGAGGCGGGGTCGGCCGGACTCGTACCAGCACCCATGGGGTTTCCTCCGGATCCGGGCTGTCAGCCCGCGGCGGCGGCGTCGGCGACCTCGGAGGCGGCCCGCTCGGCCGCCTCGACAACGTTGACCAGCAGCTGCGCACGGGTCATCGGACCGACGCCCCCGGGGTTCGGGGCGACCCAGGCGGCCACCTCGCGGACCCCCGGGTGCACATCGCCGACGATCTTGCCGTCCGCGTCCCGGCTGACGCCGACATCGAGCACGGCCGCGCCCGGCTTCACGTCCTCGGGCTTGATCAGGTGCGGCACCCCGGCGGCGGCGACGATGATGTCGGCCTGCCGCAGGTGGGAGGCGAGGCCCCGGGTGCCGGTGTGGCACTGGGTCACCGTGGCGTTCTCCGACTTACGGGTCAGCAGCAGCGGGATCGACCGGCCGATGGTGACACCGCGTCCGACGACCACGACGTGCGCCCCGTTGATCCCCACCCCGTGCGCGCGCAGCAGCTGGACGACGCCCTGCGGGGTGCAGGGCAGCGGGCCGGTCTCGTTGAGCACGAGACGGCCGAGGCTCATCGGGTGCAGCCCGTCGGCGTCCTTCGCCGGGTCCATCAGCTCCAGGACCCGGTTGGTGTCGATGCCCTTGGGCAGCGGCAGCTGGACGATGTAACCGGTGCACTCGGGGTTGGCGTTGAGCTCCCGGACGACGTCCTCGATCTCCTCCTGCGTGGCGGTGTCGGGAAGTTCGCGCTGGATGGAGCCGATGCCGACCTGGGCGCAGTCACGGTGCTTGCCGTTGACGTACCACCGGCTGCCCGGGTCGTCCCCGACGAGAAGGGTTCCGAGGCCGGGAGTGATCCCCTGCGCCTTGAGGGCCGCCACACGGACGGTCAGATCGGATTTGATCGCGGCAGCGGTGGCCTTGCCATCGAGAATCTGGGCAGTCATGGGCCCATCCTCGCGGATGACCCCGCCCGCATACCAATTGCCGGTGCCACCCCCGTACCGGAGATTGCACTTGCACAACTTCCAGGGCTCCGGACTGGACAAAAAGGGACTCCGCTCATAACGATGAAGTCCGCGGTTGTACGGGGGGCGGGCCGCTGACCGATGTCCTTCCTCCGTGTGGCCATGTCGTCCCCACACGTCTGTTGAAGGAACACCCCTTATGAGCTTCGGCGACCCGAACAACCCGTACGGGCAGCAGCCCGGCCAGCCTC
Source organism: Streptomyces sp. SM11 (assembly GCF_002910905.1). Lineage (GTDB taxonomy): Bacteria > Actinomycetota > Actinomycetes > Streptomycetales > Streptomycetaceae > Streptomyces. Next base: position 15,168 of record NZ_NEUE01000018.1, on the reverse strand, counting down.
CCCAGGGACCGCCCCAGGGACCGCCGCAGGGACAGCCCGGTTACGGCTACCCGCAGCAGGCTCCGCAGGGTGTCCCGCCGCAGGGCTACGGCTATTCGCAGCAGCAGCCGGGGTACCCCCAGCAGCCCGGTTACCCGCAGCAGAAGCCCGGCCAGCCCTACGACGGCTACCCGCAGCAGCCCGGCTACGGCGGCGGCATGCCGGAGCTGGCCCACTGGGGTCTGCGGTTCGGTGGGACCATCATCGACGGGCTCATCATCTTCATCCCGTACATCGTCTTCATCGCCATCGGCAGCGCCATGGGCGACTCGGCCGGCGGCGTGATGGTCATGATCGGCGCCCTCCTGGCGTTCGGCCTCGGCATCTGGCAGCTGTACCAGGAGGGCACCACCGGCCAGACGATCGGCAAGAAGGCCGTGGGCATCCGCCTGCTGCGCGAGGCCGACGGCCGCCCGCTGGGCTTCGGCATGGCCTTCGTCCGCCGCCTGGCCCACATCCTCGACTCGCCGTGCTACATCGGCTTCCTGTGGCCGCTGTGGGACGAGAAGAAGCAGACGTTCGCGGACAAGGTCTGCTCGACGGTGGTCGTCAAGGCCGGCTGACGCGCCTGTCCGGACCTGCCGCGAGGGCCGCACCCCGTGATCGGGTGCGGCCCTCGCGGCAGGTCCGGCGACGGCGGCCCGGTCAGTCGCCCCGTACGCCCGGGATCTCCGCCGGCTCCGGTGTCGTGCGCTCCATCACCACGAAGCTGCCGCCGCGGTGCTTGAGCCGGTAGCGCGCCTCGGGGTGCAGTTGCTGGGCGTACGCCACCGGGTCCTGGATCGGGCGGGACCAGCCGAAGTCCAGGTTGATGGCGACGATGTCGGGTGCGGTGCCCGGGGCCCCGCCGACCCAGTAGACGGTGCGGTCGGAGGTGAGGTGGGCCATCAGCGTGATGTCCGTCTCGACCCGCGACCCGACCGGGATGGCGTCCAGCGCCGCCCGGGCCGCCTGGCTGCGGGCGTTGTCGGTGCGGTAGGTCTCCGGGCGCAGCAGATCGCGCAGCGGCAGGTGCTGGGTCATCGCGACGGCGATCGCGGCCGCGACGGGCACGGCGGCCTTCGCGTACGAGGCGAGCCAGGGGCGGTGCGAGTCGCGGCTGCGGCGGACGCCGTCGGCCAGCGCGAGGAAGAGCACCGGCATGAGGATCGCGCTGTAGTGCCAGACCATGCCCCAGTGGTTGCTGTCCTGCGAGAGCAACCGCCAGCCTAGCGTGGGGATGATCAGCAGCGTCAGCGGTGAACACAGCGCCATGAACGCGGTGATGCCGATCAGGAAGACCAGCATCTCGATCTTGACGGAGGAGTCGAGGACGCCGAGGACGGAGTCCAGCACCGAGACGTCCTGCTCACCATCCTTTTCGATCTTCGTCCAGTAGTCGTACGTCCCCGCGCTGCTGGCCGCCGGGATGAGGACCACGAGGGTGACGACGAAGGCCACGACCCCGAACGCGGCGAGCAGCGCGCCCTGGAGCCGACGGCCGTACACGAAGAGCAGGAAGCCGACGACCGCCACGGTGGCGCCCAGGTCCTCCTTGACCAGGACCAGGGGCAGCGACCACAGCAGGGCGGCCGTCCAGCGCCGCAGGAGCAGGGCACGGCAGACGAGGGCCAGCAGCGGTACGGCGAACGCGATCTCGTGGAAGTCGGCCTTCACCGCTTCCTGGATTCCCCAGGAGAGCCCGTAGGCGACGGTGACGCAGAGCCCGGAGCGCCCGCCGAGGAGCTGCTGGGTGGTGCGGCCGACGATGACCGCCCCCAGCGCGAACAGCGCGGCCTGTGCGAACAACAGGGCCTCGGCCGACGGCCAGAGCCAGTACAGCGGGGCCAGCAGCGCCACGATCGGGGAGAAGTGGTCGCCGAGGATCAGATAACCGGGCCCCTTGATGTCGACGACCGGGGCGTCGAACCCGGCGTACGCCCTGACCTCCTGCTCGAAGATCCCCAGGTCCCAGGAGGGCGAGCCGAAACGGGCGTACTGGAAGTACGAGTAGAGGAAGTAGAGCGCGCAAAGGATCGCGCCGGCGATGAGGTACGGGCGCAGGGGTACGCGGGCGGCAGCGGCAGCGCCCGTACGCGGCGCATCGCCGGCCGGACGGGCGTCCGGCGCGGCGGCGTCCGGCCCCGGGCCCTGGGCGGGCAGGCGTCCCGGTTCCGACCGGCCCGTTCCACTCTTGTTCAGCTCAAGCACGGTGACTGCCCCCGCTAGGGATTTCCACGGGCGTTCATTAGAACAGAGCGGCGAGCGGATTCCGTACGACATACACGACGGACACCACCGGCACGGCCGAGGCCGCACCCCCCTGCCGGAGGTGCGGCCTCGGGTGCTGCTCAGTGGAAGAAGTGGCGCGTCCCGGTGAGGTACATCGTCACGTCCGCCTTCTTCGCGGCCTCGATCACCAGCTCGTCGCGGACGGATCCGCCGGGCTGGGCGACGGCCTTGATACCGGCGGCCGTGAGGATCTCCAGGCCGTCGGGGAACGGGAAGAAGGCGTCGGACGCGGCGTACGAGCCTGCTGCCCGCTCCTCGCCCGCCCGCTCGACGGCGAGCCTCGCGGAGTCGACCCGGTTGACCTGGCCCATGCCGACGCCGACCGAGGCGCCGTCCTTGGCGAGCAGGATCGCGTTGGACTTGACCGCGCGACATGCCTTCCAGGCGAAGGCCAGCTCCTTCAGCTCCGCCTCGGAGAGCGCCTCGCCGGTGGCCAGGGTCCAGTTGGCCGGGTCGTCGCCGTCCGCCTGGAGGCGGTCGGTGACCTGGAGCAGCGCGCCGCCGTCGATGGCCTTGACCTCGAACGCGGTGGCCGGGGCCTCGGGGGCGCGCAGCACACGGATGTTCTTCTTGCGGGCCAGCACCTCGACGGCACCGTCCTCGTAGGCCGGGGCGACGATGACCTCGGTGAAAATCTCCGCGACCTGCTCGGCCATCTCGACGCTCACCGGCCGGTTGACGGCGATGACGCCGCCGAACGCGGAGAGCGGGTCGCAGGCGTGCGCGTTGCGGTGCGCGGTGGCGACGTCGTCGGCGATGGCGATGCCGCACGGGTTGGCGTGCTTGATGATCGCGACGCACGGCTCGGCGTGGTCGTAGGCGGCGCGGCGGGCGGCGTCGGTGTCCGTGTAGTTGTTGTAGGACATCTCCTTGCCGTGCAGCTGCTCCGCCTCGGCGAGACCTCCGTCGCCGGAGGTGTAGAGCGCGGCGGGCTGGTGCGGGTTCTCGCCGTAGCGCAGGACGTTCTTGCGGGTGAAGGTGTCGCCGAGGAACTCGGGCAGGCCCGAGTCGTCGGCGGCCGCGTAGTCGTCCACGAACCAGGAGGCAACGGCCACGTCGTACGCCGCGGTGTGCTGGAACGCCTCGGCGGCCAGCCGCTTGCGGGCGGTGAGGTCGAAGCCGCCGTCCTTGACCGCGGCGAGGACGTCGGTGTACCGCCCGGGGCTGGTGACGACGGCGACCGACGGGTGGTTCTTCGCGGCGGCGCGGACCATCGAGGGGCCGCCGATGTCGATCTGCTCGACGCACTCGTCGTCGGAGGCGCCCGAGGCGACGGTCTCCTTGAACGGGTAGAGGTTCACCACGACCAGGTCGAAGGGCTCGACGCCGAGCTCGGCGAGCTGCTCGCGGTGGGCGTCCAGGCGGAGGTCGGCGAGGATGCCGGCGTGCACCCGGGGGTGCAGCGTCTTGACGCGGCCGTCCAGGCACTCGGGGAAGCCGGTGAGCTCCTCGACCTTGGCGACCGGAACTCCGGCGGCGGCGATCCTTCCGGCGGTGGAGCCGGTGGAGACGAGTTCGACGCCCGCCTCGTGCAGACCGCGGGCGAGGTCTTCGAGCCCCGTCTTGTCGTAGACACTGACCAGGGCGCGGCGGATGGGCTTATTCACCGACATGACCGAGATGAACCTTTCGTCCCTCAATGCGATAGCCGTCACGGGCGATCCGCCCCACGGCCTCGACGAGCAGCGAGCGCTCGACTTCCTTGATGCGTTCGTGAAGGGCGGCTTCGCCCTCCGGGGTGTCCTCCTCGGTCACCTCGACCACGCCCTGCGCGATGATCGGACCGGTGTCGACGCCGTCGTCGACGAAGTGGACGGTGCAGCCCGTGACCTTGACGCCGTACGCGAGTGCGTCACGCACTCCGTGGGCGCCGGGGAAGCTGGGCAGCAGGGCGGGGTGGGTGTTGACGAACCGGCCGCCGAAAGCGGCGAGGAACGCGGGGCCCACGATCTTCATGAAACCGGCGGAGACGACGAGGTCCGGACGGTGCTCGGCGACGGCCGCGGCGAGCGCCCCGTCCCACTCCGCACGCGTCGCGTGGCCCTTGAGCTTGCACACGAACGTGGGGATTCCGGCCCGCTCCGCACGCTCCAGACCACCGGTCCCGTCGCGGTCCGCGCCGACCGCGACGATCCGCGCTCCGTACCCCTCGGGGTCGTCGTCGATGGCGTCGAGGAGCGCCTGGAGATTCGTACCGGATCCGGAGACCAGCACGACCAGCCTGGCAGGAGAGGCTGAGGGGGGCGGGGAGGCCACGTCGGGGCCCTTTCTCACGTGATGACCGCGGGGTGACGCAGGTGCGGCATGCTCTTTGTAGGGTCGTACGAAAGTATCGCTTCGCCCGATACGGGGAACCCTACGAACGGGCCGACCGTCAGCAACGATACCGGCACACCCGACGGCCCCCACGGGACGGGGGCGTGACCGGGAGGTAGCGTCAGGGGACAGCTCACCGTCCACCGGGCTCCTCCCGGCGGACGAACCGTCCTCCGGGCGGACATGACGAGATGGGGAAGACGTTCACCACATGCCGGACCGACGCCGCAGCACCGCCTTCCGCCTCCCCCTGCCCGAGCGGTCCGCTCCGCTGATGCGGGAACGCCAGTCCTCTTCACCGGGCTCCTCCACCTCGGGCTCCTCCTCATCGGGCCCCTCTTCCTCGGGGGGCTCCTCCTCCGGGACCTCCGCGCCGGGTTCCTCCTCCACCGGTTCCTCCTCGGGATCCGCTCCGGTCTCCGGCTCCGCCGGGAAGCCGCCGGAGGACAACCCGTTCGCCGCGCCGCCCGCGGACCGTCCGGACCAGCCGTGGCAGCCGCGCCGTCCCTCCGCGCCGGACGGATCCAACGGGTCCGACGGGCCGGGCGAGAACGGTGGGTCCGACGCCGACGGCTCCTTCGGCGACCGCCCGTCGTGGGGCAGCCAGTGGAGCAGCAAGCAGCCCGGCCGGGGCAACGGCGGCTTCGGCGGCGGCCCCGGGGGCAACGGATCCGGCGGCCCCGGGGGCAAGGGCGGAACCGACCGCGGCGGGCCGGGCGGACCACGCTGGGACCCCACGGACCCCGCACAGCGGCGCGCCCGCTACGCGGTGCTCGGCGGCATGTGGGCCTTCTTCTTCGCCCTCTTCGAGTTCACGGAGCTCGCCCTGCTGCTGGGTGCGCTCTCGGCGTACTGGGCGATCAGCGCGCTCCGCACCCCGCTGAAGAACGCCTCCACGACCGACCGCACGGGGGCGGGCGGCACGGGGGCGGCCGGGGCCGCTTCCAGCCCCGGAGCCACGGCGGACGACGTCTCCGGGGCCGCACCCGCCGCGCCCGCGCCCGCCGCCCCGCAGGGCGTCAGCAGCAGGCAGCAGACCACGGCGGCCGTCAGCGGCCTGGTGACCGCCCTGCTGGCGCTGCTCATCGTGGCGACGACGTTCACCGTGCAGCTCGTCTACCGCGACTACTACACCTGCGTGAACGACGCCCTGACCAAGACCGGCGCGGTGGCCTGCAACGACCAGCTGCCGAAGCCGCTGGAGCCGTTCTTCGGCGTCAAGAAGTAGTCTCCGGGCCGTCCGGCTCCGCCACAGGACGGTCCGCGGCGAGATCGGCGGGGAAAGCGGCGGGGAAGTCGGCCATCAGTCCGCCGGACCCCTGCTTCAGGGAGGCCCGACGGGCCTCCCTGAAGTCTTTCTCGTGCCAGGGGGCGGCCGGGAGGAAGTCGTACGGCTCGAACCCCGCGTCACCCCGCCCCGCCCCCTGGCCCGGCAGCGCGCCGGAGGCCGCTTCGGGCGCCGGGCCGGAAGCCGGAACAGCACCCGGAGCGGCCGGGGCCGCGGAACCACCCGGCCCCGCATCGCCGGACTCGCCCTCCGGCTCGTCCTCCGTGCCGCCCCGCCCACGCCACGGCGTCCACCAGCGACGCGGACGCCCCGCGACGACCGCCGGCTCCTCCTCGACCGCCGCCGGGAGCTCCTCCGCTTCGGGTACCTCCACGTCCCCGCGCCAGGCCCAGCCCAGGGTGCGCAGTCGCCACAACCGCAGCAGCAGGGCCGCCGGTACGCCGACGGCCGCGGTCCACGCCAGCGCCGCCGGGCCGGTCAGCCACCACACCGGGCCGAACGCGCTCAGCGCCCCGGTACCGAGGGGCCCACCGGCCACCACCGTGAGCAGCGCCGTTCCCACGCCGCACCCCAGCGCGGCGAGCAGGGTCACCAGCACCGTCTCTCGTGGGCTCCACGCCTGTGCCCGGGGCGCGTCGGCGGGCGCTGCCCTGCGGGCGGTGAACCAGGCGACCGCCAGCGCGGCCGCCACCGGCACCGCCAGGACCGCCCCGTTCAGCAGGGTGCCCGGCCCCTGGTCCGGCACAGCGGCCAGCAGGGGAAAGCGGGGCACCGCCGGGTCACCTTCGAGGCCCAGCGGGGTGGCGGTGGCTCCCGTACCGAGCGAGAAGCCGGGGCCCAGCCCGTACGCGGCTCCCCACAGCGCGGCGTTCGGCACGAGCGCGGCGGCCAGCAGGAGCACGGCGAACCGGCCCGGCCAGTCGCCCGCGAGCGCCAGGAACGCGTCCTGGGCCGCCACCGCGTTCCGGCCGAGCGCCACCGCGACCAGCAGCCCACCGCCCCCGAGCAGCACCATCACGCCCACCGCGGCCGCCCGGCACGCCGTCCCGGACCGGTTGCGGAAGAGCGTCCGCGCGAACGCCTCCTGAAGCACCAGGGGAGACCAGGACGGCAGGGGCCCGAACGGCCGCCCGGCCGCCGTCCACACCCCGGCCGCCGCCGCACCGGCCACCACCAGCGCCACCGGGAACACCAGTGTGTCCGGGTCCACCCGCAGCGAGCCGCCCCGCGCATAGGCCGCCGCACCGGCCACCACCAGCAGGTATCCCGCGGTCACCGCGCAGAACGCGCCTGCCTGCGAAGGCCTGGGCCGCCCCTCCTCCGGCTCCGCCGCATCACGCGCCGCGCGGTGCGTCAGCCAGACCGGGCCCAGCACGAGCAGCAGCGGCACCATGCCGACGGGCGCGGGAACGCCACTCAGCGTGTCGGGGCGTACGAGTCCGGCGCCGTGGGCAAGCAGCCAGACCCCGGCGGCCGCGCGCAGCGCCCCGCCCGGTCCACTGTCCGGGAACGGGGAGCTGATCCACACCACCATGACCAGCACCGTCAGCGCCCCGAGGCCGAGGCCGGCGGCGGCGGCGCCCCGCACCAGGGCGGAGGCCAGGGCGAGGGTGCGGTTCCGCTCGGCCGTCGCCTTCGGGCCGCGTTGCGTCATCTGGGTCACGCGGCCCATGCTGCCAACGACACGCGCTTATCCCGGGTAACGCGCGGACAGCCGCCGTGTCGCCCAATATACGTTTATGTACTTTTTCACCCAGCGCGGCGCTGGCGGGGGTCACCCATGACCCGGAGCACGACCGACGAGGCCACCGTGCCGCCGCTGCCCTCCCCCAAGGAGCGCCGCAGACTGCGCGTGGCGAAAGCGCTGAGCGAGGAGCAGGTCGCGGCGGCGGTCGGTGTCACGCGCGCCACCGTGCGCTCCTGGGAGACGGGGCGCACGAGCCCGCGCGGACGCAGGCGCGCGCTGTACGCGAAGCTCATCGCGTCCGAACCGGAGACGCCCCCCGCCACGGCGCCTCCGACACCTCTGGCGCCCCCGGCACCCCCAGTGCCCTCGGCACCCCCAGCGCCTCCGACGCCTCCGACGGTTCCGGCCTCGGCGGGGCCGGGAGCCACCCTCGGAGCCGCCCCGGAAACCCCGCCCGTGGACGGCGCCGGTACGGATGCGAGCGCGGTGGGGACGGTGGGATACGCGGATGCGGACGCCGCCGGCGAGCGGCGGCTCTCACCCGCCGAGGCGTTCGACGAGCTGTACGCCCGCACCGCCCCCGGCCTCGTCCGGCAGACCTATCTGATGGCCGGCCGCCGCACCCTGGCCCGCGAGTCCGTCGAGCGCGCCTTCCAGCTGGCCTGGCACCGCTGGCCCGAGGTGGCCGTCGACCGTGACCCGGCCGGCTGGGTGCGCGCGGCGGCGTACGAGTACGCGATGTCCCCCTGGCACCGGCTGCGCCGCGCGCACCGGCACCCCGACGCCCCGCCCACGGAGCCGGGCAAGCGGGCGCTGTTCGACGCGCTGCTCGATCTGCCCCCGGCCTACCGGCGCACGCTGCTCCTGTACGACGGCGTCGGCCTGGACCTCCCGGAGACCGCGGCCGAGACGGAGGCCAGCACCCCGGCGGCGGCGGGCCGTCTGCTGACCGCCCGCGCCGCCGTCGCCGAGCGGCTCCCCGAACTCGCGGCCGCCGGCTCGCCCGCCGAGCAGTCGGCCCTGCTGCACGACCGGCTCGGCGGGCTCGCGCGCGCCGAGCACGTCCCCGTACCGCAGCCGGCCGGAACCGTGCGCTCCGGCAGCGAGAACAGGGCCAGGCTGTGGACCCGGGCCGTCATCGCGGGCGCCGCGCTCCTCATCGCCGTGACCGGTCTGACCCTGCACACCGCACCCACCCACTACGAGCAGCCGATCTCCCCCGCCGAGCGGGTCGGGGGCGTACCGCCGCGCGGTGGTCCGCAGAAGCTCACCGCGCAGGACCTGAAGCTCCAGAAGTCGCTGCGCGAGCAGTTGGCACACGGCCCGGAGCGGCTGATTCCGCAGCTTCGGTAAGCCGTGGCCCCGGCGGCAGGCACGTACGTACGTACACGAACGGCGCGGGCCCGCACCCCCTGGGTCCTTCAGGGGTACGGGCCCGCGCCGTTCGCCGCGTGTCTCCGCGGCCTGACTGCCTGCGTCAGGCGCCGAGAATCTCGCGCGCCAGCTTGGCGGTCTCGGTCGGCGTCTTGCCGACCTTCACGCCTGCGGCCTCAAGGGCCTCCTTCTTCGCCTGGGCGGTGCCCGAGGAGCCGGAGACGATGGCGCCGGCGTGGCCCATGGTCTTGCCCTCCGGGGCGGTGAAGCCCGCGACGTAGCCGACGACCGGCTTGGTGACGTTCTTCGCGATGAAGTCGGCGGCACGCTCCTCGGCGTCGCCGCCGATCTCGCCGATCATCACGATGAGGTCGGTGTCCGGGTCCGCCTCGAACGCCGCGAGGGCGTCGATGTGCGTGGTGCCGATGATCGGGTCGCCACCGATGCCGACGGCGGAGGAGAAGCCGATGTCACGGAGCTCGTACATCATCTGGTAGGTCAGCGTGCCGGACTTCGACACGAGACCGATGCGGCCGGGCTTGGTGATGTCGCCCGGGATGATGCCGGCATTGGACTGGCCGGGGGTGATGAGACCCGGGCAGTTCGGGCCGATGATCCGGGTCTTGTTGCCCTTCGCACCGGCGTACGCCCAGAAGGCGGCCGAGTCGTGGACGGCGATGCCCTCGGTGATCACGACGGCGAGCGGGATCTCGGCGTCGATCGCCTCGACGACGGCGGCCTTCGAGAAGGCCGGCGGCACGAAGAGGACGGACACGTTCGCGCCGGTCTTCTCCATCGCCTCGGCGACGGAGCCGAAGACCGGTACCTCGGTGCCGTCGAAGTCGACGGAGGTGCCGGCCTTGCGCGGGTTCACGCCGCCGACGATGTTGGTGCCGTCGGCGAGCATGAGCTTGGTGTGCTTCATGCCCGTCGCGCCGGTCATCCCCTGGACGATGACCTTGCTGTCCTTGGTGAGGAAGATAGCCATGGTGGTCTGAGTCCCTCTTCCTTACTTCGCAGCCGCGGCGAGCTCGGCGGCCTTGTCGGCCGCGCCGTCCATGGTGTCCACGCGCTGCACGAGCGGGTGGTTGGCATCGGAAAGGATCTTGCGACCCAGCTCCGCGTTGTTGCCGTCGAGACGCACGACCAGCGGCTTCTCGACCTTCTCGCCCTTGGACTCGAGCAGCGCGAGCGCCTGCACGATGCCGTTGGCGACCTCGTCGCAGGCGGTGATGCCACCGAAGACGTTGACGAACACGGACGTGACGTCCGGGTCGCCGAGGATGATCTCCAGGCCGTTCGCCATGACCTCCGCGGAGGCGCCGCCACCGATGTCGAGGAAGTTGGCGGGCTTCACGTTGCCGTGGTTCTCACCGGCGTACGCGACGACGTCCAGGGTCGACATGACCAGACCGGCACCGTTACCGATGATGCCGACCTCGCCGTCGAGCTTGACGTAGTTGAGGTTCTTGGCCTTGGCGGCAGCCTCGAGCGGGTCGGCTGCGGCCTTGTCCTCGAGCGCCTCGTGACCCGGCTGGCGGAAGTCGGCGTTCTCGTCGAGAGACACCTTGCCGTCCAGGGCCAGGATGCGGCCGTCCTTGGTCTTCACCAGCGGGTTGACCTCGACGAGGAGGGCGTCCTCGGCGACGAAGGTGTCCCACAGGGTCACCAGGGCTTCGGCGACACCCTCGGCCACGTCGGCCGGGAACTTCGCCTGGGCCACGATCTCGCGGGCCTTGACGATGTCGACCCCGTCGACGGCGTTGACCGGGACCTTCGCGAGGGCCTCGGGGGTCTTCTCCGCGACCTCCTCGATGTCCATGCCGCCCTGCACCGAGGCCATGGCCAGGAAGGTGCGGTTGGTGCGGTCGAGGAGGTACGAGACGTAGTACTCCGCCTCGATCTCCGGGGACAGCTCGGCGATCATCACCTTGTGGACCGTGTGGCCCTTGATGTCCATGCCGAGAATGTCGGTCGCCCGGGCGACCGCCTCGTCGGGGTCGGCTGCCAGCTTGACGCCGCCGGCCTTGCCGCGGCCGCCGACCTTCACCTGCGCCTTGACGACAGACTTGCCGCCCAGCTTCTCGGTCGCCTCGCGGGCTGCCTCAGGCGTGTCGATGACTTCACCGGCCAGCACCGGTACACCGTGCTTGGCGAAGAGGTCCCTCGCCTGGTACTCGAACAGGTCCACGCGCGTCCGTCCCTTTTAGTGGTATCGCGGTTCGTTCTTCTGCGTGGGCGTGCCGCGAAGGGCAACGTGACTGCGCTGTCACTAGGGAGGCGTACACGGTGTCCGAGTACGCGGCATGTCCATCCGGCAGGTTATCCCCGCGCTCCGTGTGACCCTAAATCGCAGATCACACCTGAGCGGTGATAACGGTCACAGAGGGTGGCCCCTCCGGCTCCCGGACAGGGCTCGCCGGAGGCCTGAGGAGGCCGGCACGCCCCCGGAGACGTGCCGCCGAACGGGACGCGAAAGCGGCGACCCGGCGCACTCGAAACCGTTCGGGATGCGCCCGGCACACATGAACGGGTCCGACATCCACTCATGCGCACCGGCCAGGACCGGTCACGCCAGTCCCTGGTTACTGTTGGGCCTCCTTGTCCGGTATGGGCAGTGGCCTCTTCTCGATCGCCGCCGCCATGACGTCCGGGAAGAGATCCGGCGTACAGGCGAACGCGGGTGCGCCCAGCGCGCCGAGCGCCGCCGCGTGCTCGTGGTCGTACGCGGGCGCTCCCTCGTCGGAGAGTGCGAGCAGCGCCACGAACTGCACGCCTGAGGCCTTCATCGCGGCGACCCGCTTGAGCATCTCGTCGCGTATGCCGCCCTCGTAGAGGTCGCTGATGAGGACGACGACGGTGTCCGCGGGGCGGGTGATCCTCGACTGGCAGTAGGCGAGCGCCCGGTTGATGTCGGTGCCGCCGCCGAGCTGGGTGCCGAAGAGGACGTCGACCGGGTCGTCGAGCTGGTCGGTGAGGTCGACGACCGCCGTGTCGAAGACGACGAGCCGGGTCGACAGGGTGCGCATGGAGGCGAGCACCGCGCCGAAGACCGAGGCGTGGACGACCGACGCGGCCATCGAGCCCGACTGGTCGATGCACAGGACGACGTCCTTCCTGGCGGACCGGGAGGCGCGGCCGTGGCCGACGAGGCGCTCTGGGACGATCGTGCCCCTCCCCTCCGCGCCTCCCGGGACGGGGAGGTAGTTCTTGAGGTTGGCCCGGATGGTGCGGTTCCAGTCGATGTCCCGGTGGCGCGGCCGGCTGATCCGCGCCGAGCGGTCCAGGGCGCCGGCCAGGGTGGCCCTGGTCCGGCTCTCCAGACGCTTCTCCAGGTCCTCGACGACCTTGCGGACGACGGCGCGTGCGGTCTCCTTCGTCGTCTCGGGCATCGCCTTGTTGAGCGAGAGCAGGGTGCCGACGAGGTGGACGTCCGCCTCGACCGCCTCCAGCATCTCCGGCTCCAGGAGCAGGGCCGCCAGGCCGAGCCGGTCGATCGCGTCGCGCTGCATGACCTGGACCACGGAGCCGGGGAAGTAGGTCCGGATGTCGCCGAGCCAGCGGGCGACGGATGGTGCCGACGCGCCGAGTCCCGCCGAACGGCCACCGGTGCCCCGGCCGCCGGGCTTCTTCCCGGCGCCCTCGCCGTACAGCACGGTCAACGCATCGTCCATCGCCGCGTCCTGGCCGGTGAGGGCGCACCCGGTGCTGTCGGCGCTGTCCGCGCCGAGCACCATCCGCCAGCGCCGCAGCCGTTCGGCATCGGGCTCGGGCGGGGCGGTGGGCCGCACGGCCTGCGAGGCCTGTGCCGTCGTCGTCCGTTCCATCGTCTCCCCCGTCGGGTCCGTCGTGTCCGGGTCCGTCGTGTCCGGGCCCGTCTGGTCCGGGCCCGTCTGGTCCGGGTCCGTTGTCGTGGTCGTCGTCATCCGGCGGCCTCCGCGGGCTCGGTCCCGCGGCCGAGCAGCAGGCGCAGCACCGGCTCCACCGCGTCGGCCCTGGCCCGGTCGAGACCGGGCCCGAAGCCTCCGGGCACCCGGCCGGCGTCGTCCCGGCGGGCGCTCTCGGGAGCGGGTCCACGCCGGACCAGCTCGCCCAGGGTGCGCCGTACGCCGGGTTCGTACGCGGAGAACGTGCGGCGCAGCAGCGGCAGCACATCGGTGAACAGGTCGGCGGGAACACCGGTCAGCCAGGCGTCGACGAGGCCGAGCAGCCGCTCGTCATGGACCAGCAGCATGCCGCCGCCCGAGGCGCCGCCGACGAACCCCTCGATCCAGGCGGCGGCGTCGGCGGGCGGGGTGCCGGGCGAGAGTGCCAGGCCCATCAGCCGGGCCGCCGCGTCCTCCGCCAGCCGTCCCTCGTCCAGGAGCAGCCGGGTGGCCCGGCCCCGGATGATTCCGGCGACCGCGCCCCGGGCCGCCAGCTTGTGCAGGACGGCGTCCCAGCGCTCCCGCAGCCCTTCGGCGGGGGCCGTTCCGGCGAGCAGCAGTCCGATCGCGCCGTGCACGGCCTCCACCTGACGGCGCAGTGCCTCGGCCCCGTCGGCGTCGAGGCCGGTGCAGGCGGGCGGCAGGCCGACGCAGATCCGCTCGGCGAGTCCGGCGGCGACCTCCGCGAGCGCCGCCGTGTCCGTGGAGCGCACGTCCCCGTACCGCAGGGAGCGGGCCAGGGCGGGCAGCGCGTCCGCGAGGTGGCCGACGTCCGCGTCGAGGGCGGCCCGGTCGGCGAGGGCCTTCATCACGACGGGCAGCGCGTCGGGGAGTCCGGCCAGGAGGCAGCGTTCGGCGAGTGCGGTGACGTCGGCCAGAGCGGTCGCCGCCACGGCCTCCGACTCGGCCTTCGCGGTGGCGGCGGTGAGCACGGTGGTGCCCCACACGCCCGCCTCCGCGACCCGGACGTGCAGTTCCGGTTCCCAGCTGAGCCGCCAGCTCTCCCGGAAGGTGCCGGTGCTGCCCCGCCCCGCGACCGGGTCGCCCCAGCCGATGTCGAGGAGACGCAGCCGGTGCAGGAGGCGGCTGCGGGCGGCGTCGGTCTCCTTGCGCAGGTCGAGGTCCAGCTCGCGTTCCGACGCCTCCGGTTTGAGCCGGAGGGTCCGCTGACTGCGGGTCAGGTCCCGTTGCAGCGGGACGGCCGGTGCGGCGTCCGGCACCTCGCCGAGGGTCTCGCCGACGATCAGCCGGTCCCGGACGAGGACGAGCGGAACGTCGGACCCCTCGCACATCACGGCCCGCACCGCGTCGGTCGTCTCGCCCAGGCCGGCCAGCGGACGGCCCCGGAGGGCGGCGAGGGTCTCGGCGAGCCGGACGGCCTCGATGACATGGGCGGTGGAGACGAACCGGTCCTCCTCGCGCAGCAGTCCGGCGACCTTGGTCATCCATCGCTCGATCGGCCGGTCGGGCACGTCGAAGAGATGCCCGTACCAGCCGGGTGAGTCGATCCCGGCCCCGTATCCGCTGTGCCGGGCGAGGCGGCGGTGGGTCCACGGCACCCAGGTCAGGTCGGTCCTGACCTTCGGGAGGCCCTTGAGCAGGGCGCGGTCGGCGGCGAGGGTGGTCCGCGCGGCGAGGGCGGGGACGTGCCAGGCGCCGCACACGACCGCGACGTCGTCCCCGAACTCCTTGCGCGCGGTACGCAGCTGGATCCGCATGTACGCCTCGCGCACCGCGTCCCGGGGCTGCCCGCCGTCGCCGTACGTCTCGCGGAGAGCGCTCATGGCCTCCGCCAGCGCGACGAACGGCGCCAGCGCGTCGTCGGCCGTTCCCCAGGTGAGCGTTGCTCCGGTGGGTGCTGCTCCGGTGGGTGCGCGGTGCTCGACGACGTCCTCCCACCAGCGTTCGGGGTCGTCGTGTCCGGCGGTCTCAGCGAGCACCCGGATCGGGTCGACGACCGGCGTGACCCCGTCCGCAGCCCGCTCCCCCGGCGCCGCGTCGCTCCCCTGCCCCGGCGCGGGTTCCTTGAGCGCGAGGGAGTGGGCGGCGGGCAGGTCGATGAAGCGGACCGGGACGTCGTGGTCGAGAGCCCAGCGGATGGCCACCCACTCCGGCGAGAACGCGGCCATCGGCCAGAAGGAGGCCCGCCCCGGGTCGTCCACGGCGTGCGCGAGAAGCGCGACCGGAGGACGCATCCGCGGGTCGGCGGCGAGGGGCAGCAGTGCGTCGCCCTCGGGCGGCCCCTCGATGAGGACGGCGGCGGGGCG
>NZ_NEUE01000017.1 GCF_002910905.1 Streptomyces sp. SM11 | reverse complement strand
ATGCCGCTCTGCGGGCCCGCCTGGTGCTGTGGACGGCCGAGGGGCGGCGAGCAGTTCGTGGGCGGCGCGGCGGTGGGTCCAGGAGGCGTGGTGGAGTACGGCGCGGGCAACGAGGCGGTGGGCGAAGTGGACGCGGCTGCCCGCCCGCTGGAGGAGGCCTTCAGTGACGGTGCCGCCGAACAGGGCCCGGTCCAGGAAGGTCCGGGGCAGTCCGCTGCGGGTGCCCGCGCGCAGCAGGAGCAGGGCGTCCGCCCCGGCGCCGTCCGGCTCGTGCTCCTGGGCCGCGGCGGCGAGCAGAAGCAGGGTGCGGGTCCGGTCCGGGAGGCCGTCGAGGCGTTCGGCGTGGGCGGCCAGCACCGCTTCGCCGCCGGGCAGGGGGTAGGGCAGCGGGGTGCGGCCGGCGAGCTGGTCCGGGGTGAGACGGCCGGTGAGCCCGGCGAGCAGGCGGGGGTTTCCGGCCGCCTCGCGGAGGAGTTCGGCGCGCACGACCGGGTCGAGCCCCTCCGTACCGCGGGTCAGCCGGTCCAGGAACGCCGAGGCCGCGCCCTCGTCCAGGGGTGCGAGGTGGAGCGTGGGCAGGCCGGCGAAGACGGTGCCGTCGGCGGCCGAGAGCAGGACGGCGGTCCGGCTGCCCGGGCCCAGCCCGCGGGCCGCGAAGGCGAGGGCGGTCCGGGACGCCGGATCCCACCTGTGCGCGTCGTCGGCGCAGACCAGCAGGGGCCGACCGGCAACCGGTTCCCGCAGCCGGCCGGCCAGTACGTCGGGAGTGATCACGGGGTGCGGGGCGGCGGGCGAGGGACCGGCGGCGAGGGGCGGGCCGAGCAGGGCGCCCGACCCGCCACCGGCCACGCCACGTTCGGCGGCGGCCGTGGCGTACAGCACGGGGCCCCGGTCGCGGTACGCTGCGGCAGCCGCGCGCAGCAGCGCCGTACGGCCGAGACCGGGCGGCGCGGCCAGCACGAGCGCACCTCCGTCACCCTGCCACAGTAGCTCCAACAGACTTTCCAGAGTGGCGAGTTCATCGTTCCGGCCGTACAGCCGGAGCGGACTGCGCACGGTCGTCGATGGGGTCACACCGGCACCGTACGTTCGCGTCGGCGAGGGTGGAAGCGCCGCGTCCGGGTCCCGCGCGGGGACGGCCAGGTGCGGTGCGCGCTCCCAGCCGGAGCCCTGCCGCGCTGTGCCGGAGCACAGTGCGGCAGGGCCCGGAGCGCCGGGTTTACGCGGTGTGCGGGCAGTTGCCCCGGTACTCCGCGATGGTCAGGCTCGGCTGCGGGAGCGGGCAGAGGAACTGCTCGTAGCGGGTGTCGTTGTCGATGAATCGCTTCAGCCACGAAATGCTGTACTTCGCGATCGTGGTGTTGGACGTGTTGGGCGTGAAGTGCGAGGCTCCTCGCAGTTCCAGGTACGCCTTGTCCAGCGACGCGGGCAGCGACCGGTAGAACGGCTCGGAGTGCGTGGCGACGGAGGCGATCGAGTCACCGTCCGCGCCGACGATCAGCGTGGGTGTGCGCAGTTCGGGCCAGGTCTTGTCGGTGTTCCAGCCGGTCAGCGGGATCGCCGCCTTCAGCGAGGTGCGGCTCTTGGCGGCCTCCAGGGAGCCGCCGCCGCCCATCGAGTGGCCCATCACGCCCAGCCGGGAGGCGTCGACCCGGGACCGTACCGAGCTGCGCTGGGTCAGGTAGTCCAGTGCGGCGAGGAGTTGGCGGCCCCGGCTGGCGGGCTGGTCGAGCGTGGTGTTGGTGTCGATGGTGAAGACCACGAAGCCCTGCGAGGCCAGGCGCGGGCCGAGCCAGGCGATGGAGGACTCGTAGGCGGTGAAGCCGGGCGAGATGACGACCGCGCCGAAGGTGCCGTCGGCGGTGGACGTCGGGTAGTGGACGGTGCCGCCGCCGAACCCTCTCACGGCGAGCGAGGAGACGGATGTCCGCGAGGTGGCGTACGAGCCTCGGCTCGCCTCGATGGAGGCGTCGGTCGGGGCCGGGCCTCGCTCGAAGGGATTGTCGGCGGCCTGGGCGCCCGGGACCAGAGCGGTCATCAGGAGACCGGCGGTGGCCGCGGCGGCGGTCAGCAGACCCGCGAGCGTACGGGGGCGGCTCGGGCGCGGGGGGGGATGGTGCCGGAGGGGAGGTGCTGCTGCACGGGGGGGGATCCTCTCGGTGGTGGCGGAACCGCGCCACGCGGGGATCTCCGGCCCGTCGTCCGGGGGCCTCGGGGTGCGCCGCGTGACTGCCGGCGTCGTTCGCCGGCGGTCGCCACTCTCACGCCGCGCCCGGTGGATACGCATCGGCGGTATCACCGGTCTCGGAGACCGGTGATACCGCCTGGCCCCGGACCGCGCCTCAGCGGACCGGGTGTCCCGCTTCCCGCAGCGCGCCCTTGACCTCGGAGATCCGCAGGTCGCCGAAGTGGAAGACGGACGCGGCGAGCACCGCGTCGGCCCCCGCCTCGATCGCCGGGGCGAAGTCGGCCAGCCGGCCCGCGCCGCCGGAGGCGATGACGGGGACGGTGACGTGCTTCCGTACCTCCTCGATCATCTCCGTGTCGTAGCCGTCCTTGGTGCCGTCGGCGTCCATCGAGTTGAGCAGGATCTCGCCCGCGCCCAGCGCGGCGGCCCGGTGCGCCCACTCGACGGCGTCGATGCCGGTGCCCTTGCGGCCGCCGTGCGTGGTGACCTCGAAGGTGCCCTCCGGGGTGCGGCGGGCGTCGACGGAGAGCACCAGGACCTGACGTCCGAAGCGTTCGGCGATCTCGCGGATGAGGTCGGGGCGGGCGATGGCGGCGGTGTTGACGCCGACCTTGTCCGCCCCGGCGCGCAGCAGCTTGTCGACGTCGTCCGGGGTGCGGACGCCGCCGCCGACGGTGAGCGGGATGAAGACCTGCTCGGCGGTGCGGCGGACCACGTCGTACGTCGTCTCGCGGTCGCCGCTGGAGGCGGTGATGTCGAGGAAGGTCAGCTCGTCGGCGCCCTCGGCGTCGTACAGCTTGGCCATCTCGACGGGGTCGCCCGCATCACGCAGGTTCTGGAAGTTGACGCCCTTGACGACCCGGCCGTTGTCGACGTCCAGGCAGGGGATGACGCGTACGGCGAGGCTCACTTCGTGCCTCCCCGGTAGGCCTCGACCTCGACCTCGACGACCAGGCTCGGATCCACGAAACCGGACACGATGATCATGGAGGCGGCGGGGCGTACGGCGTCGAACAGCTCCTTGTGGGCGCGGCCGATGTCCTCCACGTCGCGGGCGTGCATCAGATACATCCGGGTGCGGACGACGTCCTCGTGGCCGAGGCCCGCCTGCTCCAGCGCCGCGAACGCGACCTCGAAGGAGGTGATCGCCTGCTCGTAGGGGGAGCCCGCGGAGATCTGGCCGTTGACCACGGAGGTGCAGCCGGCGACCAGGACGAGCCCGTTGGGGAGCTCGACCGCGCGGGAGTAGCCGAACTTCTCCTCCCAGGGGGCGCCGGTGGAGATCCGGCGTACGGAGGCAGCGGTGGAGGACCCGGCGGATTCGCTCATGCGGCGACCGCCTTGAGGGCCTCTTCCAGCGTGAAGGCCTTCGCGTACAGCGCCTTACCGACGATCGCGCCCTCGACGCCCTCGGGGACGAGGAGGGAGATCGCGCGGAGGTCGTCGAGCGAGGAGACCCCGCCGGAGGCGACGACCGGGCGGTCGGTGGCGGCGCAGACGTCCCGCAGGAGGCCCAGGTTGGGGCCCTGGAGGGTGCCGTCCTTGGCGATGTCGGTGACGACGTAGCGGGCGCAGCCCTCGGCGTCGAGGCGGGCGAGGGTCTCGTAGAGGTCGCCGCCGTCACGGGTCCAGCCCCGGCCGCGCAGGGTGGTGCCGCGGACGTCGAGGCCGACGGCGATCTTGTCGCCGTGCTCGGCGATGACCTTGGCGACCCACTCCGGGGTCTCCAGGGCGGCGGTGCCGAGGTTGACCCGGCGGCAGCCGGTGGCGAGGGCGGCGGCGAGCGACGCGTCGTCGCGGATGCCGCCGGACAGCTCGACCTTGATGTCCATGGCTCCGGCGACCTCGGCGATCAGGGCGCGGTTGTCGCCGGTACCGAAGGCGGCGTCCAGGTCGACGAGGTGCAGCCACTCGGCGCCGGCGCGCTGCCAGGCGAGGGCCGCCTCCAGCGGGGAGCCGTAGGAGGTCTCGGAGCCGGACTCGCCGTGCACGAGGCGGACGGCCTGGCCGTCGCGGACGTCGACGGCGGGGAGCAGTTCAAGCTTCGACATTACAGCGTCTCGATCCAGTTGGTCAGCAGCTGGGCGCCGGCATCGCCGGACTTCTCGGGGTGGAACTGGGTGGCCCACAGCGCACCGTTCTCCACGGCGGCCACGAACCGTTCGCCGTGCGTGGCCCAGGTGACCTTGGGGGCACGGATCTTGGCGTTGGTCACTTCGAGGGACCAGTCGTGCGCCGCGTAGGAGTGCACGAAGTAGTACCGGGCGTCGGCGTCCAGGCCCGCGAAGAGCCGGGAGTCCTCGGGGGCCTCGACGGTGTTCCACCCCATGTGCGGGACGACGTCGGCCTTGAGCGGTCCGACCGTGCCGGGCCATTCGTCCAGGCCCTCGGCCTCCACGCCGTGCTCGATGCCGCGCTCGAACAGGATCTGCATCCCGACGCAGATGCCCATGACGGGGCGGCCGCCGGAGAGCCGGCGGCCGACGATCCAGTCGCCGCGGGCCCGCTTCAGCCCGTCCATGCAGGCGGAGAACGCGCCGACGCCGGGGACGAGCAGCCCGTCGGCGTTCATCGCGCGGTCGTAGTCGCGGGTGATCTCGACGTCCGCGCCGACATGGGCGAGGGCCCGTTCGGCGGAGCGGACGTTGCCGAAGCCGTAGTCGAAGACGACGACCTTCTTCTTGCCAGTCGTTCTGTCAGTCACAGCGTGCCTCTCAGTCCCACAGTCCCTGGATCCGCAGAACGCCCGCCACCAGGCACATCACGGAGCCGATCGACAGCAGCACGATGACGCCCTTGGGCATCCCCTGCTTCGCGAAGGAGTAGACGCCGCCGGCCAGGAAGAGGCCGACGACGATCAGGATGGTGTTGAGGCCGGTCACAGGGCGCCCTTCGTGGAGGGCAGGATGCCGGCGGCGCGCGGGTCGTGCTCGGCGGCGTACCGCAGGGCACGGGCGAGCGCCTTGAACTGGCACTCCACGATGTGGTGGGCGTTGCGTCCGTACGGCACGTGGACGTGCAGGGCGATCTGCGCCTGGGCGACGAAGGACTCCAGGATGTGCCGGGTCATCGTCGTGTCGTACTCGCCGATCATCGGCGCCATCTTCTCGGGCTCGGTGTGCACGAGGTAGGGGCGGCCGGAGAGGTCGACGGTGACCTGGGCGAGCGACTCGTCCAGCGGGACGGTGCAGTTGCCGAAGCGGTAGATGCCGACCTTGTCGCCGAGGGCCTGCTTGAAGGCGGCGCCGAGCGCGAGCGCGGTGTCCTCGATGGTGTGGTGGCTGTCGATGTGCAGGTCGCCCTCGGTCTTGACCGTGAGGTCGAAGAGGCCGTGGCGGCCGAGCTGGTCGAGCATGTGGTCGTAGAAGCCGACCCCGGTGGCGACATCGACCTTGCCGGTGCCGTCGAGGTCGATCTCGACGAGCACGGACGTTTCCTTCGTGGTGCGTTCCACGCGGCCTACGCGGGGGCTCATGCGTCGTGCTCCTTCTTGAGTTCGCGTACCGCATCGAGGAACGCGTCGTTCTCTGCCGGGGTTCCCGCGGTGACCCGCAGCCATCCCGGTACGCCGTTGTCCCGGACCAGGACGCCCCGGTCGAGGATCTGCTGCCACACGGCGTGGCTGTCGTCGAAGCGGCCGAACTGGACGAAGTTGGCGTCCGAGTCGGTGACCTCGTAGCCGGTGGCGCGCAGCTCGGCCACCAGCCGGTCGCGCTCGCTCTTGAGCTGCGCGACGTACCCGAGCAGCGTATCGGTGTGCTCCAGGGCGGCGAGCGCGGTGGCCTGGGTGACGGAGGAGAGGTGGTACGGCAGCCGCACCAGCTGGACCGCGTCGACGACGGCCGGGTCGGCGGCGAGGTAACCGAGACGGAGGCCGGCCGCGCCGAACGCCTTGGACATGGTCCGGGAGACGATCAGGTTGCGGCGGCCCTCGATCAGCGGGAGCAGCGAGGGGTGGTGGCTGAACTCGCCGTACGCCTCGTCGACGACGACGATCGATGGCCCGGCGGCCTGCGCGGCGTCGTACAGCGCGAGGACGGTCTCGGCGTTCACCGCGGTGCCGGTGGGGTTGTTGGGCGAGGTGATGAAGACGACCTCGGGGCGCTGCTCGGCGATGGCGGCGCGGGCGGCGTCCACGTCGATGGTGAAGTCCGCCGAGCGCGGGCCGGAGATCCAGCCGGTGCCGGTGGACCGGGAGATCAGGGCGTGCATGGAGTACGAGGGTTCGAAGCCGATCGCGGTGCGTCCGGGTCCGCCGAAGGTCTGGAGCAGCTGCTGGAGGACCTCGTTGGAGCCGTTGGCGGCCCACACGTTCGCTGCTGTCACCTCGTGCCCGGCGGTACGGCTCAGGTAGCGGGCCAGCTCGGTGCGGAGCTCGACGGCGTCCCGGTCGGGGTAGCGGTTGAGGCCGCGGGCGGCCTCGCGGACCCGCTCGGCGATCCGGTCGACCAGCGCCTCGGGGAGCGGGTAGGGGTTCTCGTTGGTGTTGAGCCGTACGGGGACGTCGAGCTGGGGGGCTCCGTACGGGGACTGGCCGCGGAGTTCGTCGCGGATGGGGAGCTCGTCCCAGGCGTTGCGGGTGGGGAGCCCGTCCCCCGCGTCACGGGTGGTGCTGCCGTTCGTCACTGCTGCGGAACCTTCCAGCCGAACCGTGCCTTGAGGGCTGCGCCGTGGGCGGGGAGGTCCTCCGCCTCGGCGAGGGTCACGACGTGGTGGGCGACCTCGGCGAGCGCGTCGCGGCTGTAGTCGACGATGTGGATGCCGCGCAGGAAGGACTGCACGGACAGGCCCGAGGAGTGGCAGGCGCAGCCGCCGGTGGGCAGGACGTGGTTGGAGCCGGCGCAGTAGTCGCCAAGCGAGACGGGCGACCAGGGGCCGACGAAGATCGCTCCGGCGTTGCGGACCCGGTCGGCGACGGCGGCGGCGTCCGCGGTCTGGATCTCCAGGTGCTCGGCGCCGTACGCGTCGACGACCTTGAGGCCGTCCTCGATGGAGGAGACCAGGACGATTCGGGACTGGCGGCCGGCGAGGGCGGGCTCGATGCGGTCCTTGACGTGCTTGGTGGCGGCGACCTGGGGGGCCAGCTCGGCCTCGGTCGCGGCGGCCAGCTCCTCGGAGTCGGTGACCAGGACGGCGGCGGCCATCGGGTCGTGCTCGGCCTGGCTGATCAGGTCGGCGGCCACGTGCGCCGGGTCGGCGGTGGCGTCGGCGAGGATCGCGATCTCGGTGGGCCCGGCCTCGGCGTCGATGCCGATGCGGCCCTTGAGGAGGCGCTTGGCGGCGGCGACGTAGATGTTGCCGGGGCCGGTGACCAGGTTGACCGGGGGGCAGTCCTCGGTGCCGTACGCGAACATCGCGACGGCCTGGGAGCCGCCGGCCGCGTACACCTCGTCGACGCCGAGCAGGGCGCAGGCGGCGAGGATCGTGGGGTGCGGCAGCCCGCCGAAGTCCTTCTGGGGCGGGGAGGCGACGGCGACGCCCTCGACGCCCGCTTCCTGGGCCGGAACGACGTTCATCACGACGGAGGACGGGTAGACCGAGCGGCCCCCGGGAACGTACAGCCCGACGCGCTCGACGGGCACCCACTTCTCGGTGACGGTGCCACCGGGGACGACCTGGGTGGTGTGCGTGGCGCGGCGCTGCTCGCGGTGGACGAGACGGGCGCGGCGGATCGACTCCTCCAGCGCCGCCCGGACGGCCGGATCCAGCTCCTGGAGGGCGCGGGAGACGGCGTCGGCGGGCACCCGGACCGACTCGATCCGGACACCGTCGAATTTCTCCCCCCAGTCGATCACTGCCGCGGAGCCACGATGGCGCACGTCCTCGCAGATGGGCCGCACCGTCTCCAGGGCGGCTTCCACGTCGAACTCGGCACGGGGCAGCAGGTCGCGCAGGGCGGCACCCTCGGGGAGGGCGTCACCGCGCAGATCGATTCGAGAGATCACACGGCAATTCTCTCAGACCGGTCCGAGCGTCCGGTCGCCCGTATCACTGGCTGATACCGATCGCCCGTACCACTGGCCGATACGCGTCTCGGCCATGTCCGGCTGTCACTGCTGACCACTAGCTTTCACGGCGTCACACAGAGGGAAGAACAGCACTACAGCATGTGTGCACGGAGGGAGCGGCCGTGACCGAGCCGCACGAAGGAGACATCCCGGACGGCCTCAGCGCAGCGGAGCTGGGCATGTGGCAGTCCTTCCGCAACGGGACCACCTACGACTTACGCAGCTACGACCCGGCCCACAACGACCCGTTCACCCCGCAGGCGTGGGGGCCCGAGCGGAGCGTCGGCGCGCGCACGGTGGCACAGCTGCTGCTGAGCGGCCCGCCCGCCCGGCCCGGCCGGGTGGCGGCACTGAAGCTCCGGGGGGTGCGGATCACCGGAAAGCTGGACCTGGCGGGTGGCCGGGTCGCTCCGTACGTGGAGCTGACCGGCTGCCGCTTCGAGCAGGAGGTGGTGCTCCCCGAGTGCCACTTCACGACCCTGCGGCTGGTGGGCTGCGCGCTGCCCCGGCTGGAGGCGGCGCGGCTGCAGACGGAAGGGGATCTGCATCTGCCGCGGTGCCGGATCGACCGGGGAATCCGGCTGACCGACGCGCAGATCGGCACCGATCTCCTGGTCAACCAGCTCAGCGTCGGCCCGGACCGGCACGGGCGGGCCATCGTCGGGGACGGCATGGCGGTCGCGCAGGACCTCCAGGCCGAGATGATCGAGACGCTCGGGGAGCTGAGCCTGCGCGGGACGAAGGTGGGCGGTTCGCTGAGCCTGCGCGGCAGCCGGCTGCGCGCCGCGGAGGACCGGCGCGCGCTGAACGCCCCGCAGCTGACGGTGGAGCGCACGCTCTACATGACCGAGGCGTGGGTGAGCGTCGACACGGGGAACCAGGGCACCACTCCCCCGTACGGCGTGGTCTACGCCCCGACCCCGGCGCGCGGCACCCGCTCGCAGATCTTCGAGTGCCGGGGCGGGGTGCGCCTGGACGACGGGCGGTTCGGGGACGCGGTGGACCTGCACAAGGCCCGGTTCACCATGACCCGCCAGGAGGAGTTGTCGCTGCGCCGGATCGTGACACCGGAGCTGCGGTTCAACGCGGAGCGCCCGGAGGAGGGCCGGGTCGTCCTGAACGGCGCGAAGGTGGTGACCCTGATCGACCTGTCAACGAGCTGGCCGGGCCCCGGCGGCCTCGCGATGGGCGGCTTCGTCTACGAGAACCTCGTCCCCTACGGCCACTTCCCGCTCTCCCGGCGCCTGGAGTGGGTGCAGGCGGCGACCCCGGAGTACGTCCCCGAGCCGTACGAGCGGCTCGCGGCGGTGATGCGCAGCTGCGGTGAGGACGCGGACGCGCGAGAGGTGCTGCTCGCCAAGCAGCGCCGCCGCCGCGAGACGCTGCCGCCCGCCGCGAAGGCCTGGGGGTACCTCCAGGACTGGACGGTGGCCTACGGCTACCGGCCGGGGCGGGCGGCGGTGTGGATGGCGGTGCTGTGGGCGGCGAGCACGGCGGCGTTCGCGCAGCACGTTCCGCCCGCCATCAAGGACGAGGAGCGTCCGCAGTGGAACCCCGCTCTGTACGCACTGGATCTGCTGATCCCGGTGATCAACCTCGGTCAGGACGGCTACTGGCGGATGGAGGGCGGCTGGCAGTGGGCGGCGGCCGGTCTGGTGCTGGTGGGATGGATTCTGGCCACCACGGTGGCGGCGGGGGCGTCGCGGATGCTGCGCAGGGGCTGACCGGAAGGCCACCCCCGGGTGGCCACGGCGGCCGGGGCCGCGGCCCCGGCCGCCCGCGCCAGGGGATCACCGGGACGGACGGGCACCACGAGTGGATGCGATCAAGCCATCGGATGGTATTTCCTTTGCCTTTTCTTGACCCGGCCCGATACAACCCCTCCACTCGGCACAGAAGCTTCACAGCGCACCTCTGGCGCGGCCCTCACCAGCGCTTTTCAATGGTCTGCACCATGGCTTTCCTTCGCGCTCTGCTCAGTACCGCGCGCATGATCCGGCACAGCCCTCCGCTGTCCGCCGGACTGTCCGCGGATGACGCGGTGCTGCTCGACGCCCCCGACGAGCGGCTCTCTCCCGCTCTGGTCGCCGCTGCCCTGGGCGACCACGAACCGGCCGCCAAGCTGCTCGCCACCACCCGGGACGCCGCCGACTGGGAGAACCGGGACCGCTACCTCGGCCGGCTCGTCACCTTCGCCCGCAGCCGGAACGGCTGGCTCGACGCGTGGCTGGCCGCCGCCCCGCGCGACCCGGACGCGCTGCTGGTCAAGGCGGAGCTTTCGGTCCGCCTGGCCTGGGAGTCGCCCGCCCGCGCGGAACGGCTCCGCGAGGTCGGCCCGCTGATCACCGCCGCCGCCGACGCGGACCCGCGCGACCCCGTGCCGTGGCGGCTCGCCCTGGACCACGCACGCGGCACCCACGCCACGCACACCGCCTTCGAGTCGTTGTGGGAGCAGGCCGTACGGCGCTCCGCGCACCACTACGGCTGCCATGTGGCGGCCCTGCGCTACCTCTCCGCCGCCTGGTACGGCTCGCACCGCGAGTGCTTCGACTTCGCCGAGCGGGCCGCCGAGGACGCGCGGCCCGACTCCCTGGTGCAGGCCCTGCCGGTCCGGGCGGCCTTCGCGCTGCTCCTGGACACCCACGCGGCGGGCCGGACCACCTCCGTGCTGGAGGAGCGGATCGACACGGCGGCCGACCTGGCGATCAGGCTCTCCGCCGCCTACCGGCCCGGCGACCCGTGGCCGGCCGAGGTCCGCAATCTCCTCGCGTACGTCCTGATCGCCCGAGACCGCTGGGCGGAGGCGCTGCACCAGTTCAACCTGATCGGCCTGTACGCGACGTCGTTCCCGTGGTCGTCGGTGTCCGAGGACGCGCTCGGCCGGTTCCTGGACGCGCGGGACGGCGCACGGCTCCAGACGGCCTCCCGGACCCCGTTGCGCAACCGGGCCGACCACGGCCGCCCCCGGGGCCATTACGCTTGAGCGTTGTGACCACCGCCCGCCTTCCCCTTTTCCCGCTCAACGCGGTGCTGTTCCCCGGCCTGGTGCTGCCGCTCAACGTCTTCGAAGAGCGATATCGCGCCATGATGCGGGAGCTGCTGAAGAGCGACGAGGACGAACCTCGCCGCTTCGTCGTGGTCGCGATCCGCGACGGCCGCGAGATCGCGCCGACGGCCACCGGCATGCCGGACACCGTCGCGGCGGCCCCTCCCGCCGAGCGCGCCCCGGCGGAGGGCTTCGGCCCCGACCCGATCCAGACCTTCCACCGGGTCGGCTGCGTCGCCGACGCGGCGACGATCCGCGAGCGCGCCGACGGCAGCTTCGAGCTCCTGGCCACCGGCACCACCCGGGTCAGGCTGCTGTCCGTCGAGGCGAGCGGCCCGTATCTGACCGCAGAGGTCGAGGACCTGGCCGAGGAACCGCCCGGTGAGGACGAGGGCGACGAGGCGGGAGCGCTCGCCGAGGGCGTCCTGCGGGCCTTCCGCGCCTACCAGAAGCGGCTGGCCGGAGCGAGCGAACGCTCGCTGGCGACCGGTGCCGACCTCCCCGACGACCCGTCGGTGATCTCGTACCTGGTCGCGGCGGCCACGGTCCTGGACGTTCCCACCAAACAGCGCCTGCTCCAGGCCCCGGACACCGCGACCCGGCTGCGCGAGGAGCTGACGCTGCTGCGCAAGGAGACCGCGGTCATCCGGCACCTGCCCTCGCTGCCCGCGACGGACCTGACCCGCGCCCCCACCCACCCCAACTGAACGAGGACCCGTCCCGGTGGCGAAGAAGCCGAAGAAGCAGTCGGGCGGCACCCCCGCCACGGTCACCCTGACCGCGGCGGGCACCGCCTTCACGGTCCACACCTACGACCACGACCCCTCCTCCCCGTCCTACGGTGGGGAGGCCGCCGAGGCGCTGGGTGTCTCCCCCGATCGGGTCTTCAAGACCCTGGTGGCGGACGTGGACGGCGATCTGACGGTCGCGGTGGTCCCGGTGGCCGGCTCCCTGGACCTCAAGGCCCTGGCGGCCGCGGTGGGCGGCAAACGGGCCGCGATGGCGGACCCGGCGGCCGCGGAGCGCACCACGGGCTACGTGCGTGGCGGCATCTCCCCGCTGGGCCAGCGCAAGCGTCTGCGCACGGTGGTGGACGCCTCGGCACGCGCCCACGCGACGATCTGCGTGTCGGCGGGCCGGCGTGGCCTGGAGGTCGAGCTGGCGGCGACGGATCTGGCGGAACTGACGGGGGCGGTGTTCGCGGAGATCGCGCGTACGGGCTGAGCGAGCCCGGGTGTCCTCGATCGCCGGAGGGGCTGGAATTTTCAGCCCCTCCGGCGATCGAGGAGCGGGGTCCGGGGCGGAGCCCCGGAACAAGCCCGCCGCAGGCGACCCTAAGCCGCCCCACCCCCCGCAGGCGGCGACGGCGACCCCGACGGCGGAGACCCCGGCCCCGCCGGGGGCCCCTGCACCGGCCCCCCGTAATACTCCGCATACCCCGACCAGTCCGGCTCGATGTCCCGCGGCCCGAACGCCGCGGTCAGCAGCAGATGGATCCCCATCGCCGCGAACGGCCACGCCAGCACCGCCACCCCCACCGAGTGCAGCTCCAGCGGAGCGTCGAACGTCACGCCCTGGCCGGCCTCCCGGGCCCGCCCCACCACGTCGGACGACGGCCCCAGCCAGATACCGACCCGCCATGCCAGCAGCGACGCGAGCAGCGCGCCCAGCGCCAGCCCCACGACAACGAGGATGCCCCCGCGGCGCAGCCGCCAGAAGACGGCGGCGGCCGAGAGCACGCCGAAGCCGATGGCCAGCAGGACGAACGTTCCGTCCGCCCCGATCGCCTCCTCGCCCTCGCTGTTCTTCAGGAAGACGGCCGTGTCGTCGGAGACCAGCGGAACGCGCGGCGCGAGCCACAGCCACAGCAGCCCGAGCGCGATGCCAGAGAGCGCGACCAGGACGACGACGACGGCGGCCTGGCGGAGCTCCGTGGCCGTGTCCGGGTCGTCCGGCGCGCCCGGGGAGGGCGCGAAGTGGGAGCCCGAGGGCGGGGCCTGCCACGGGTCGTGGGGGCCGGGCTGGTGGGGCGGCGTCAGAGGTGCGGTCACCGTGCCATCGTGCCAGGCCACCCTGTGAGGCGCCTCACCGGATACCGCACCCGTGCTCGCCCGCCCCGACGGCCCGGGGCACTACCGTACGGCGGCCCGCCGGTACGCCCATGTCGCCACAGCCAGCGAGAGAACCCCCACCGCCGCGCAGACCGCCAGGAAGAACGCGATGATCCCCCAGTCCGGGCGGGCGTCGAAGGACCGGGCCAGCGCCTCGACCCCGTACGTCGAGGGCAGCAGGTCGCGCGCCCACCCCACCGGCTCCGGCAGCCGGTCGGCCGGCAGTACCCCGAGCAGCAGGGCGGCGGACATCCCCAGCTGGCCCAGCAGGGTCGCCAGCTCCGGGCGCGGGGCGAGCAGCCCGAGGGCCGCGCCGAGACCGGCCAGAGCGGCGCCGGAGAGCGGGACGACGGCCACCAGGACCCACAGGTGGGTCATCGGCAGCTGGAACAGCACACTTCCGGTGATCGCGGTGAAGACCGTGCCGGGCACGGTGAAGGAGGCGTACGCGGCGGCCGCTCCGAGCACCACCGCGGCGGGCGGTACGGGCAGGGTGGCGTAGTGGTCGAGCCCGCCGGACGCCCGCAGCTGCCCGAAGTACTGGGCGAGCAGGTTGAGCGCGACGAACGCGACGACCAGGACGCTCGATCCCGCGACCACCGCGCGGGCCTCCGAGCCGCCGTCCACGACGCCCCGCATCAGGACCATGATCCCGACGGACTGGAAGGTGGCCACGAAGAGCAGCGGGATCCTGGCGACCCGCGCCCGGGAGAGCTGGGCGCGGTAGACGGCGGCCAGCGAGGGCAGCAGCCTGGCGCGCGGCGCGAGGGGCGCGGCGACGGTACGGGCGGGGGGCGCCACGGAGGGGCCGGGCGTGGGCCGGGCACTCGACGGGGCGGTCCTGGCCGGAATGATGCTCGTCACCTGAGGCCGCTCCCCGTAGACATGTCCAACTCTTCCACCCCGTCGAGTACGTTCGCCGCGTCCGCGGCGTTCACGTCCCCCGCACCTGTCGCATCCCTCACGCCTTCACCAGCCCCTTGGTCGCATTGGCCGCGTCTCCCCCGAGCGCGAGATAGACATCTTCCAGGCTGGGCGTGGCCAGGGTGAAATCGTCGAGCGCGGCGAAGGCCGCGCCGCCGGTCACCGCGGCGACCGCGGCCCGCGCCTCGTCGGGGCCCAGCCGCAGCACCCAGCGCCGCCCGGACTCCTGGGCGGAGGGCCGCAGCGCCGCCACCTCGGGGACGTCCAGCGGGGCCTGTTCGCGCCACACCAGCTCGACGCGCACCTCCCCGGCGACCTGTTCCTTGAGCCCGGCGGGGGTGTCGCAGGCGATGACCCGGCCCCGTTCGAGGACGGCGACCCGGTCCAGGACGGTCTCGGCCTCGATCACGTTGTGGGTGACGAGCAGGACCGTGGCCCCGCGCTCCGCCCGGCGGCGGTCGACGGCGGCCCAGACGGCGCGGCGGGCGACCGGGTCCATGCCGGTGGTCGGTTCGTCGAGGACCAGGACGGGCCGGTCGCCGACCAGGGTGGCGGCGAAGCAGGCGAGCCGGCGCTGACCGCCGGAGAGCTTCTTCAGGGGCCGCCCGGCGATCGCGGTGAGGCCCAGCTCCTCCAGGACGGCGTCGCGCTCGGCGCGGGCGTCCCGTACGGCGAGGCCCCTGAGCCGTCCGGTGGTCTCGGCGGCGAGGGAGACGGTCAGTTCGTCGAGGGCGGTGGATTCCTGCCCGAGGTAGCCGATCAGCCGGGAGGCCCGCTCGGGGTGGCGTACGAGGTCGTGGCCCAGCACCTCGACGCTGCCGGAGTCGGGCCGCATCAGCCCGGTGAGCTGGCGGACCAGGGTGGACTTGCCGGCGCCGTTGGGGCCGAGCAGTCCGAAGATCTCGCCGCGCTCGACATCCAGGCTGATGCTGTCCGTGGCGCGGACCTCGGGTGTCGCGGGGGCGCCCCGGCGGCCCCGGACGGCAGGATAGGTCTTGACCAGATCGCGCACCGCGCACACGGTGCCGGTGTCGCTCTGCGCCTGCGCTGTCCCCGTACTCACGAGGTACGAGGGTACGGGGTCACACGCCCCGGTTCGCGTCCGGGGCCACCCCGCGTCGCCCCGCCAGGGGCTGTCCCGCGATCCCCGGTGGATCAGCGCGCGGCGTCGGATGCGGTGCGCCGCAAGACGGAGGGACGTCCGCGTACTGGAGGTGTTCGGGCGTTCCGACAACCCGGCGAGGTGCCGCGGCTGTCGTCGTGCGCCCGCCCGGGATCGCGGGACAGCCCTCGGGGAGCGGCTACTCCCCCGCCGGTACGTGCTCGGCCGCGGCCCGCACGTCGATCTCCCGCCAGAACCCGGCCCGGATCGCGTACCGGTCGTGCTCGTCGATCTGGTCGTCCTTGTGGGCGAGGAGCCCGAAGCGGGCCGCGTACCGCAGCAGTTCGCCGTCGATCCGGTGCGGGATGCGGGGGTACATGGTGGAAAGCTTCTGCAGGTGGACGGTCTCGGGCAGGCGCTCCATCCAGCGGCGCGCGAAGACCTGGCCCACTTCGAAGGGGTCGCCGCCGACGGTGGTGATGTCCTCCTCCCGGTCCGCCCAGCGCTGTTCGGCGCTGGTGACCTGGGCGAGGGTCGGCAGGGACGCGGTCTCCGCCGGTTCGCCCAAGGGGCCGCCGCGCTCCACCCACCCTTTGTCGGAGGACCAGCGCAGCGTGGCGTTCGCGGGCTGGGGCGGGTGCTGGCGGTCCGGGTGAGTGGCGTGGGCGCGCAGCGCGGCCAGGTCCTTGGGGGTGGGGACGGTCTTGTGACCGGGGGCGGACGGGGTGTCGGACGAGGTGGCGGGGGCGTTCTCGGCGGGGGCCGCGGGGTCGCTCCGGGCGGCGGCGGCCCGCGCCTCGGAGGCGCGTTCGGCGGAGGCGGCGAGGGCCGCCTCGGGCAGCGGTGCGGAGAGGATCGCGGCGATCTCGGGGCGCGGGACGGGCGGCGGGGCGCAACTGCCGCCGGTGTCCTTGGCGCGGACGGCCTTGGTGATCCACGCCCGGTCGAGGACCCGCCGTTCGTCGGCCTCGGCGACCAGGTCCTCGGACTGGTTGTAGTCGCCGTCGGCGGCCTGTACGGCCCAGAGGTGGACGGCGACCCCGTGTTCCTTGGCGGACATCAGACCGGGCAGGAGATCGCCGTCGCCGGTCACCAGGACCACGTCGGAGCAGGCCCGGTTCCTGGCCAGTTCGGTGAGCTCGGCGTGCATGGCGGCGTCGACGCCCTTCTGCGCCCAGCGTCCGTCGCTGCGGGTCAGGGCCCCCAGCCGTACGGTCACGCGGGGCATCACACGGAGCCGGCGGTGCTCGGGCTGGGGCACCCGGTCGGGGGCGCCGTCGAACCAGTAGATCCGCAGCAGGGGCTGCTGGGTGTCGGCCTCGGCGCGCTCGCGGAGCCCTTGGATGAGGGCCGCGTGGTCGACGGTGATACGGGAACGGGCGGGCTCTCCGGCCAGCAGACTCGCGGCTGCGCCCAGCAAGTAGCCGGCGTCCACCAGGACGACGCAACGGTCCACGCGTTCCACCCTCTTCCAGAATTCGGGAACGGTTCAGCGGCCCGCTCCTCGATGACCGGGTCCGCTTACCCAGGGTTTCCTTCGAGTCTGCCCGACCGCGCAAGGGTTAACGGCCGGAACTGGATCATCGGCGTGGCGGATCCGGAAAGAAAGAGGGAAGGAACGGATAAAGGGCGCGGAAGGAACGCGGGGAGACGGCGGACAGGCCGGGCGGAGGCCACGGAACGGGGACCCACCACGGAAACCGCTACGCACGGTAATGATCCAACATGCGGTGTTTGCGGCGCTATGTGAATCTGACAGCGGTCCTGGCCCCCCAGGATTCCCCACAGGAGGCATTCACCATGGCCAAGAACAAGAACCGCAAGCAGGGCAGCCAGCACGACCGCGCGTCCGCGTCGGAGCGTAGTGCGGAGGAGGCCAAGTCGACGGCGTACGAGTCGCAGAACCAGCCGCAGGCGCAGGCCCAGGGCAGCCCGTCCGACGTGGCACGCAAGCATCAGCGACGTTTCGGCCATAACTGACCCGTCGGCCGCTCGCGGTAGGGACAGGCGTTCAGGAACAACGAGAGGGGCATCCCGCCGGTGCGGGGCGCCCCTCTCGTCGTCGCCGTGTCGACGCCGTGCGCTCAGCCGGCCAGGCAGGCCGGGCCGAGCAGCACCTTCAGGTCGCCGAAGAGGGCCGAATCGGCCTTGACCCGGTGCCGGTCGAGCCGGAGCACGGTGGTCTTGCGGGGACCCTGGAGCTTGATGCGTACCTCGGTGTCGCCCCGGTGGTGGCTGAGCACCTCGCCGAGCCGGGTGACCATCGGCGGGGTGATCTTCACGGTGGGGATGGTGAGGACGACGGGCGCGTTGGTCCCGGCGTTGGAGATGTCGGGGACCTGCATCTCCATGGCGACCAGCCGCGGCACGTCCTCGCGCTTGTCGAGGCGCCCCTTCACGAAGACGACGGTGTCCTCGACGAGCTGGGTGGAGACCAGCTGGTACGTGGCGGGGAAGAACATGCACTCGATGGAGCCGGCCAGGTCCTCCACGGTGGCGATGGCCCAGGCGTTGCCCTGCTTGGTCATCTTGCGCTGGAGGCCGGAGATGATGCCGCCGACGGTGACGATCGCGCCGTCGCCGTAGTCACCGCTCATGAGCTGGGAGATCGAGGAGTCGGCCTTGTCGGACAGCACGTGCTCCAGGCCGAACAGCGGGTGGTCGGAGACGTACAGGCCGAGCATCTCCCGTTCCTGGGCGAGCAGGTAGGCCTTCTCCCACTCCACGTCGGAGAACTCCACGTCGAGCCCGAAGCCCGGCTCGTCGCTCTCCTCCTCGCCCATGCCGCCGAAGAGGTCGAACTGTCCCTCGGCCTCCTTGCGCTTGACCTGCACCACGTTGTCGATCATCGGCTCGTGGTGGGCGACGAGGCCCTTGCGGGTGTGGCCCATCTCGTCGAAGGCGCCGGCCTTGATGAGCGATTCCACGGTGCGCTTGTTGCAGACGACCGCCTCGACCTTGTCCAGGAAGTCGGGGAAGGTGCTGTACTTCCCCTTCGCCTTGCGGGACCGGATGATCGAGTCGACGACGTTCTGGCCGACGTTGCGGATGGCGGTCAGGCCGAAGAGGATCACGTCGTCGCCCTGGGCGGCGAAGTTGGACAGCGACTCGTTGACGTTGGGCGGGAGCACCTTGATGCCCATGCGGCGGCACTCGTTGAGGTAGACCGCGGACTTGTCCTTGTCGTCCTTGACCGAGGTCAGCAGGGCCGCCATGTACTCGGCGGGGTAGTTCGCCTTGAGGTAGGCGGTCCAGTAGGTGACCAGACCGTACGCCGAGGAGTGCGCCTTGTTGAACGCGTACCCGGCGAACGGCACCAGGACGTCCCACAGCGCCTTGATCGCCGCGTCGGAGAAGCCCTTCTCCTTGGCGCCCGCCTCGAAGAGGACGAAGTTCTTCGCCAGCTCCTCGGGCTTCTTCTTACCCATCACGCGGCGCAGGATGTCGGCCTCGCCGAGCGAGTACCCGGCGACGATCTGGGCGGCCTTCTGGACCTGCTCCTGGTAGACGATCAGGCCGTAGGTGAGGCCGAGGACCTCCTTGAGGGGCTCCTCCAGCTCCGGGTGGATCGGGGTGATCTCCTGGCGGCCGTTCTTGCGCTCCGCGTAGTTCGTGTGCGAGTTCATGCCCATCGGACCCGGCCGGTAGAGGGCCGAGACGGCGGAGATGTCCTCGAAGTTGTCGGGCTGCATCTGGCGCAGCAGGGAGCGCATCGGCCCGCCGTCGAACTGGAAGACGCCGAGTGTCTCGCCCCGGCAGAGCAGTTCGTACGTCTTGGGGTCGTCCAGCGGCAGGTCGAGCATCTCCAGGTCGATGCCCTTGTTGGACTTCACCATCTTGATGGCGTCGTCCATGATCGTCAGGTTGCGCAGGCCGAGGAAGTCCATCTTCAGCAGGCCGAGCGACTCGCACTGCGGATAGTCCCACTGCGTGATGGTGACGCCGTCGGTGTGCCGCGTCCAGAGCGGCGCGTGGTCGACGATCGGCTCGCTGGACATGATGACGCCGGCGGCGTGCACGCCCATCTGCCGGACCAGGCCCTCGACGCCCTTGGCGGTGTCGATGACCTTCTTGACGTCCGGTTCGCTCTCGTACATCCCCCGGATCTCGCCCGCCTCGCTGTAGCGCGGGTGCTTGGGGTCGGTGATGCCGTTGAGGTCGATGCCCTTGCCGAGGACGTCGGCGGGCATGGCCTTGGTGAGCCGGTCGCCCATCGCGTACGGGTAGCCCAGCACGCGGGCGGAGTCCTTGATGGCGTTCTTGGCCTTGATCTTGCCGTAGGTGCCGATCATGGCGACCTTGTCGGCGCCGTACTTCTCGGTCACGTACCGGATCACCTCGACGCGCCGGCGCTCGTCGAAGTCGATGTCGACGTCGGGCATGGAGACGCGCTCGGGGTTGAGGAACCGCTCGAAGATCAGCCCGTGCTCGATCGGGTCGAGGTCGGTGATGCCCATCGCGTACGCCACGATCGAACCGGCGGCGGAACCTCGGCCGGGTCCGACCGCGATGCCGTTGTTCTTGGCCCACATGATGAAGTCGGCGACGACCAGGAAGTACCCCGGGAACCCCATCTGGATGATGATGTCCATCTCGTACTCGACCTGCTTCTGCCGGTCGTCGGGGACACCGTTGGGGAAGCGGCGGCCCATGCCGACCCGGACCTCCTCCTGGAACCAGGTGATCTCCGTGAAGCCGTCCGGGATCTCGAACTTCGGCATGAGGTTCTTCGCCTCGAACATGCCGGTGGTGTCGATCTGCTGGGCGACCAGGAGGGTGTTGGCGCAGCCCTGCTGCCAGGCGTCGGAGGAGTCGACGGCGTACATCTCGTCCGTCGTCTTGAGGTAGTAGCCGGTGCCGTCGAAGCGGAAGCGGTCGGGGTCCGAGAGGTTCTTGCCGGTCTGGATGCAGAGCAGGGCGTCGTGGGCGGTGGCCTCGTGGGCGTACGTGTAGTGGGAGTCGTTCGTCACGAGCGGCGGGATGCCGACCTTCTTGCCGATCTCCAGCAGCCCGTCACGGACCCGGCGCTCGATCTCGATGCCGTGGTCCATCAGCTCCAGGAAATACTTGTCCGCCCCGAAGATGTCCTTGTAGTCGGAGGCCGCCTGGACCGCCTCGTCGAACTGGCCGAGCCGGAGCCGGGTCTGCACCTCGCCCGAGGGGCAGCCGGTGGACGCGATCAGGCCCTCGGACCACTGGGAGATGGTCTCCTTGTCCATCCGGGGCCACTTCTGGAGCCAGCCCTCCTGGTACGCGTCCGAGGAGAGCCGGAAGAGGTTGTGCAACCCCGTCTTGTTGGACGCCCAGATCGTCTTGTGGGTGTAACCACCGGATCCGGACACATCATCGCGCTTCTGGTGCGGCTGTCCCCACTGCACCTTGCGCTTGTGCTTGCGTGACTCCGGGGCGACGTACGCCTCGATACCGATGATCGGCGTGACGTTCGCCTTCTTGGCCGAGTGGAAGAAGTCGTACGCCCCGTGGAGGTTGCCGTGGTCGGTCATCGCGATGTGCGTCATGCCCATCTCGTTGGCCGCCTCGAACATGTCCTTGAGCCGCGCCGCACCGTCCAGCAGCGAGTACTGGGTGTGAACGTGCAGGTGCGTGAAGGGCGGCTTGGTCACGGCGTCGGGCCTCCGGGAAGTCGGGCGATGACGGACAGGGGGACAGCGTGGAAGTCTACGACGCGACGGAGTCGGACGACGGGCACTCCCGGCTTCCGCCGAGCGTTGGAAAGGGCGGAACACCTGTCCGTTTTGTCATGCACTCGGCCATCTGGACCCAGGGTTCGGCCAGAGACGCCAGCTACCGCAGGAGGCAGCAAGAAATGTCGGAGACGCAGACCGGCGCAGCGCGGCGCGGGGAGCAGATTCTCGCCGTTTTCGACACCGCCTTCGGGGAGCTGCTGGCCGCCGATCCGGCCGCCTTCCGGGTCAAGTTCCGCAAGATGGCGGGCTCGGCCTTCGCCTTCTACCGGGGCGCGGCCGGCCTGTTCTACAGCGACCTGGAACGCGAGCAGCGCAGCGGCCCGTTCGTGGACGAGCGCACCGGCCGGGTCTGGATCCACGGTGATCTGCACGCGGAGAACTTCGGCACCTACATGGACTCCAACGGCCGCCTCGTCTTCAATGTCAACGACTTCGACGAGGCGTACGTGGGCCCCTTCACCTGGGACCTGAAGCGCTTCGCCGCCTCCGTGGCGCTGATCGGCTACGCGAAGGCGCTGGCCGACGAGCAGATCACCGACCTGGTCCGGATCTTCGCCGCGTCCTACCGCGAGCGGATCCACGCGCTGGCGACGGGCGCGAAGAACGACGAGGTGCCGCCGTTCACGCTGGACACGGCGGACGGCCCGCTGCTGGGCGCGCTGCGTGCCGCCCGGTCGCGCACCCGGTTCTCGCTGCTGGACTCGATGACGGTGATCCGGGACTTCGAGCGCCGGTTCGCGGACGGCGGCGGAGCGATCGACCTGGACGCCGCGACGCGCTACAAGGTGCTGGCCGCGTTCGACGGCTATCTGGAGACGCTGCCGGAGTCGAGCCTGACCCGTCCCGACTCCTACCGGGTCAAGGACGTGGTGGGCCGCCGGGGCATCGGCATCGGGTCCGCCGGACTGCCCTCGTACAACATCCTCCTGGAGGGCAACAGCGACGCCCTGGAGAACGACGTGGTGATCTACCTCAAGCAGGCGCAGACCCCGGCGGTCTCCCGGCACGTCACGGACGCCGCCGTGCGGGAGTACTTCCAGCACGAGGGGCACCGCACCGTGATCTCGCAGCGCGCGCTGCAGGCGCACGCGGACCCGTGGCTGGGCTGGACCGAGCTGGACGGCTCGGGCCAGCTGGTCGCCGAGGTCTCGCCGTACGCGGTCGACCTGGACTGGTCCGACATCGACGAGATGGACGAGATCGCGGCGGTCGTCGCGGATCTGGGCCGGGCGACGGCCACGATGCACGCGGCCGCCGACGACGAGAGCGGGCACTCACTGGTGCCGTTCTCCACCGAGCGGGCGATCGACGCGGCCATCGCGGCCGACGAGGAGAGCTTCGCACCGCTGCTGGTCGACTTCGCCCACAGCTACGGGGCGAGGGCCCGCGCGGACCACCAGATCTTCGTGGACCTCTTCCGCAACGGCCGGATCCCGGGGCTGTAGGGGGCGTCCGGCGGATCAGGCCGCGGACCCGGTCATGATCCGCCGGCCCCCGAGTGCCTGCCGGCCCCCGGGCGGCCCCGCCCGGGGACTCTCAGCCTCTTTTAAGGTCCGCTTACCCCGGCGCATGACACACTTTCCGGCGATGGACATCTCAGGGACGCAGCTCAGGGTCGCGCGCGCGGCGGTCTTCACCGCGCTCGTCGTCACCCTGTCCACGGCCTCCCATGTGCTGCTCTCCCGGGTCCCGCTGCCGCTGACCGCCGTCGCGCTGCTCGCCACTGTCGTCTTCGCCGTGGCGTACGCGCTGGCCGGCCGGGAGCGCGGCTTCGGGGCGATCGCGGGCCTGCTGGTCCCGCTGGAGCTGGCCGCCGACACGCTCTTCACCACGGGCCAGCATCTCTGTTACGGGGCGGCCGGCGGACCGGTCGCGGGCCCGCTGCGCGCGGTGGGCTTCGACGTCCTCTGCGGCGGCGAGGTCGGTGCCA
>NZ_NEUE01000016.1 GCF_002910905.1 Streptomyces sp. SM11 | reverse complement strand
TGGTCGTGGAGCCGCCGCCTCCCCCACCGCCTCCGCCTCCGGCGCCGACACCGCCGCCGAAGCCCCCGCCGAAGCCCCCGGCGCGGACCGAGCCGCCGGAGCCCCGGGCCGTCGCGCTGCCGACGTACCGCAGACCGACCCGCAAACAGCCGCGGAGCGGGCCGTCGCTGGTGTCCCTGACTCTGCTCATCACCGCCCCGGCGGTGTTCGCCGTCGC
This sequence comes from Streptomyces sp. SM11, assembly GCF_002910905.1. Lineage (GTDB taxonomy): Bacteria > Actinomycetota > Actinomycetes > Streptomycetales > Streptomycetaceae > Streptomyces. The sequence goes on along the minus strand of NZ_NEUE01000016.1, from coordinate 11,576 downwards.
CGTGCTGCGACCGCGATCGTCCCGCTGACCAGGAGAGATGCATGTCCGAATGGCTCGTACTGAGCATTGCCATGGCGTCCGCCTGCGCGGTCGTCCTCACCATCGCCGCCCTGAACAACCGGCGGATCGGGGATGACGACGACCCGTCCGAGACGCCCGACGTCATCGAGTACATGACGATGATGATCGGCGTGGTCTACGCGATCGTCCTGGGGCTCGCCATCGCCGGGGTCTGGGAGGGACGCAGCGCCGCCCAGGAGTCCGTGCGCATCGAGGCGCAAGCACTGCACGAGGTGCAGGCACGGGCCTCCGTCTACCCGGTCGAGGTCCGCGACCGCATCCGGGCGGACGTCGACGCCTATGTCAGCCATGTCGTCCACGACGAGTGGAAGGTGATGTCCGAACAGAACACACTCACCGAGCGTGGCACCCAGCTGCTGGACAAGGTGCGGGCGGACGTCACGGACTACGAGCCGAAGACCGACCATGAGGGGCAGGCCTACCAGCCGCTGGTCGACCAGGTGGCGGCCGCGGACGACGCCCGCAGCTCACGCGGGCAGAACGCCGGGGCGACGATGCCCGGGGTGGTCTGGTTCGGGCTGATCATCGGGGCGCTGGTGACCGTGGGGCTGATCTTCACCCTCCAAATCCGCAGAACATTCCGCGAACTGCTCCTGGCGGGGCTGTTCAGCGCGTTGATCGCCTTCCTGCTCTTCCTGATCTGGGACTTCGACGCCCCCTTCGGCCGGGGCATCTCGGCCACTGCCGAACCGTTCCTCGACATGTTCCCGGGGGCCGCCCGCTGAGGTCCGCTCCCCCGGCCGGTGGGCCGGTCGGGGGAGCCCTCTGACCCATTCGACGGACCCCGATCGCGGGCCGGGGGGACCCCTCCTAGCGTGTCGGGCATCGAGGTGCATTTTTCCTGCTATGTGGAAATTGGTTCCGCAGCTGCCCCTCGGGGAACCCGGAGGATCCACCATGCGCGCGATACGTGTCGCACCGCTCGCCCTGCTGAGCGCCAGTGCCCTGACACTGCTGGCCCCGTCCGCCGCCCACGCCGCGCCGGACGGGGCGAGCAGCACGTTCAATCCGACGATCAGCCCGTCGGTCATCGCACCGGGCGGCCGGGTCACTCTCGGCGCAGGTGGCTGCACGGGCGAGACGACCGTCAGCTCGGGCATCTTCGACACCGTGACCATCCCGAGCGGCAGCACGACGGCCACCGCCACCGTCGACACGGACGCCCGCCGGGGCGCCGTCTACGCGGTGACGTTCTCCTGCGGCTCCACCGGCACCTCCCGGAACGTCAACCTGACCATCACCGGCGGCGCCACGAGCACCCCCGCCCCGACACCCACCACGGTCCCGACCGCCAGTTCGACGGCCCTCGTGCCGAGCGGCGTCCGCGGCGGCCTCGGCGGAAGCTCCGGCACCACCGACACGGTGGAGGTCGCCGCCGGAGCGGCCCTGGTGGTCGCGGCGGCCTCGGGCGCCCTCTACTTCGCGCGCCGCCGCACCACCGACCGCCGCCACTGACCGTGAGCATGCGGCGCACGGCAGTCGCCCCGGGTCCTGGTCCAGGACTCGGGGCGACGGGCGTATCGGGCCGGGCGGGAGGTTCGACGCCTTAGAACGCCGCATGGCTCGTCCGCCGGCGCCGGACGAGGAAGACCGCGCCGCCGACAGCCGCTGCGGCCACCAGACCGCCGCCGACCTGCATCTCCACGGAGCTCGGGCCCATCGAGCCGCCGAGCCCGCCCTGCGCGCCGTTGCCGGCGAGCACGGTGAACTTGTGCGTCTCGATCCGGTTGTTGTCACTGCACTTGACGGAGAGGTTGTAGTGCCCCGGGGTGGCGTTGTGGCGGATGTGCGCCTTCGCGTGCCCGGTGCCGCCCGCGGAGAGCTCGGTCGTCGGGAACGCGTTCGACCAGACCTTGCCGCCGTGGCCGCAGCCCTGCGCGGTGACCTTCATGGTCGCGCCCTGGTGGACCGAGTACGGGTTGACGGTGATGTTGCTCGGACCGTTGGTGGCGGCGGCCATGGGGGCCGCGAGCCCGACGGCCGCGAAAGCGGTCGCGGTGACCGCGAGAGCGCGTGAAGCACGCATCGTGTGAACCTCCAGCGGGAAACGCCCCGGGGCTTGTCCCCCGGGCTGGATCGACGAGAACGTCTCCCATGACGAACACTCACCAGCGGATCGAAGGCTCGCACTTCGGTATTGCTCCACCCCGGTGACGCGACACGCCGTACGAAAATCCTCGAACCTGACGGAGCCGCAGGTCACAGACCGTCAGAACTTTTATCTGCTCATTACTCCGATGGGCAGTCATCCGGTCGGACCCCGCCCCTTCCGCCACCCGTTCGCCCCTCTCTGATCGCCGCCCGGACGCGCCGCCCCTAGCGTTCACAGCGTCGCGACGAAGGGAGAACCATGGGCCGGGACTACGCTGGCGCCGAGCGGACCAGACGTGTGCCATGGGGTGCGATCGCCCTGGTACTGCTCAGCGGCCTCGCCCTCATGCGCAACGGCACGGAGTTCGCGGAGGCGGGCCCGCCGCAGCCCGCCGCGGCCGCCTCGCTGGACCTGGGCAAGGACACCGCGGGACCGCCGGTGGAGGGCAAGCCGCTGCAGCCGCTGCCGTACGCCCCGGCCTCGCGCGTGAAGATCTCGTCCATCGACGTGGACGCCCCCATCATCGACGTCGACCTGGACGCCAACGGGTGGATCGACGCCCCGCCCGCCGAGGACCCCAACCTCGCCGGCTGGTACCAGAACGGCATCGCCCCCGGCCAGCAGGGCACCGCCGTGATCGTCGGGCATGTCGACAACATGTCCGGGCCCGCGGTCTTCTACGGCCTCGGCTCGCTCCAGAAGGGGCACCGCGTCGAGGTCACCCGCTACGACGGCCGGGTCGGGATCTTCGAGGTGTACGGGGTGGAGGTCTTCTCCAAGAACGACTTCCCCGGCCCCCGGGTCTACGGCGACACCGGCCACGCGGAGCTGCGGGTCATCACCTGCGGCGGGGGCTACTCCAAGGCGGGCGGCTACGACGGCAACGTGGTGGTCTTCGCCCGGCTGGTCGACACCCGCTGACCGGACACGCCCCGCACGACGGTGCCCCCCGGCGGTCCTTGAGTCCTCATGGTCGCCGGAGGCACCGTCGTGCGCGCACGCGTTCCTTCGCTCAGACGCGGTGCGGCACCGTGATGCGGTATCCGGCGTCCAGCAGCCGGGGGAGATAGCGGCGCAGGGCCGCGACGCTCTGCGAGCGGTCGCCGCCCGCGTCGTGCGAGAGGACGACGACGCCGGGCGCCGCTCCGCCCAGCACCCGGCGGACGATCGTGCCGGTCCCCGGCGTCTTCCAGTCGAGCGTGTCCACGGTCCAAGCCATCGGTTCCATGCCCAACTCGGCCCCGATCTCGAAGGAGTTGCGGTTCCACGCGCCGTACGGGGCTCGGTACCACAGCGGCGCGGCCCCGAGCACCCGCTCCACCACCTCGCTGGTTCGCCCCAGCTCGTCGCGGATCGCGGGGCGGGAGAGCTTCGGGATCAGCGGGTGGGACCAGGAGTGGTTGCCCACCACATGTCCGTCGTCGGCCATCTGTCGCAGCAGGTCCGGGTTGCCGTCGGCCATCTCGCCGCAGACGAAGAACATCGCGCGGACCCGCTGCTCGCGCAGGGTCGCCAGGATGTCCGGGGTGTAGAGCGGGTCGGGGCCGTCGTCGAAGCTGAGGACCATCGCATGCCCGAGCTCGGGAAGGTGCTCGAAGGGCCGGGTCCGCACGGGTGGCCTGGCCGGTCTGAACCGGGGCGGGGTGTTCGCGGTCATCGGTTCGAGCCGGTACGGGGAGGGCCGGCCCCGGACGTGTCCCGGGGGCCCCGCGGCCCCGGCGGGCGGGGGGCCGGCGGTGCGCGCGGGGCGGCTGGGCGCCGATGCCGGATCGGCGGCGATCAGGGGCACCGCGGTGGCGAATCCGAGGCCGAGGGCGACCCTCAGCAGGGTGCGGCGCTCGGATCCGGTGTGATCACTTCTCATGGCCAACTGCTCGCACGGCCGGACGTCCGTTCCGGCCGCCGACACCGAACGTCGTCCGTTTTGTACCCGATCGACGCATTATGCCCATCTCTACCGGACCTTGTCGCCTTGTCCATCTCTACCGGAACCCGTCGCCGTCCCGGAACGTCGCCTTCCGGACGAGCCGATAGCCTCGGAGCCGTGACAGAGCAGCAGCCTCATCGGTTCGAGCGCGGTACGGACGGCCCCAAGGTGATCGTCGCGGGGCTCGACGGCTCCGATCCGTCGATGCGCGCGGCGGCCTACGCCTCCGGACTCGCCCGTCGGCAGAACGCCATGCTGGCCCTGGTGTACGTCCAGCCGGTCATGGCGGCGGGCGCCGCGCTGGGTGTGCCGGTGGGCGACACCACGGGCGAGGTCGCGGAGGACCTGGCCTCCGAGATCCGAGCGGCGACCGAGCGCTTCAGTGACGTGTGGGACCTGCGCTGGGAGTTCCACACCTTCCGGGGCGACCCCTACAACGGCCTGGTGACGGCGGCCGACGAGCTGAAGGCGGACGCGGTGGTGGTCGGGGCCTCGGAGTCGGCCGGACACCGCTTCATCGGTTCGGTGGCCGTACGCCTGGTCAAGGCCGGGCGCTGGCCGGTCACCGTGGTGCCGTGAAGAGCGCCTACTCGCCCATGCGCAGCCCGTCCTTGTCCGCTCCCCGGCCGAGGACGACGGTACGGATACGGTCGCGGACCTCCCGGAGGTGTTCGGCCCCGTCGTCGAGGGCCGCGTTGAGGTTGACCGCGCGTCCGGTGACGGTGTCGTACCACTGCGGAACGAACTCCGCCTTCTTCACCGTCCAGCGCTCGCCGGGTTTCGCGGGGGGCGCGAAGGTGAATCGGCCCATCGAGCTCTGGTTGCCGCGCGGATCCTGAGCCCCCTCGTAGTTGATCATCGCTCCGGCGATCTGGTCGCCCATGCCGTAGACGACCCAGGTGCCGTTGACCTTCTCGTACGCCTGCGGCACATGGGCGTGAGTGCCGATGATCAGGTCGATGTCGGGGCGGCCCCCGTCGGCGGAGGCGGTGAGCCGCCGGGCCAGCTCCAGCTGCTTCGCGTCGGGCTCGTCCTGCCATTCGGTACCCCAGTGCGCGGAGAGGACGACGACGTCGGCCCCGGCGCGCCGGGCCGCCCTGGCCTCCTCGATGATCTTTTGCTCGTCGGTCACGTCGACCGTCCAGGGCCGGTCGGCGGGCAGCGGGATGTCGTTGGTGCCGTAGGTGCAGGCGAGGTGGGCGACCTTGGCCGCGCCCTTCCCCGGTCCGGCGGACAGGATCGTGGGCCGGGCGGCCTCTGCGGCGGTACGGGCGGAGCCGGCGTGCCGGATACCCGCCTTGTCCAGCGCTCCGAGCGTGCGCCGGACGCCTTCGGCCCCGTCGTCAAGGGTGTGGTTGGAGGCGGTGGAGCAGGAGTCGAACCCGGTGGTGCGCAGGGCGGTGGCGACCTCGGGCGGCGACTTGAAGTTCGGGTAGCCGGTGTAGGGGCCGCCCTCCTCCCCGTACACCGTCTCCATATGGCAGAACGCCAGGTCGGCGCCGGAGACGACCGGGGCGACGCCGGCCAGCATCGGAGCGAAGTCGTATCCGCTGCCGCCCGCGTCGGCGGCGGCCCGGTCGATCACGGAGGAGTGCGGCAGGACGTCACCCGCGGCGAGAAGCGTGAACGGGCGGGGCCCCTCGGCGTCCTGGCCGCCCGCGCCCCGGGCGGCGGCGGGCGGTCCGCTCGGCTCGGGGGCGGTGGGCGGCTGCCCGGTGCAGCCGGCGGCCGCGGCGAGCAGGAGGGCGAGGGCGGCCACGGCGCCCGGTCGGATGCGCTGCGTCATCTGCTCGACTCCATATTCGGATGATTGCGACCATCCGACTAAATATATTTACGTATCGCATAAGCAAGGAGCATTGCCGCATACCTAGCTGAACTGGTCGTACCGGCCGACCCCGACGGCCCCTCGACCGTTCACCGCACCATTCGCCGCACTGAGCGACCGCTCGTCGCACGCCTCGGCGTACCGCCTGTTCCCGCGCCGCCGAATGCGTTCGGATACGCCAGTCGGCAACGAGGCCGTCAGGGGCCTCGGCGGGAGAGGACGTTCATGACCACCACGACGACGACCGACGAGCGGACCCTGGCGGAGTTGCAGCGGGAGCACGGCCCCGCCCTGTTCCACTTCCTCCTCGGCCTGACCTTCGGGGACCGGCAGCGGGCCGAGGACCTGGTGCAGGAGACCCTCGTACGCGCCTGGCAGCATCCCGAGGCCTTCGACGCGCCCTACGAATCGATGCGGCCGTGGCTGTTCACCGTCGGCCGCCGCCTCGCCATCGACGCGCGGCGCTCGCGCCAGGCCCGCCCCGTCGAGGTCAGCGACACGGTGCTGGAGAGCACCCCGGCCGCCCTGGACACCGCGGACCGTGCCGTCCGCGCCCTGGACGTCCGCGAGGCGGTCCGCACCCTCAGCCCGGAGCACCGTGCGGTGCTGGTGCAGATCTACTTCCGCGGGCTGAGCGTCGCCGAGACGGCAGCGGTGCTCGGTATCCCCGCCGGGACCGTCAAGTCCCGTTCGTACTACGCCCTGCGGGTCCTGTCGCGGACACTGCCCGGCTACTCCCGCAGGTCCTCCGCCCGGAGCAGCGCCAGCAGCGCGGAGGCCTCGGCCACCTCCGCGTAGACCCGGGTGCAGTCGTCGCAGCCCTGGAGGTGGCGGGCGACCCGGCACGTCTCCTCGGCATCCAGGGCGTCCAGGACGTACGCGCCCAGCAGCAGGCGCACATGCGGGTCGTCGCCGGGGTCGGCACTCATTCACAGCCTCGTATCTCCTGGGCGATCCTCCCCTTCTGCCCACGCGGGGCGCCCGCCCCCGGTTCAATGCTGCGTGAAGCCCGGTACCGAGCAAGGAAAGAGGCGAGACGGGATGCGTCCCGAGGATACGGATGGGACCGGTGGGAACCAGCTCCAGGTACCGATGACCTGGCTGTCCACCGAGTACATCGCCGACGACCTGTTACGGACCGGCGACCTGATGGAGCCGGCGACCCTGGAGTTCCGGGCGGGGCGCGACGCGCTCGCACTGACGATGTTCCTGTGCGCGTACCCCGGGGACGCCCCCGCCCTCCGGACCTTGCCCGAACCCCGGGTCGACGAGCTGCGGATGCTCACGGCGTACGGGTGCGTCTGGCGCACCTGGATCTGCGAGCGGCTGGCGGAGGCCGGGCGGTGCGCCGCACCCGGCGACCCCGATCTGGCGCTGGCGCGGGAGGCCTGGCGCTGGCTGGAGGAGACCGAACTGCTCGCTGCGGACCTGGACGCGATCGGCTCCGCTCCCCGGGACGGCTCGGCCGACCCCGGGGACGGGGGCGAGGTCCGGATCTGGACCCCTGCCTGGCAGCTGGGGCTGCCGCTGGGCCATCTGGCCGTCCACCTCTGCTGAACCATTCGTTCAGGAACCATGCACCCCGGCACGGTACTTGGGCAGCCGCACCGTGACCTTCATGCCCGCCCCGACCCCGGTCTCGATGACGAGGCCGTAGTCGTCGCCGTAGACCTGGCGCAGCCGCTCGTCCACGTTGAGCAGACCGATGCCGGTGGAGGCACCGCCCTCGCCGCGAAGAACCTGTCGCAGCCGTTCGGGGTCCATCCCTGTTCCGTCGTCCTCGATGACCACCTCGGCCTCCGAGCCGGCGTCCAGGGCGCTGATGGTGATACGGCTGCGGGTGACCGCCCCTTCGAGGCCGTGCTTGACGGCGTTCTCCACCAACGGCTGGAGACACAGGAACGGCAGCGCGACCGGCAGCACCTCGGGGGCGACCTGGAGGGTCACGGCGAGGCGTTCACCGAAGCGGGCGCGGACGAGAGCCAAGTACTGGTCGATGGAGTGCAGTTCATCGGCCAGGGTGGTGAACTCCCCGTGCCTGCGGAAGGAGTAGCGGGTGAAGTCGGCAAATTCCAGAAGCAGTTCGCGGGCCTGCTCGGGATCGGTCCGGACGAACGAGGCGATGGCGGCGAGCGAGTTGAAGATGAAGTGCGGGGATATCTGCGCCCGCAGGGCCTTGATCTCGGCCTCGATCAGCTGCGTACGGGAGCGGTCCAGCTCGGCCAGTTCCAGCTGCACGCAGACCCAGCGCGCCACCTCTCCCGCCGCCCGGGCCAGCACCGCCGATTCGCGCGGGGCGTAGGCGACGAGCGCGCCGAGGACCCGGTTCTCGACGGTGAGCGGAACGGCGACGGCCCAGCGCAGCGGGCAGTCGAGGTCGGCGCAGCCGCTGTCGAAGGCGGTGCCTCGGCCGCTGTCCAGCAGCACCTTCAGGTGCTCCATCACGTCCTTGCCGTGATGGTGCCCGGCGCCGTCCCAGACCAGCACCCGGTCCCGGTCGGTGAGGCAGAGGGCGTCGGTGCCGAGCAGGGAGCGCAGCCGGCGGGCGGCCCGCCGGGCGCTCTCCTCGGTGAGGCCGGCCCGCAGCGGCGGGGCGGCCAGCGACGCGGTGTGCAGGGTCTCGAACGTGGCGTGCTCGACGGGCGTGCCGACATCGCTGGGGCGCAGCGGGCGGGCGGTGCGGCGGCCCAGCCGGAACCCGGTGCCGAACAGCAGCGCGACCAGCACGACGAGTACGGCGATCGCGGCCCCGGTCATCGTTCCCGCCCGGCGGCTCGCGCGGAGGTGAGGGCTTCGGGGAGGTGGAAGCGGGTCATGGCGGCGTTGGTGCCCGGGGGTATCCGCCCCGGCGTGGCGAGCGAGACGAGGATCATCGCGAGGAACCCCACCGGGACGGACCAGACGGCGGGCCAGGCGAGCAGGGCGTGCGGCCAGCCCGGCGGGCGTACGGCTCCGCTGACGGTGATGGCCACGGCGAGCAGGGCGGAGCCGCCGCCCAGCAGGAGCCCCGCGACGGCCCCGGGCGGGGTGAGCCGACGCCACCAGATGCCGAGGACGAGCAGCGGGCAGAAGGAGGAGGCGGAGACGGCGAACGCCATGCCCACCGCGTCGGCCACCGGCACCCGGCTCACCAGCAGGGAACCGGCGAGCGGCACGGCGATGGCGAGGACGGTGGCGAGCCGGAAGTGGCGTACCCCGCGCGAGGGCAGGACGTCCTGGGTGATGACTCCGGCGACGGCCATGGTGAGCCCGGACGCGGTGGACAGGAACGCGGCGAAGGCCCCGCCGGCGATCAGCGCCCCGAGGAGGTCGCCGCCGAGTCCGCCGATGAGGCGGGCGGGCAGCAGCAGGACGGCGGCGTCCGCGTCTCCCCCGTACCGCAGTTCGGGTGTGTAGAGCCGGCCGAGCGCGCCGTAGATCGGCGGCAGCAGGTAGAAGAGGCCGACCAGGGCGAGAACGGCGACCGTGGTGCGGCGGGCGTCGCGGCCGTTGGGGCTGGTGTAGAAGCGGACGACGACGTGGGGCAGGCCCATGGTGCCGAGGAAGGTCGCCACGATCAGACCGTACGTCGCGTAGAGCGGATGGTCGGCGCGGAAGACGGCGAGCTGGTCGTCGAAGCTGACCCGGGGCCGGCCGTCGCCCTGCCAGGCGAGGACGAGGAAGAGGGCGGGGACGAGGAGGGCGGTGAGCTTCAGCCAGTACTGGAAGACCTGCACGAAGGTGATGGAGCGCATGCCGCCCGCGGCGACGGCGACGGTCACGACGGTCGCGACGAGGACGTCGCCGAGCCAGCCCGGGGCGCCGGTGAGGATCTTGAGGGTGAGTCCGGCGCCCTGGAGCTGGGGGACGAGGTAGAGCCAGCCCGCGCCGACGACGAGTGCGCTGACCAGTCGGCGGGCCTGCCGCGATTCGAGCCGGCCCTCGGCGAAGTCCGGCAGGGTGTACGCCCCCGAGCGGCGCAGCGGGGCGGCGACGAAGACCAGGAGCACCAGGTATCCGGCGGTGTAGCCGACGGGGTACCAGAGCATGTCGGGGCCGTGGACGAGGACGAGTCCGGCGACACCGAGGAAGGAGGCGGCGGAGAGGTACTCGCCGCTGATCGCGGCGGCGTTGAGGCGGGGGCGCACGGTGCGGGAGGCGACGTAGAAGTCGGAGGTCGTCCGGGAGATGCGCAGGCCGAATCCGCCGACGAGGACGGTGGCGAGGACGACGAGGGCGACGGCCACCCAGGACGCCATGGGGGCGGGGGGGCTCACGGGGCGGGGCGGCCCTCCACCAGCCGGGCGAAGTCGCGTTCGTTGCGCTCGGCCCTGCGGACGTACCACCAGGCGGCCAGGGTGAGCGGCGGGTAGGTGGCGAAGCCGAGCACCGCCCAGACCAGGGCGGAGCTGTTCAGCGCGGCGAAGAGGAGCGGCAGCGTGCCCGCGACGAGGGCGAGCACGCCGAAGACGGTGAGCCCGGCGCGCAGCTGTCCGCGCATCAGCGAGCGCACATAGGCGCCGCCGAGGGCGGTCTGCTCGTCGATCTCCGACTGGGTGCGGTAGCGGGGCAGCGGGCGCACCCGCCGCGGCTCCCCCGTGACCACTTCGCGCCGGGGGGCTGGCTCTGCGGACATGGGCTCGGAGTGTAGGCGTCGGCGGGTGGTACTGGGAAGGGATCACCGAAGGTCGCCCCAGGTCAGCGGCGGCCCCGTACCTGCTCTCAGCGGCCGCCCTGGCGCATCAGGAGATCGCGCAGGGCGCGGGTGTGCCGGCGGCTGACGGCGAGCTCGGCCTCCCCGACGCGCACGCTCATACTGCCCGCGTCCAGCCGCAGTTCGTCGATGCGGCCCAGCGCCACGAGGTGGCGGCGGTGGATCCGGACGAAACCGCGGGAGCGCCAGCGCTCCTCCAGGGTGGTGAGCGGGATGCGGACGAGATGGCTGCCGGTGGCGGTGTGCAGGCGCGCGTAGTCGCCCTGCGCCTCGGCGTACGCGATCTCGTCGATGGGGATGAAGCGGATGACGCCGCCGAGCTCGACCGGGATCTGGTCGCCCGCGTTGTCGTGGACCGGTGCGGACCGGTCCCCCACCTGTTCGGCGACCCGGCGGACGGCTTCGGCGAGGCGTTCACGGCGGACCGGTTTGAGGACGTAGTCGACGGCCTTGAGGTCGAAGGCGTGGACGGCGAAGCCCTCGTGCGCGGTGACGAAGACGATCAGCGGGGGCGCGGCGAACCCGGCGAGCAGCTGGGCGACGTCGAGGCCGGTGAGCCCGGCCATGTGGATGTCGAGGAAGACCACGTCGATCGCGGACGGGTCGTCGGGACCGGCGTCCACCGCGCCGCCGATGCGGCGCAGTGCCTCGGTCGCACCGGTGGCGCCCTCGGCGCTGCGGACACGGGGGTCGGCACGCAGGAGGTAGAGGAGTTCCTCCAGGGCGGGTTGTTCGTCGTCGACGGCGAGTACGCGCAGCATGAGGCCGGAGTTTAGGTGCTCCTGCGGCTGATGGCCTGAGTGATGTGTGGCTTGTTCCCGTACCGAAGTACATGCGGACGACCGAACCCCACGTGCGGGTGGCGACCGATGCGCTGGGTGTGCGCGGGAGTGCCGAGGCCTTCCGGTTCGATGAGCATGCGGCGGACTGTCCCGGGTGCCGTACGCGGGCCCGC
>NZ_NEUE01000015.1 GCF_002910905.1 Streptomyces sp. SM11 | reverse complement strand
CGCCCGTACGGTGCTGGCGGCGGCCGACGACGCGGTGGGCCTGGCCCCCGGCCGCCGGATGCGGGACGCGGTCGACCGGGCCTGGAACGCGCTGGCCGCCACCGTCGCCGCCGCCAGCGCCCGGGCCCCCGAGGTCGAGGCGGCCGTCCTCCCGCTGCGGGCCCGCATCTCGGTACGGGCCGGGCTCGGTAACCTGGCCGCCGGGCTGCGGCCGCCCGCCACCGGGCACGACAACCCGCACTACTTCGACGACGCCGCCTGCGTACGGGCCGCCGTGCTCGCCGTGGTCCACCCGGGCGACCCGGAGGAGGCCGCCGCGCTCGCCGAGTTCGACGCCCGCTACACCCAGGACGGCGACGGGGTGCACGGGGCACGGGCCGTGGCCGCCGCCATCGCCGTGGCGCTGGCCGGGGCGGACGTCGACACCACGGTGAACGCCGCCCTGGACCGGCTCCCCGAGGGGACCGAGATCGCCCGCAACGCCGCGCACGCGGTCCGCCTGGCCCGGGAGTTCGCGGGCGAGCCGGCCGGGGCGTTCGCCCTGGTCCCGGTGCTGGAACACCAGATCGTGGACCACGTCTACAGCTACGGGATCGCGGCGGCGGAGACCGTGCCCGTCGCCCTGGCCCTCACCACCGCCGCCCGGGGCGAGTTCGCCCAGGCGGTCCCGGCCGCCGCCTGCCTGTCCCGGGTCGCGGACTCCGCGCCCGCCCTGGCCGGGGCGCTGACCGGGGCGATCGGCTCGATCACCGCCGTACCGGCGGGCTGGCGCGAGGCCTGCCGCACGCTGGCGGGCTGTGCGCTGCCCCGGCTCGCGGGCACGGACCTGATCGAACTCGCCGGGCTGCTGGCAGCCACGGAACCGGCCACCCCGGGTGGACAATTCCGACATGACGCCCACTATGCCCACGGCGCCCGCACCGACCACGGCAGCCGCACCCTCGACACCGCACCCCTCCCCCAGCACGCCCCGACTCGATGACCGCGTCACCCGGGCCCTCGTCGGAGCCGCCGTCGGCGACGCGCTCGGCGGCCCCGTCGAGGGCTGGACCCCCGAGCAGATCGCCGAGCGCCACGACGGCCGGGTGACCGGGATCGTCGGCCCCTGGCACGGCGAGGACTGGCGCACCGCGCGCCCCGTCGCGCCGTACCACAAGGGCGACGGCCACGTCACCGACGACACCCTGATGACCCACGCGCTGATCCGGGTCTACGACCGGGTCCGCGACCACCTCGACGCGTACGCCGTCGCCGACCACCTCGTACCGGATCTGCTCTCCCCCCGCTGGATCCCGGAACTGGAGGCCGAGGCGCTGCCGCTCCAGCGGATCTTCCTGGCGGAGAAGTGGATCGTGGCCCGGCTGCACTACGGGCACGTCGACCCGCGCGAGGCCGGTGCGGGCAACATCGTCAACTGCGGGGCGGCGATGTACATGGCCCCGGTCGGTCTGGTCAACGCCGGCCACCCCCGGGCCGCGTACGCCGAGGCGCTGGAGGTCGCGGCTCCCCACCAGTCCTCCTACGGCCGGGAGGCCGCCGGGGTCTTCGCGGCCGCCGTCGCCGCCGCCTGCCGCCCGGGCGCCACCCCCGACACGGTGATCGACGCCGTGCTCACCCTGGCGAAGGACGGCACCCGCTCCGCGATCGAGGCGGTCTGCGAAGCGGCCGCGAGACACGACGACTTCGAGTCCGCGCTCGCCCCGCTGCGGGCGGCGGTGGAGCCCTTCGACACGGTCGGCCCCGACTACCGCTGTCCCTCGCTCGGCGCCCGCCGCCCCTCCCGGCTGCACGCCGTCGAGGAACTCCCCATCGCACTGGGGATGTTGCTGGTCGGGGGCGGCGACTACCGGCGGACGGTGCTCGGTTCGGTGAACTACGGCCGGGACTGCGACTCCATCGCCACGATGAGCGGGGCGATCGTGGGCGCGCTGGGCGGCGAGACCCCGGCCGGCTGGGCGGCCACGGTGGCGGAGGCGAGCCGGCTGGACCTGGAAGCCCCGGCCCACTCCCTGGCGCAGGTGGCCCGGGAGGTCTTCGCCCGGGATCTGGAGCGCCGCCGGGCCCACGAGACCGCCTTCAGCGCGCTGGCCGGTGCGCGGTGAACGTCCGCCTCACCTGGGTGCAGCCCGAGGACCTGGTCGGACACGAGCTGCGGCAGGCCGCGCAGGACGGCCGGGACGCCCGGGAGATCGAGGAGCGGTGGTACGCGGCCGGGGGCTCCCCCGCCCCGGACCGGGCGGGCGCGTCCGAGCCGCCCGCACCGCCCCGGCTTCGGGCGCTGGCCGAGCGACTCCTCGATGAACTCGCCCTGCTGGACTCTCCGTCGACCGCCGACGAGCCCACCGAACTGAACGAGATCGTAGCCGCCTGCCCGCACTGGCCCGGGCCGCCCGGGGCCGCCCCCGGCGTCGGGCAGGACCGGCTGCACGCGGCCTGGCTCGGCCGGGCGGCGGGCTGCCTGCTGGGAAAACCGGTCGAGAAGCTGCCGCTGACCGGCATCCGCGCCCTGGCCCGCGCCACCGGCAACTGGCCCCTCACCAACTGGTTCACCGCCCACGGAGTGCCCGCCGAACTGCTCGCCGCCCACCCCTGGAACCGCCGCTCGGCCCCCACGTCCCTGGCCGAGAACATCGACGGCATGCCCGAGGACGACGACCTGAACCACCCGCTCCTCACCCTGCTGTTGCTCCAGCGCCACGGGCGTTCCTTCACCACGGCCGACCTGGCCCGGCTGTGGCTCGACGAACTCCCGGCGGGCCGTGCCTTCACCGCCGAGCGCATCGCGTACGGCAATCTCCTCGCGGGCGTCGAGCCCCCGGAGACCGCCCGTTTCCGCAACCCGTTCCGGGAGTGGATCGGCGCGCAGATCCGGGCCGACGTGCACGGCTGGACCCATCCCGGCGACCCGGCCGGGGCCGCCGCCCAGGCCCACCGCGACGCGGTCCTCACCCACACCGGCAACGGGGTGTACGGCGCGATGTTCACCGCCGCCGCGCTGGCCGTCGCGGCCGGGGGCGAGAGCGATGTGCACGGCTGCCTGGCGGCCGGGCTGCGGGTGGTGCCGCCGCACTCGCGGTACGCCCGCGCGGTCCGGCTCGGCGTCGGGACCGCCCGTACGGAAGGGGACTTCGACGTCGTCGTGGACCGGCTGCACGCCGTCTACGCGGACACCCACCACTGGGTGCACGTCCTGCCCAACGCCGCGTTGCTGGCCGCCGCCCTCACCCACGCCGACGGCGACTTCACCCGGTCGATCGGCCACGCGGTCTCCGGGGGCTGGGACACCGACTCCAACGGGGCGACCGCGGGGTCGCTGGCCGGACTGCTGGCGGGCGGGCCGGACGCCCTGCCCGAGCGCTGGACGGCTCCGCTGAAGAACCGGCTCGCCACCTCCGTACCCGGCTTCGACCGGACCGGGTTCGACACCCTCGCCGCACTGACCCATCAGGAGGCTCTGCGCCCATGACCCGCATCGCGGTACTCGGCAGCACCAACATGGACCTCGTCGCCTACACGGCCCGCGCCCCCGGACGCGGCGAGACCGTCACCGGACGGGAGTTCCGGACGATCCCCGGCGGCAAGGGCGCCAACCAGGCCGTCGCCGCCTCCCGCGCGGGCGGGGAGGTGACGATGATCGGCGCGGTCGGCGACGACGTGTACGGGGCCCTGCTGCGCGACGGCCTCGAACACGCGGGGGTGGACACCGACCTGCTGCACACCGCCGAGGGCCCCAGCGGCACCGCGCACATCGTGGTGGACGACACCGGGGCCAACTCGATCGTGGTGATCCCCGGCGCGAACGGCGTCGTGACCGCGCTCGGGCCCGGGGAGATCGCGGCGGTCGCCGCCGCCGACCTGCTGCTGATGCAGCTCGAACTCCCCCTTTCCGCCGTCGTCGAGGGTGCCCGCGCGGCCCGCGCCCAGGGGGTGCGGACCATCCTCACCCCCTCCCCCGCCCAGCCCCTGCCCGACGAACTCCTCGACCACATCGACCTGTTGGTCCCCAACGAGCACGAGGCCGCCGAGCTGTCCGGGCAGGCCGAACCGCACGCCGCCGCCCAGATCCTGCTGCGGCAGGTGCCCGAGGTCATCGTCACGCTCGGCGCGAAGGGCTGCCTGTACGCGGCCCGGGGCGGCGAGCCGGTGCTCTTCGGGGCCCCCGCGGTGAACGCCGTCGACACGACCGGGGCCGGGGACACCTTCGTCGGGACGCTGGCCGTGGCGCTCGGCGAGGGGCGGCCGGTGGCCGAGGCCGTCGCCTGGGCGTCGGCGGCGGCCGCCCTGTGCGTCCAGAAACCCGGCGCGTCCACGTCCATGCCCTACCGGAGCGAGATCGAGGCCGCATGAGCACGACAGCAACAGGAAAGCCGGCCGGCGCACACCCGCCCGCCGGCCCGCACGCACCGACCGGCGCAGGGCCCCTGACCGGGCTGAAGGTCATCGACCTGGCCACCCTCTTCGCCGGCCCGCTCGCCGCCACCATGCTCGGGGACTTCGGCGCCGACGTGATCAAGGTCGAGCACCCCCGCAGGCCGGACCCCTCGCGCGGGCACGGGCCCGCCAAGGACGGGGTCGGCCTCTGGTGGAAGCTGCTCGGACGCAACAAGCGCACCCTGACCCTCGACCTGTCCGCGCCCGGCGGCCGGGACGTGCTGCTCCAGCTGGCCGCCGGGACCGATGTGATCGTCGAGAACTTCCGGCCCGGCACCCTGGAGCGCTGGGGGCTGGGCCCCGAGGAGCTGCACGCCGTCAACCCGCGTCTGGTGCTGGCCCGGGTCACCGGCTTCGGCCAGTTCGGGCCGTACGCCCACCGCCCCGGCTTCGGGACCCTCGCCGAGGCGATGAGCGGGTTCGCCGCGATCACCGGGGAGCCGGACGGGCCGCCGACGCTGCCGCCGTTCGGGCTCGCGGACTCCATCGCGGCGCTGGCGACGGCGTACGCGGTGATGGCCGCGCTCGCGGGGCGGGAGAGGACCGGCGAGGGGCAGGTGGTGGACCTGGCGATCATCGAGCCGATCCTCACGGTGCTGGGCCCGCAGCCGCTCTGGTACGACCAGCTCGGTTACGTCCAGCCGCGCACCGGCAACCGCTCCCGCAACAACGCCCCGCGCAACACCTACCGCACCGCCGACGGCCACTGGGTCGCGGTCTCCACCTCCGCCCAGTCCGTCGCGGAGCGGGTGATGCGGCTGGTCGGCCGCCCGGACCTGATCGAGGAGCCCTGGTTCGGCGCGGGCACCACCCGGGCCGAGCACACCGAGGCGCTGGACGGGGCCGTCGGCCACTGGATCTCCCGCCACAGCCGGGAGGAGGTGCTGGACGGCTTCGAGAAGGCGGAGGCGGCCGTCGCGCCGATCCATGACGTACGGGAGGTGATGGAGGACCCGCAGTACCGGGCGCTGGATACCATCACCGAGGTCGACGACCCGGAGCTGGGGCCGCTACGGATGCAGAACGTCCTCTTCCGGCTCTCACGGACACCCGGCGGGATCCGGTGGGCGGGCCGCCCGCACGGCGCGGACACCGAGGAAATCCTGGCCGGGCTCGGCCTCTCGGAGACGCGGATCACGGCGCTGCGGGACCAGGGGGCGCTGTGACCGGCCGGCCGATCCCGGCCCCGCCACTGCCGGAGGGCCCGCCGCCGCCCGTCGGCCGGCCGCCGCTGACCTGGCTGTACGTGCCCGGGGACCGGCCGGAGGTGGTGGCCAAGGCGCTGGGCTGCGGGGCGGACGTGGTGATCGTCGACCTGGAGGACGCCGTCGCCCCGGACCGTAAGGAGTACGCGCGCTCCGCCACCGCCGAACTCCTCGGCGATCAGGTCACGGCGGCCCCGGACGCGGTGCCGGTCCATGTCCGGGTGCACGGCGAGGACGACATCCGGGCGCTGGCGGAGCTGCCGGGCCTGACCGCGTTCCGGCTGCCGAAGATCACCCACGCGGTCTCGGTGCACCATGTGGCGGCCGTGGCCCCGGGCGTGGCGTTGTATCCGCTGCTGGAGTCGGCGCTCGCGATCGAGCACGCGTACTCGATCGCCTCGGCCCATCACGCCGTACGCGGCATCGCGCTGGGCGAGGCGGACCTGCGGGCGGACCTGGGCGTACGGGAGGACGCCGGGCTCGACTGGCCGCGCAGCCGGATCGTGGTGGCGGCCCGGGCCGCAGCTCTTCCGCCGCCCGCCCAGTCGGTGTTCCCGGACGTCCGGGACCTGGACGGGCTGTCGGCGTCGTGCGGGCGGGGACGGGCGCTCGGGATGCTGGGCCGGGCGGCGATCCACCCGCGCCAGCTGCCGGTGATCGAGCGGGCGTTCCGGCCGTCGGCCGAGGAGATCGAGGCGGCGGAGGAGATCGTCGCGGCCTCGGCGGTGGAGGCGGGTGCGCTGGCGTTGCCGGACGGGAGGTTCGTGGACGCGGCGGTGGTGGCGTCGGCCCGCAGAACGATCGCGCTCGCCGGGCGGGCCTGAGATTCCGGGCCTGCCCGGCGAGCGGGAGGTATGCGGGGGTGGACGCGCCTGCCGGGGCGCGGCCGGTCAGCTCTTCTCGGCTGCTTCGGCGGCTTCGGTGCTCTTGGCGGTGGCGTCCTTGCCGGACTCGCCCGGCTGGTCCTTCGTGAACGGGTCCTTCTTCTCCGGGGCCGCGTCCTTCTCCGGGGCCGCGTCGCGGTCGGGCTCGACGATCTCCTCGCGTCCCGGGCGGATCTTCGCGGAGACCACGATGTAGACGACGGCGAGGACGAAGACGATGATCGCGGTCCACACGTTCAGGCGGAGGCCCAGGATGTGGTGGGCCTCGTCGACCCGCATGTACTCGATCCAGCCGCGTCCCGCGCAGTAGGCCGCGACGTACAGCGCGAACGCCCGTCCGTGGCCGAGCTTGAAGCGGCGGTCGGCCCAGACGACCAGCAGCGCGACGCCGATGCACCACAGCGACTCGTACAGGAAGGTCGGGTGGTACGTCCCGGCGACCCGGTTCGGGCCCTCGCTGATCTCCAGCGCCCAGGGGAGGTCGGTGGGCTTGCCGTACAGCTCCTGGTTGAACCAGTTGCCCCAGCGGCCGATGGCCTGGGCGATGACGAGGGCGGGAGCCATCGCGTCCGCCCAGGCGGGCAGCGGAATGCCCCGGCGGCGGCAGGCGATCCAGGCGCCGACGGCACCGAAGGCCACCGCGCCCCAGATGCCGAGGCCGCCCTCCCAGATCTTGAAGGCGTCGACCCAGTTCTCACCGTCGCTGAAGTACAGCTGGTAGTCGGTGATCACGTGGTAGAGCCGGCCGCCGACGAGCCCGAAGGGCACCGCCCAGACGGCGACGTCGGCCACGGTGCCGGCTTTGCCGCCCCGGGCGACCCAGCGCTTGTTGCCGAACCAGACGGCGACGAAGACACCGATGATGATGCAGAACGCGTAGCCGCGGAGCGGGATCGGGCCGAGCTCGATCACGCCGGTCGACGGGCTGGGAATGAAGGCAAGGTTCATGGCGGGGTCGACGCTACCTTGCCGGGCGGTGGGTACGGCAAGCCACCCGGCAACTTCTGGGTAACGAGGGCCGCGTCACGGGCGGGTGCGGGCCCCGTCAGGAACCGGGGGCGGACGACGGGACGGCCGGGCCTCAGGACCCTTCCGCCGAGGCGGAAGGGGCGGCGGTGCCCGGCTTCTTGCCCTTGTTGGCCGCGGCGGCCCACTTCTTCAGGTTCTCCGGGGAGATCTGCTCGTCGTCCTTGCCCGGGAAGACGGACTCCCCGTTGAGCAGCACCGTCGGCGTGCCCTGGAAGCCGCCCTCGCGGAACGCCGTGTCGGACTTCTTCACCCAGCTGTCGTGCTCGCCGTCCTCCACACAGCTGCGGAAGCCCGGCGTGTCGAGCCCTTCGACCCTTCCGGCCAGCTCGATCAGCCGACTGTTCCTGCCGAAGGCGTCGTCCGGCTCGGGTGGCTGGTTGCTGAAGAGGATGTCGTGGTACGGCGCGAACTTGCCGGCGTCCTGGGCGCAGGCGGCGGCGTTGGCGGCGCGCAGCGAGCCGGTGCCGCCGAGGTTGCCGTCGATGATGGTGGCCAGGTGGTACTCCACCTTGACCTGGCCGTCGTCCGCCAGCTCCTTGATGGTGTCCCGCAAGGCGTTCTCGAACTGGGCGCAGACGGGGCAGCGGAAGTCCTCCCAGATCGTGAGGGTGGACGGGGCGCCGGCCGCGCCGACCGGCAGGGTCAGGGCGTCCTCGCCGGTCGCGCCCGACGGGGCGATGGCGGGGCCGGTGGCGGTGCCGCCGCCGTCGTCCTTGCCGGCGTTGGCCGCGATCAGGCCGACCACGGCGGCCAGGGCGAGCACCCCGACCACAGCCGAGGCGACGATCAGCGTCCGGCGGCGCTTCTCGCGCCCCTTCTCCCGCTCGCGCTGCTGGGCCAGGCGCTCACGCGCACTTCTGTTTCCCTCAGGGATCTTGTCGCTCACACCCGGGGAACGAACCGGGGAGGCACCACCGCGCCTCCCCGGTCCACAATCCACCCGTTCGGGTGATCCAAGGGCTCAGTGCTTTCGAACGCCTTCGGCCAGTTCGCCCGCCAGGGAACGGACCGCGGCGAGGCCGGCGGCCTCGTCGGGGGCGTCCAGCACGGCCTTGACGAAGGCCGAGCCGACGATCACGCCGTCCGCGAACCCGGCGACCTCGGCGGCCTGCGCCGCGTTGGAGACGCCGAGGCCGACGCAGACCGGGAGGTCGGTGGTGGCGCGGGTGCGTCCCACCAGGTCCTGGGCCTGGGCGCCGACGGAGGCGCGGGTGCCGGTGACGCCCATCAGGGACGCGGCGTAGACGAAGCCGCTGCCGGCCGCCGTGATGGTGGCGAGGCGGGTGTCCTGGCTGCTGGGGGCGACGACGAACACGGTGGCGAGGCCGTGCTTCTCGGCGTGTTCACGCCACAGCGCGGACTCCTGGACCGGCAGGTCGGGCAGGATGCACCCGGCGCCGCCCGCCTCGGCCAGCTCGGCGGTGAAGCGCTCGACGCCGTAGCGGTCGATGGGGTTCCAGTACGTCATGACCAGGATCGGGACGCCGGTGGCCTCGTGCGCCTCGCGGACCGTACGCATCACGTCGGCGATCCGGACACCGCCGCGCAGGGCGATGTCGTCGGCGGTCTGGATGACCGGCCCGTCGAGGACCGGGTCGCTGTGCGGGAGCCCGATCTCGACGACGTCCGCGCCGCCCGCGATGACGGCCTTGACCGCTTCGATGCCGCCGTCGACGGTCGGGAAGCCGGCCGGGAGGTAGGCGATGAGCGCCGCCCTGCCCTCGGCCCGCGTGGCGGCCAGGGTGGTGTTCAACAGCTCGATGTTGCCGCTCACTTGGCGTCCCCCTCGATCTCGGCACGGTCGCTGTCGGCGTCCGCTTCGACGGCGGCGTCGGTGTCGTAGAGCCCGAAGTAGCGGGCGGCGGTGTCCATGTCCTTGTCGCCCCGGCCGGACAGGTTGATGAGGATCAGCCCGTCCTTGCCGAGCTCCTTGCCGAGCTCCAGGGCTCCGGCGAGCGCGTGGGCGCTCTCGATCGCCGGGATGATCCCCTCGGTGCGGGACAGCAGGCGCAGGGCCTGCATGGCGGCGTCGTCGGTGACCGCGCGGTACTCGCCGCGTCCGGTGTCCTTGAGGTACGCGTGTTCCGGGCCGATGCCGGGGTAGTCCAGGCCCGCCGAGATGGAGTACGGCTCGGTGATCTGGCCCTCGTCGTCCTGGAGGACGTAGGAGCGCGAACCGTGCAGGATGCCGGGCTCCCCCGCGGTGAGCGTCGCCGCGTGCTCTCCGGTCTCCACGCCGTGTCCGGCGGGCTCGCAGCCCACCAGGCGGACATCCGCGTCGGGAATGAAGGCGTGGAAGAGGCCGATGGCGTTGGAGCCGCCGCCGACGCAGGCGACCGCCGCGTCCGGGAGGCGGCCCGCGCGCTCCAGGATCTGCCGGCGGGCCTCGACGCCGATGACGCGGTGGAAGTCGCGGACCATCGCCGGGAAGGGGTGCGGGCCCGCGACCGTGCCGAAGAGGTAGTGCGTGCGGTCCACGTTGGCGACCCAGTCGCGGAACGCCTCGTTGATGGCGTCCTTCAGGGTCCGCGAGCCGGACTTCACGGCGACGACCTCGGCGCCGAGCATCCGCATCCGGGCCACGTTCAGCGCCTGGCGCTCGGTGTCGATCTCGCCCATGTAGATGGTGCAGTCGAGGCCGAAGAGGGCGCAGGCGGTCGCGGTGGCGACGCCGTGCTGGCCGGCTCCGGTCTCGGCGATGACGCGGGTCTTGCCCATGCGCTTGGTGAGGAGCGCCTGACCCAGCACGTTGTTGATCTTGTGCGAGCCGGTGTGGTTCAGGTCCTCGCGCTTGAGGAAGATCCGGGCGCCGCCCGCGTGCTCGGCGAAGCGCGGGACCTCGGTCAGCGCGCTGGGCCGGCCCGTGTAGTCGACCATGAGCTCGTTGAGCTCGGCGGCGAAGGCCGGGTCGGCCTTGGCCTTGTCGTACTCGACGGCGACCTCGTCCACGGCGGCGACGAGCGCCTCCGGAATGAACTTGCCGCCGTACGCGCCGAAATAGCCCTCGGCGCTGGGGATCAGACCCTCGGGGTCCGGGATGAAGAAGTCGGACGACATGCGACGTGCTCCTTGGCATGGCAACGGGTGGGTTGACCGTATGCGCGAAGCGGCGAGCGCCACCGGGACCGTCTGCGGTCGCGGCG
>NZ_NEUE01000014.1 GCF_002910905.1 Streptomyces sp. SM11 | reverse complement strand
TACCTCCTGCCCGCCCTCGTCCTGCTCGCCGGACTGCTGGTCTACCCGATCTACCAGCTCGGCCTGATCTCGTTCCTGGAGTACACCCAGGCCCAGGTCAGCGGCGGCGAACCCACCACCTTCAAGGGCTTCGGCAACTACGCCACGCTCTTCAACGACAGCCAGTTCTGGCAGGTCCTCCTCGCCACCGTCCTCTTCGCCGGGGCCTGCGTGGTCTCCACCCTGTTCGTCGGCTGCGCGCTCGCCGTCCTGCTCACCCGCATCCGCGCCCTGCCCCGGCTCGCGCTGATGATGGCCGCGCTCGGCGCCTGGGCCACCCCCGCGATCACCGGCTCCACCGTCTGGGTCTTCCTCTTCGACCCCGACTTCGGACCGGTCAACAAGGTACTGGGACTCGGCGACTTCTCCTGGACGTACGGCCGCTACAGCGCCTTCGCGCTCGTACTCCTCGAAGTGCTGTGGTGCTCGTTCCCGTTCGTGATGGTCACCGTGTACGCGGGCATCCGGGCCATCCCCACCGAGGTGCTGGAGGCCGCCTCGCTGGACGGCGCGTCCCAGTGGCGGATCTGGCGCACCATCATGGCGCCGATGCTCAAGCCCATCCTGATCGTCGTCACCATCCAGTCGATCATCTGGGACTTCAAGGTCTTCACCCAGATCTACGTCATGACCAACGGCGGCGGCATCGCCGGCCAGAACCTGGTGCTCAACGTGTACGCCTACCAGAAGGCGTTCGCGTCCTCGCAGTACAGCCTCGGATCGGCGATCGGCGTCGTGATGCTGGTGATCCTGCTGGCCGTCACGCTCGTCTATCTGCGTCTCGTACGCCGCCAGGGGGAGGAACTGTGAGCGCACGCACGCTCCTGCGCGTCAAGCGCCCCGGCAGGCTGGCCGCCGAGGCCGCCGCCCTGCTGATCGCCGTCGCGGTCGCCTTCCCGCTCTACTGGATGGTGCTCTCCGCGTTCAAACCGGCCGGGGAGGTCCAGTCCACCGACGCCCGCCCCTGGACGCTCGCCCCCTCGCTCGACTCGTTCCGCCGGGTCTTCGAACAGCAGGACTTCGGCCGCTACTTCCTCAACAGCCTGCTGGTGGCGGGCACGGTCGTCATCCTCTCCGCGCTGATCGCCTTCCTGGCCGCCACCGCCGTGACCCGCTTCCGCTTCAAGTTCCGCACCACGCTGCTGATCATGTTCCTGGTCGCGCAGATGGTGCCGGTGGAGGCGCTGACCATCCCGCTGTTCTTCCTGATGCGGGACTTCGGCCAGCTGAACACGCTCGGCTCGCTGATCCTGCCGCACCTCGCCTTCTCACTGCCGTTCGCCATCTGGATGCTGCGCGGCTTCGTCAAGGCCGTTCCCGAAGCCCTGGAGGAGGCCGCCTACATCGACGGGGCGAGCCGCACCCGCTTCCTGTGGCAGATCCTCTTCCCGCTGGTCTTCCCGGGCCTCGTGGCGACCAGCGTCTTCTCCTTCATCACCACCTGGAACGACTTCCTGTTCGCGAAGTCGTTCATCATCAGCGACACCTCCCAGTCGACGCTGCCGATGGCGCTGCTGGTCTTCTTCAAACCGGACGAGAACGACTGGGGAGGGATCATGGCAGCCTCGACGGTGATGACCATCCCCGTACTGGTCTTCTTCGTACTCGTACAGCGACGCCTCGTCTCCGGACTGGGCGGAGCGGTTAAGGACTGATGTCATGACACCCGAGGACACGACGGCGACGGACTCCGTGGACACCGCGGCTCTCGGTCTGATCCCCGCCCCCCGCACCCTGGCCCCCGCCCCCTCCGGGCCGTACGCGCTGGACCGCGAGACCCCGCTGAGCGCCGCACCGGGCACGGAAGGCGTCGCCCACTGGCTGCGCACCACGCTCGGCGCGGCCACCGGACTGCCCCTGGCCGAGGGCACGGGCGACCAGGGCATCGTGCTCGCGCTCGACGAGGAGCTTGCCCCCGAGGCGTACCGCCTCGCCGTCGAAGCCGATGCCGTACGTATCACCGGCGGCAGCGCGGCGGGCGTCTTCCGGGGCGCGCAGACCCTCCGACAGCTCCTCGGCCCGGACGCCTTCCGGAGCGCACCCCTCGTCCCGGGAGGTGCCCGGGAGGTCCCGGCGGTCGTCGTCGAGGACGAACCCCGCTTCGGCTGGCGCGGTCTGCTGCTCGACGTCTCGCGGCACTTCCTGTCCAAGGACGACGTCCTGCGCTACCTGGACCTGCTCGCCGCCCACAAGCTGAACGTCTTCCACTTCCACCTCACCGACGACCAGGGCTGGCGCATCGAGATCAAGCGCTACCCGCGCCTGACCGAGGTCGGCTCCTGGCGCTCGCGCACCAAATACGGCCACCGGGCCTCCGAGCTGTGGGACGAGACCCCCTACGGCGGCTTCTACACGCAGGACGACATCCGCGAGATCGTCGCCTACGCCGCCGAGCGGCATATCCGGGTCGTCCCCGAGATCGACATCCCGGGCCACTCGCAGGCCGCCATCAGCGCCTACCCCGAGCTGGGCAACACCGACGTCATCGACACCACCACCCTCTCCGTCTGGGACACCTGGGGCGTCAATCCGAACGTACTCGCCCCCACTGACAACACCCTGCGCTTCTTCGAGGGCGTCCTGGAGGAGGTGCTGGAACTCTTCCCCGCCGCGACCTCGCCCTTCGTCCACATGGGCGGCGACGAGTGCCCCAAGGACCAGTGGAAGGAGTCCCCGCTCGCCCAGGCCCGGATCACCGAACTCGGCGTGAAGGACGAGGACGGGCTCCAGTCCTGGTTCATCCGGCACTTCGACGCGTGGCTCACCGCGCGGGGCCGCCGCCTCATCGGCTGGGACGAGATCCTCGAAGGCGGCCTCGCCGCGGGGGCGGCCGTCTCCTCCTGGCGCGGCTACGCCGGAGGCATCGCGGCCGCCGAGGCCGGGCACGACGTGGTCATGTGCCCCGAGCAGCAGGTGTATCTGGACCACCGTCAGGACGGCGGCCCCGACGAGCCGATTCCCATCGGGTACGTCAGGACCCTGGAGGACGTCTACCGCTTCGAGCCCGTCCCGCCGGGCCTGAGCGAGGAGGCGGCCCGTCACATCCTGGGCACCCAGGCCAACGTCTGGACCGAGGTCATGCAGAACCGGGCCCGCGTCGACTACCAGGTCTTCCCCCGCCTCGCGGCCTTCGCCGA
Source organism: Streptomyces sp. SM11 (assembly GCF_002910905.1). Classification (GTDB taxonomy): domain Bacteria; phylum Actinomycetota; class Actinomycetes; order Streptomycetales; family Streptomycetaceae; genus Streptomyces. The sequence continues at coordinate 29,272 of NZ_NEUE01000014.1, read as the reverse complement.
GGTCGCCTGGTCCGCCCTGCCCGCCCCGGCCGACCGGGACTTCGCCGCCTTCGACGCCCGGATGACCGCCCACTACGCCCGGCTCGACGCCCTCGGCGTCGACTACCGCCCGCCGGCCGGCCCGTACCCCCGGCAGCAGCGCCCCGGCATCCTCGGCCGCCCGATCGACGGGGTGCCGCCGGTGGTGTGACCCCCGCTCCGCCCGGCCGCGGCCGTCCTCCGGGACCGCCGCGGCCGACGCGCGTCCGGGGCCAACGGCCCTGCCGACGTGCGCCGGAGCGAGGAGGCGAGGGGGCGAACCGCGTAAGTCGTACAAGCCTCGCTGAAGAGTGGTAATTCACCCTCCCCGCCGAAGAAGTACGAATACGGATTATCCCGCAGATCAGGGACGGATCCACCCTTCGCGGACCCTCGCGCCGGACCGATCGGAAGATGTGCCAGAGTTGCCACGTCCGGGCTGTGAACACGTACCGTACGGCGGAACAGGCGGGACAGCCGGGAGACCGGGAAGGGGCAGCTGGGTTGACCACGCACGCACCGCAGACGATGCAGTCGGTGACGCTGCCGGCCTCGTTGGACGAGGCCGTGGCGGCACTCGGCGCCATGCCCGCAGCCGTTCCGGTTGCCGGGGGCACGGACCTCATGGCAGCCGTCAACAAGGGACTGCTGCGCCCCTCGGGGCTGGTCGGCCTCGGGCGGATCAGCGAGCTGCGCGGCTGGCACTACCAGGACGGTCACGCGCTGCTGGGCGCCGGACTCACCCACGCCCGCATGGGCCGCCCCGACTTCGCCGCCCTCATCCCCGCCCTCGCCGCCTCCGCCCGCGCCGCGGGACCGCCCCAGATCCGCAACGCCGGCACCCTCGGCGGCAACATCGTCACCTCGGCGCCCACCGGCGACGCCCTGCCGGTCCTGGCCGCGCTTGAGGCCGAGCTCGTCATCGCGGGCCCCGGCGGCGCCCGCCGCGAGATCCCCGTCTCCCACCTGCTGGCCGGCCGCGAACTGCTGGAGCCCGCGGAGCTGATCGGCTTCGTCCGCGTACCGCTGCTGCACGCCCCGCAGGTGTTCCTGAAGGCCACCGGCCGCACCGGACCGGGCCGCGCCACCGCCTCGGTCGCCATCGTCCTGGACCCGGCCCGGCGCGGCGTGCGCTGCGCGGTCGGCGCGATCGCCCCGATGCCGCTGCGCCCGCTGGAGGCGGAGCGCTGGATCGCCTCGCTGATCGACTGGGACGGCGAGCGGGGCCTGGCCCCCGACGCACTGGCCGCCTTCGGCGAGTACGTCGCCGCGGCCTGCATCCCGGACCACGCACCACCGGCCGACGGTTCAGAGGCCCCGCCGCTGTCCCCGGCCGTACTGCACCTGCGGCGCACCGTCGCCGCGCTCGCCCGACGCGCGCTGGGGAGGGCACTGTCGTGAGCAATGAGGAATTCCCCGACCAGCAGGGGCGGCAGGGACAGGAGGGCCACTCCGAGGGCCCGGACCCCCGTTACGGAGGCTGGGAACCGACGCCGCAGGGCGACGGGTTCGACGCCGACGCCACCGCGTTCGTCCAACTCCCGCCGGAGGACCTGGCGAACATCCCCCTGGCCGCGCCCGGCCAGGGGTACGTCCCCCCGATGATCCTGCCGCTGACCCCGGCCGCCGGCCTGGACCCGGCGGCGACGGGCAGCTGGGTGCTCCAGACGCAGACCCAGCAGGCACAGGCCGAGCAGCGCGCCCAGGAGGCCGCCGCCGCCCAGGAGCCCGGGGCGGTCCACTGGCCGGACCCGAACCAGCAGGGCGGGCAGGGCGGATACCAGGGCCCCTACCAGGACACGTCGCACGCCACGGCCCAGTGGAACTTCACCGAGGCCTTCGGCGAGACGGCGGCGGCTCCGGAGGCAACGGCGCTTCCGGAGGAGCAGGCCCCGGAGGCCGGGCACCTCGGCCACCCCGACCAGGCGAGCCACACCGGTCAGGCCGGCCACACAGGCCAGTGGACGATCCCGGTGGCGGACGGGGACCTCCCGGACGAATCGGGCGAGTTCCTGGCCTCGGCGCACACCCCGCAGTGGTACGCGGACAACGCCCGCCCGGCAACGCTGCCCGGCGGCGCCCCCGCCCCCTGGGCCACACCGGAACCGGAGGCCGCCCCCGTACCCGTGACGGAGGAGGCCCCGGACCCGGCCCCGGACCCGGAACCGGCGACGGCGGAACCGGCAGCGGAGGCGGCTCGGGCGGCAGCGGACACACAGACCGACACCGCGGCCGACACCGACACAGAGGGCTCGCCCGCCCAGGAAACCGACACGGCACCTGACGCGGCACACGAGCACGCACCCGGGTCCGACGCGGACGTAACTCCGGAAGCAGCCCCGGACGCAGCCCCGGACGCCGACCTCACCCCCGACACCGACACCGACACCGACTCCGCCCCCGGTTCCGCCCCCGTCCTCCTCGACGCACCGAGCGAGCACCCCTCCACGTCCTACCTGCTCCATGTGAACGGCGTGGACCGCCCGGTCAGCGACGCCTGGATCGGCGAGTCCCTGCTCTACGTGCTCCGCGAACGCCTCGGCCTGGCCGGAGCCAAGGACGGCTGCTCACAGGGCGAGTGCGGAGCCTGCAACGTCCAGGTCGACGGCCGGCTGGTCGCCTCCTGCCTGGTCCCCGCGGCCACGGCGGCGGGCAGCGAGGTGCGTACGGTCGAGGGCCTGGCCGTCGACGGCGAACCGTCCGACGTCCAGCGCGCCCTGTCCGCCTGCGGAGCCGTCCAGTGCGGCTTCTGCATCCCCGGCATGGCGATGACCGTCCATGACCTGCTGGAGGGCAACCACGCCCCCAGCGAGCTGGAGACCCGCCAGGCTCTCTGCGGCAACCTCTGCCGCTGTACCGGCTACCGGGGCGTGCTCGACGCGGTCGCGGACGTCGTCGCGGCCCGCGAGGCGAGCGCCGAGGCGGCCACGGCGATCCAGGACGAGGCGCGCATCCCGCAGCAGGCCGAGCCGGGCGCCGGCGGCGTGCAGCAGGGGCCCCACCCGCACGAGGGAGAGGCGCTGTGAGGCACGCCCGCGGCCCCGCCGTACACCAGCAGCACCACGCGAACGACAAGGAGGCGGCGTGAGCAGCGACGCAGCCACCGCGGCCAACGCGACCAGCACCGGCCTGCCCAGGATCGACGCCATCGACGCCATCGGCGGCGGACCGGGCGCGGGTTCCGGCCCGGGCCAGGAGCAGCCCCTGCTGGGCCTCGGCGCCTCGCTGCCGGCCGTTGACGCCCGGGCGAAGACCGAGGGCACCTTCCCGTACGCCGCGGACCTCTGGGCCGAGGGCCTGCTGTGGGCGGCCGTGCTGCGCTCACCGCACCCGCACGCGCGGATCCTGTCCATCGACACCTCGGGGGCCGAGGAGATGCCCGGGGTGCGGGCGGTCGTCACGCACGAGGACGTGCCGGGGGACAGCAACTACGGCCGCCACGTCGTGGACCGTCCGGTGTTCGCCTCCGACCTGGTCCGCCACCACGGCGAGCCGATCGCCGCGGTCGCCGCCGACCACCCGGACACCGCACGGCTGGCCGCTGCCGCCATCGCCGTACGGTACGAGGTGCTGGAGCCGGTCACGGACCCGGAGAAGGCGTTCGCGGCGGAGCCCCTGCACCCCGACGGCAACCTGATCCGGCACATCCCGCTGCGCTACGGCGACGCGGAGGCGACGGGCGAGGTCGTCGTCGAGGGCCTGTACCGCATCGGCCGCCAGGACCCGGCCCCGATCGGCGCGGAGGCCGGCCTCGCCGTGCCCCGCCCGGACGGCGGCGTGGAGATCTACACCGCTTCCACCGACCCGCACACCGACCGGGACCTGATCGCCGCCTGCTTCGGCCTGGAGGCGGACCGGGTCAAGGTCGTCGTGACCGGGGTGCCCGGCGCGACCGGCGACCGCGAGGACCCGGGCTTCCAGATCCCGCTGGGTCTGCTCGCGCTGCGCACCGGCTGCCCGGTGAAGCTCGCCGCGAGCCGCGAGGAGTCCTTCCTCGGCCACACCCACCGCCACCCCACACTCCTGCGCTATCGCCACCACGCGGACGCGGACGGCCGGCTGGTCAAGGTGGAGGCCCAGATCCTGCTGGACGCGGGCGCGTACGCCGACGCCTCCTCGGAGTCGCTGGCGGCCGCCGTGGCCTTCGCCTGCGGCCCGTACGTCGTCCCGCACGCCTTCATCGAGGGCTGGGCGGTCCGGACGAACAACCCGCCGTCGGGCCATGTGCGCGGCGAGGGCGCGATGCAGGTCTGCGCGGCGTACGAGGGCCAGATGGACAAGCTGGCCGCGAAGCTGGGCATCGACCCGGCCGAACTCCGCCTCCGCAACACCCTCTCCACGGGCGACATCCTCCCCACCGGCCAGACGGTGACCTGCCCGGCCCCCGTGGCCGAACTGCTCCAGGCCGTCCGCGACTACCCCCTCCCCGCCCTCCCCAAGGACGCCCCGGAGGACGACTGGCTGCTGCCGGGCGGCCCCGAGGGTGCGGGGGAGCCCGGGGCGGTGCGCCGGGGCGTGGGCTACGGCCTGGGCATGGTGCACATGCTCGGCGCCGAAGGCACGGACGAGGTGTCCACGGCAACGGTCCGCGTACACGACGGCGTCGCCACGGTGATCTGCGCGGCAGTGGAAACGGGCCAGGGCTTCACCACCCTCGCCCGCCAGGTCGTCCAGGAGACCCTGGGCATCGAAGAGGTCCACGTGGCCGCCGTCGACACCGACCAGCCCCCGGCGGGCCCGGCGACACACGGCCGCCACACCTGGGTGTCGGGCGGGGCGGTGGAGCGCGCGGCGAAGATGGTCCGCACCCAGCTCCTCCAGCCGCTGGCCCACAAGTTCGGCATGTCCACGGAGTTGCTCCAGATCGCCGACGGCAAGATCACCTCGTACGACGGAGTGCTGTCCACGACGGTCACCGAGGAACTGGACGGCAAGGAACTCTGGGCCACCGCCCAGTGCCGCCCCCACCCCACGGAGCCGCTGGACGAGTCCGGCCAGGGCGACGCGTTCGTCGGCCTGGCGTTCTGCGCGGTACGGGCGGTGGTCGACGTCGACATCGAGCTCGGCTCCGTCCGCGTGGTCGAGATGGCGGTCGCCCAGGACGTCGGCCGCGTCCTGAACCCGGCCCAGTTGGCGATCCGCATCGAGGCGGGCATCACCCAGGGCATCGGCGCGGCCCTCACGGAGAACCTCCGCACCGCCCGCGGCCTGATCCGCCACCCCGACCTGACCGGCTACGCGCTCCCGACCTCTCTGGACGCCCCGGACATCCGCATCGTGAAACTGGTCGAGGAACGCGACGTGGTGGCCCCCTTCGGCGCGAAGCCGGCCTCGGCCGTCCCGGTCGTCACGGCCCCCGCGGCGGTCGCCTCGGCGGTCCGTTCGGCGACGGGCCGCCCGGTGAACCGACTCCCCATCAGACCCCAGGCGGCGGTGGCAACGACCAAGCCCTGACTGGCTTGTTACCGCCGCCGGGGCGGTGTGATGCGCATTGCACGTGCAACCAAAGGGTGCGAGCTGTCACTGATGCTGACTACAGTGATCCTTCAAGCTGTGCCAGCAGGACAACGGGGAGGTTGTTGTGGCGACGGGAGAGGGCTCCGACGGGGCCGGCTCCTCCGGGGGGCTCTTCGGGGGATTTATCGGGGGCGCCATCGCCGCGGCGCAAAGTACGGTCAGTGAGCTTTACACCGAGCTGGAGTCCTTCACCAAGTTCCGTGACCGCATCGACGAGATCCTGGTGGACCTGAAGGCGTCGCCGGCGGATGCCAAGAAGCTGGGCGAGATCGCCATCAAGGACAGCCAGTTCGGCGACGTGGCCTGGCCGGAGGCGAAGGGCATGTTCGCCTCGTACGAGAAGGTCGTCGGCGAACTGGAGACCTTGTCGAAGCTGCTCTCGGACTCCATCGAGGGCATGAGCATCGCGGTCCTGGCGTCGCACAAGGGCTACGACAACATGGACCAGGACATCCGCGCCCGGATGCTCGCGATCAAGTCGGGTGTGGAGGAGCACTATCCCGGTGAGTACAACCCGGTTCCGGGTGAGGACAAGCAGAGCGGAAACGGCGACAAGACGCCGCCCACGCCCCAGGCTTCGCCGACCGATGAGACCGGGAGTGCCTGATGGCGGTGGAGACGATGCGGCGATCATCGGTACGAACGGGGGAGTGAGATGGGTTCGACATCGTTTGAGAGCATGTCGCACAAGCAGATGATCGCGTGGCTGGACCAGGCCAACAGCACGGCTGTCCAGGGCGTGGCCGATCGCCTGTCGAGTGCGGCGAAAGAGATCTCGAAGATCGGCGAAGAGCTGAAGATCCGTCCGCAGATTGTGAAGTGGGAGGGCGACGGAGCCGAGTCGTTCCGCACGTGGAGTGCGGATCTGGCCAACTCCACGCTGCGCCTGGGCGAGTTCAGCCAGGGCGCGTCGCAGCGCCTGGGTGAGGCCGCCGATGCGATCGCTCTGGCCAAGGCCGCGATTCCTCGCCCCACGGGAGACCCCGAGGCGAGCCTCAAGGCTGCGGAGTCGGCACGGAACGACCCGGATTCCGCGGAGTTGATCCGGAAGCTGAACGGGGAGCGGGAGGCTGCGGCGGCGGAGATGCGGAAGCTCTCCCAGGCGTACACGCATTCGGTGGCCCAGCTCAACAAGCTGGAGCGGCCGACGTTTCCGCCTCCGCCGCAGGGCATTGCGCCGGATGCCACGGACCGTACGGGTTCGGATTCGGAGTATGGCGGCGTGACGCGTCCGTCAGGGAGCGTGCCGGATTACCGGTCAATTGATGCCAAGCCACTCGGGCAGGATGCTCTGTCTAGTGACTCGGTGAAGCCGGTGGGCTCGACAGTCCTGCCCACAGCTCTTCCTCCTGTCGTATCCGAGCCTGTGAATATGCGAATCGATGGCACTGCGGTGTTGCCGGACACCCCGTTGGCGCAGGCTTCCGCTACTGTTGCCCCGCCAAATGGTGCGCGGAACGATGTGGTGCTTCCGCCGATTTCAGGAGGAGGGCCGCCTGTGACAGGACAGGGTCCCCTTTCTCGAACCTCGTCGGACATGGGAAGGAAGTCGCCGGGTTTGGTCCGTTCGCCAGCACTGCCGACGACGACAGGAGGTGTATCTGGCCGCTCCGGTGGCCGAACGCCGCACAGCAACGGGATTGTCGGAGGCCGCCCTGTCCCGCAGACCACTGGCCAAGTCCCAGGGTTGCCGCGTGGGACGGTAGTCGGAGGCGAAGGTTCTGCTGCAGCTCGAGCTCCTATGGCGCACGGGTCGGGTTCGGGAGCTGGTGGTGGCGCGCAAAACGGGATTGTCGGGGGCCGGCGCTTGGCCAGCGAAGCGGGTGTTGTTGGCGGCCGTGGTCACCAATCCGCAACCGGAGGCGCGCGTCCGTTCACTCCTGGAGGCACTGGATTGGTCAGGCCCCAGTCCGGAGGCGACCGCAACGGCGGGTCTATGGGGCGTGCAGGCGCCCAGGCGGCTCAGCCCAAGGCTGCCACTCGACGCAACGAGAATGGTCAGCGGCGACCTGACTACCTTACGGAAGATGAAGAGACCTGGCAGCAGGGCGGGCGGCGCGTTACCCCTCCAGTTATCGACTGAGTAGAAAGCGTCGTGGGTGACCCATGCTTGCCATTATTAGTCGCACCGCCGTAGGGGCTGCCGTTCTCGGTCTGCTGATAGCTGTAGCCTCCCCTGCTTCTGCAGGATCCGTGCGCTCAGATCAGTGGCATCTGGATGTCATGAAGGCAGACCAGATGTGGGCAACGAGCACTGGTGAGGGAGTGGTCGTTGCGGTGATCGACTCCGGCGTTGACGCTGATCACCCGGACCTTCGAGGGCAGGTTCTAAAGGGGCTGGACTTGGCGCCAGGATCTCCCGGCGATGAGCGGGCCGACCACCGCTCCCATGGCACGTCCATGGCTGGGATCATCGCGGGCACCGGTAGATCCAGAGGGGGTGATGGCGCTGTTGGTCTGGCTCCCGGATCGAAGATCATGCCCATCCGGCTGAGGGACGATGACGGCAAGGTTAACGGTGCCGCTGGTAGCAAGAATTTCAGTGAGGACGCTTCTAAAGGGATTCGCTTTGCAGTGGACAGCGGTGCCAAAGTTGTCAACATTTCTCAAGGAGCCTTGTCCGGATCTAGCGAGCTCAGTTCGGCTGTCCGGTATGCCGTAAATAATGGCGCTCTCGTTTTCGCTTCTGTAGGAAATTCTGCTGACACCGGCAATGCTGTTGAGTATCCGTCCGGAACGCCGGGCGTCGTCGGTGTGGGATCTGTCGGAAGTGATCTTCGAAGGGCAGAGTCTTCTCAGTACGGACCGCAGGTCGATCTCGCAGCGCCTGGCGTGGACATCATTCACGCGTGTACCAGGGAAACCGGGCTGTGCAAGAGCAGCGGTACAAGTGACGCGACTGCGATCGCTTCCGCCTCCGCTGCCCTGATCTGGTCCAAGTATCCGGACTGGACGAACCATCAGGTTCTACGGGTCATGCTGAACACCGCAGGCGGTCCGGTAAGCGGCAAGAAGCGGTCCGACGGGATCGGCTACGGAATCGTTCGTCCCCGTATCGCGCTCAAGACGCCAGGGGACCCCGGTCCCGCCGATGTGTACCCCCTCCCGGATCTCGCCGCAGCGGCGTCCGAGGCGCCCTCGCCGGAGCCGTCCAAGGCTGGGGGCGGTTCTGGTCAGAGCGAGGAGCCGGCTGTCGCGGCGGCGGACGAGGGTAGCAACACTGTCTTCTGGTTTGGCCTGGGGATCGGCGCGGCAGTCCTGGTGGGCGGCGTCGCGACTGCGGCAGTGCTCCGTTCCCGTCGGCGAGAGGCTGTTGCCACGCAGGCTCCGCCGACGCCCCAGCAACAGCCGTATCCGCACCAACAGCATCCGCAGCCGCCGCACTCTCTCTACGGCTCACCGCCGAACAACCCTTACCCCGACGTTCCCCACGGAGCCCCTCCCGGCCGAGGCCCTGGCTCCGTCGGCTGAACGTGCGCCAGTTCTGCGCGCGGCGCGATGTCAAGTGGTGAGACAAGCGGTACTGGCTGGATAGGTCAGGCGTCATGGGGCTGCAACGCACTGCCGTTTCATGCCAGGACGAAGGTTGAGACAGGCCTGATTGCCTGACGGGGGACGAATAGACGGGGCAGTTGGACTGCGCCTGGATCTGCGGGCAATGTGCCAGGTACTCAGGTGCTCAACACCGCGCTCGACCTGTGCCCGCGCTGCGCCCGGTTGACCGTCTTCTCGGCGAGGGCTCCACGGCGCCTCACCTCCCTGGCCTGCAGCCTCGTCTGCTACCGACGCTTCGAGAAGCTTCGGGCCACCGCCGAGCGCTCCACTCCGGTGCGCCCTACGGAACTCCACCGGGCCAAAACCCCGGCTCCACCGGCTGAGTGTGCGACAAGCCGTATATTGCGCACCGCTCCACAGGGGGCGCGCGATGGCGGAATTTGACCCCATTTGTTTGGCTGAAACACAGTGTTTCTCTGTATGAATGCAGATTCTGCAGGTATCGCAGCCTACTCTTCCTGGAGAGCAAGGTGAAACGCCTTGTGGGCCGTAGGCGGCGGAAGTGGTGGGTCCGCAGGGAGGCGGGGGAAGTTGCGAAGCAGAGCCGTCTCTTGCCGTGTGATCGAGGTGTGAAAGCCGCATGGTTCGGGCGGCCCGATGGATGTTAGGCGGCTAGCAAGGGTGTCCTCGTCGGGTGAGAGTGCCAAGGTTTCGGCGGATTTCACGAGTGACCGCAGGAGGGAATATGACGTTCGACGCAGAATGGTCAGAGCTTCGAGCCGAATCGGCACAAAGGGTTGATATGCGCCTCAATGGCATATCTGCCGAACCAAGAAGCTCGAACGGCCCGTCCCAGGCTGACCTTGCCGTCAACGATGACGACCTGGGCGCGATCGGGCATGACGCGTACGAGCTGCGCACGCGGCTGTCGAAGGACGGTGACCATGCCCGGCCCGCGACCTTCGACGCGGCCATCGCGCTCACCAACGGCAACTTCGTGAGTGGATCCGGTCTGCTGAAGGTCCACGACCGATGGCAGACGCACCTCAAGACGCTCCTTGACGCCTGCGCGCAGATCTCGAACCACCTCGACTACTCCAGGGCGTCTCACCACAAGGACGACGCCCAGATCGTCGGCGACCTGCTCAGTGTGTCGAAGCTCAACGAGTATCTGAAGTAAGTCATGGGGGAGCTGGCGTGCTGAAGTACGAGGACATCATCGACGCACCGCTCGGCAAGCTTAAGGAGGCTGTCGACGACTGGTCGGAGATGGTCACCAAGCTGCAACGCCTGGCCGAGGTGGCCAATGACGGCATGAAGGTCAAGGCGGACAAGGCCGAGTGGGAAGGCGTGAATGCCGGCGTCACCAAAGGGTTCATCGGCAAGACCGCCAAGGAGTTCATGGACGCGGTCGCAGAGGCCAGAGGTGTCAAGCTAGTCCTGGAGGACGCGCGCAAGGCGTTCAAGAAGGCTAAGGACGACCTGGTGAACATCCGCGACGTCGAAGGGCGCGAGGCGGGCATCCATGTGGATGCCAAGGGCAAGGTCACGCCGCGGAGGCCGCTGGAGGAGCAGGGCGCGGGTGTGCGGCACGATCCCGACTATCCCGAAGCGCTGCGCAAGCAGAATGAAGCCGTCGAGAGTTGGCAGAAGAAGATCGACCTGATCGTCGACAACTGCAACGACACCGACGTCGCCTTCAAGAACGCGCTCGAGGCCAACGTCAGCGAAGCCAAGGATTTCAGCAGTCCGAAGTACAAGAACCTGGACCAGGAGGAAGCCGCCCGTGCCGCCGACCTCGCGCGCAAGGGGCGCGATCTCACGCACGTCCAACTCCAGGCGCTCAACGAGCTTTTGCGTGACAATGCCAAGTCGCCAGAGTTCGCCAAGGGCTTCTACGAGAAGCTAGGCCCGGAGGAGTCGCTTGCCTTCTTCGGGCAGCTCGCCACGGATACGCACGAGGGTATGAAGGTTGACGAGGCGCGGCTCAAGGACGTCCGGGAGCTCCAGAGGAACCTGGGCCTCAACCTGGCCACCGCCTCCCATGACAAGGCGTTCTCCGCGGAGTGGAGCTCGGAACTCCGCAAAATGGGCACGGAGCGCATCCCGCTGACCAAGTACGACAATAGTGGTCCGTACGGGTACCAGCTGCTTGGCGGCATCATGCGATACGGGAACTACGACCCCAAGTTCCTCAACCCCATTGCCGAGCATGTGGTCCAGTTGAGGCAGAAGGACCATGATTTCTTCTACGGATCTAAGGGATTGCCCGGCGGGTCGGAGAATCCGTTGAACCCCTCAGGTGTCAACGGCTCCGGCTACGACCCGGTGAACAGCATGATGGAAGCCCTGGGGCACAGCCCGGAGGCCGCGAAACAGTTCTTCTCCGCCGAACCCACCGCGTACAACGAGGACGGCACCCCGAACAAGAGTGAGGCTGATCTCGGAGAGAGCAAGGACGGGCGGAGAATCACTGGTTACCTGGACTTCTTCCAGAACGAAGGTTACGACCCGTTCTACGACATAACAGGTCACGATCGGGATGACATGAAAAGGTCCATGGGGTACTTGCCTGATGCGCTTGGGAAGGCCCTGGAGGCGGCGACTACCGGGCACGCCTGGGACGACCCCTCGCCCACGCTTAAGCGCGACGACGTGACGGCCGGCATCATGAAGAACGTGATCGATAGTTACGGCTCGGATTCGGGCCTGCTGAGTCGGCATGAAGCACTGAAGGACAGCTTGGGGCGTATGGGGGCCGCGTACGTCGACGACCTCAACTATTCCACGTACAACTTCGGGTCGGCGGGTGACGAACTCGGGCGGGACGAGCTGTTCGCGAACAGTAGCGATGGTTCCGTGCGGACCGACTTCGGCGAAACTGCGACGCGCCGGTTCATGGGTGTGGTGGCAGCCGACGAAGATGGTTGGAGGACGTTGTCGTCGGCGCAGCAGGTGTACGAGGCGAGCGGGCTGAAGGCATTCGGGGCCGAGCGCCAGGAACTCGGATTGCACTTCGGATACGGCGGGGCGAAGGTGCATGGAATCCTCGACGAGGCGCGCATAGAGGGAATCCATCAGCAGTTCAAGGGTGAAGAAGAAGGCAAAATACTGGAGATGGAAAAGGAAGCCGAGTGGAGGAAATTCGGCGTCAGTTCCGGTGTAGGCACTGTGGTGGGGGTCGGCACTGCAGTGGTCCTGGGTCCCGCTGCGGGAGTCGTGGCCGCTACAGCAGTTCCCCTTGTCATGGATACCGCAACCGCGGCAATTGACACCGGATACGCCGGTGAGACGATGGATTACCTGAAGCAGCGCGAGTACGACAACAATGACGAAGCGCTGACCGGGATTGACAAGTTCAAGGCTGAGGGGGAGCGCGGAGCTGTTACACCCCTGCTGAACTATGCGGACGAGATCGGGCTGTCGGCTGACGAGAAGCGGAAGCTTGGCTTGGACATCGAGACCTATTACGGGAACGGTAAGACCGCGGTCAGTGATCAAGGGAGGGTCAAGTGATGATGCTGTGCCGCCACGGGACCCGGATGACGGCCATCGCGGGTCTGGCCGTCGGCGGTCTTCTCTCGGGGTGTGCCGGGGGTGAGGAAAGCGCGGAATCACCGAAGCTGGGGCAGTGTAAGACGTTGCTCGGTGCCGAGAACGTGGAGGCGGCCGTCAAGACGACGGGCGGCAGCGATGTCGAGGTGGGTGGGACACCTCAGGCCGATGTGCTGGTGGATCGTCTCGTACGGGAGGCGAAGCGGTGGCAGGAGTCGGATCTGCTTCATACCCGCTACACCGGTTGCCGAATGGACGCGTTCGAGGGGGACCGGATCAGCGGCACCGTCGATGCGACGGTGAAGTGGTCCGTCCTCTCACTGGGGATGATGGATAGCCCTGAGATCAGCCGGACGTGGCGTCAGGTGAACGCATCGGTATACGTGGCACCGGAACCTGCCCCAGCGCGAACGCAGTTGATTGCGGTATGCGCGGTACCTGGAGCCATTGCCTCCCAGCCGTCCGATCTGCCGCTCCAGTTCGAGGTGGTCGGGAAGAGCCTTGGAACTGAGCTCCGGTGGGAGTTGCTGAGGGCGTTCGCCCAATCAGTCACGGAAAAGATGGGGTGCGCGAAGCCTCCCGTCATTCCCTCCGCGCTTCCCCCATCCACGTGAGTGGGATTTTCCGGCCGGGGCTGCGTCGGTCTCGTCGGCACGGTCATCACGGTGTTGCTGTCGGTTGCCGCGGTCGGCTGCGCAGACGGTGGGAGTGCCGACGCACGTATGAGCGGACCACGGGGCCTGTGGAACTCTGCGGCGGCGAAGCAGTTTCCGCCGATGCCAGCAATGCGCTGAAGGTGACCACGGGTTCCTCGCGGTTTGAGGCGTCGGCCGAAGGATCCACCGTCGCACACGCCGCAAGGTCGTTGAGCGAGACGTTCGCTTTACCTGCCGCCGATGACGGAGACATCTGCCACGTGTTCGCGATCAACACCGTCCTGAGCGATCGGCTGGAGGTCACCTGGGAGCTGCCCGGCGGCCCGCCGGAGGGCGAACCTGCTCCGAAGTTCACGGTGCTCCGGATGGGGGAGCGGACCCTGGCTGCTCCGGATGTCGCCATCGTCCGGTTCGCCTGCCGGAGCGCGACGTTGTCCGGCTCCATTCCGGCTCACATCAGACTCGGTGTGGAGAGCTGGTCGCCCACGGAGCCCGAGGGCGACCCGGAGGAGTTGACGGACGCCTACGCGACCGTGGCCCACTGCTTTGCCCTGGCTCTGGTGAAGGAGCTGGGCTGTGAGAACGACGGACGGCTTGAGCCCCGGGCGTCCCTTGCCCCCGCGTGAAACGCGATGCGGAGGCGAGTGAAACGGCCGGTACCGTAGCCGTTGACCAGGGGGAGAGCCGTACGTGATTTCCGAGCCGGAGTTGGTGGGGGAGCCCGGACCGGGCGCGCCCCCGGACGTGGTGAGCGGGTTCGACCGGGAGCCCGCGGCCGGCGGGCCGCGGCGGTGGCAGGGGGTGCTGTGGGCCGTCGTCGGAGCGCTGGTGGCGTCGGCGGTGTGGGCGACGGCGGTCTTCGCGTACGGGATCGGCGGCGACCGGAAGCCCGACCCGCGCGGCTACCGCGTGGAGTCCGACTCCTGCGCCGCGATCGAGCTGAAGGCGCTCGCCCAGGTGGTGGGAGCGGCAGAACCCGAGCCGGCGGCGACCGAGCTGGACGGGATCGAGCATCCGGCCCTCCACCGCATCAGGTGCACCGTCGCCCTGGTCCCGCCGGACGCCGGGGCTCGGGGCGGCAGGGACGGGGCCGGCTGGACGACGGGTTATCAGGCGTCCGTCACGGCTGAGCTGCACAAGGAGACCGACCCGCGCCCCGAATTCGAGGCGAGCAGCACGCTGACGGAGATCGACGGCATGGGTGTGACGCGGGTGGAGCGGGTGCCGGACCTCGGGGATCTGGCTCATCTGCTGGTCATGGACGACAACGTCATGCAACTGAAGGTGGTGGAGGGTGGTGCCGTCGTGACGCTCACCCTGACCGCCTGGATGAACTACGACGCGGACGGCGGAGAAGAGGAGATGCCGGACGTGCCGCCGGACCCCGAGCTGCTCGCGTACCGGGCCGATCTGATCAGCGATATGCGCGATGTGACGAAGGCGCTGAAGACGGGCTGAGTGCCGGTCGTCGGCCGGTCGCCGCACGTGCGGAAGTGGCCGCCCCGATGTGCAAGGGGGTGGCCACTTCCGTGGTGTGGAGACCGTGACCGGATGCGAACCGGTGTAACTCGAGTCGCAGTCGAGCCCCTGAGCCTCTCGGGCACACGGTCGGGTGTGGTGCTGTGTATCGACGGTGCTATGTGTCGCTGTTCCTTTGCTGACCATGACGCTAGGGGTCGTCCACCGTCGACTCAAGCGATCCGGTCCGGCCGCAACACGACTGCCATACGCCGTTCACACCGGGGCTCGGGACCTACGACCAAGGGCCGAGTGCGGGGCCGCACATAGACAGGGTTCAAACCGTTCCGTGCCCCTTACGCTGGGGCCATGACCGCCCCCGAACCGCGTGACGGCACCGATACCGCGCGCCTCATGCCGGCCGCGACCGACGCCCCCTCCCCGGACCCGCTGTCCGGCATCCCCCTCGCAGCCGTCGAAGGGGTCCTCGGGCGCACCTACCGCGCGCTGAGCATCGGCATCGTCTCCGTGGTGTTCCTCATCGCGTTCGAGGCCACCGCGGTCGGCACGGCCATGCCGGTGGCCGCCCGCGAGCTGAACGGGATCCCGCTCTACGCGTTCGCCTTCTCCGCGTACTTCACCACCAGCCTGTTCGCCATGGTCCTCTCCGGGCAGTGGGCCGACCGGCGCGGGCCGCTCCAGCCGCTCGCGACCGGGATCACCGCGTTCGGCGTCGGCCTGCTGCTCTCCGGGGCGGCCACCAGCATGTGGATCTTCATCGCGGGCCGGGCCGTCCAGGGCCTCGGCGGCGGGCTGGTCATCGTCGCCCTGTACGTGGTCATCGGGCGGGCCTACCCCGAGCACATCCGGCCCGCGATCCTGGCCGCCTTCGCCGCGAGCTGGGTGATCCCCTCCGTAGTCGGGCCGCTCGCCTCCGGGACGGTGACCGAGCACCTCGGCTGGCGCTGGGTGTTCGTCGGCATTCCCGTCCTCATCGTGATCCCTCTCGTGCTGGCCCTCCCGGCGATCCGGCGGACGGCCTCCGGGCCCGCGGATCCGGCTGCCGCCACCGCGCCGTACGACCGCCGCCGGATCCGGCTCGCGCTGGGGATCTCGGCCGGGGCGGGGCTGCTCCAGTACGCGGGGCAGGAGCTGAACTGGCTCGCCCTCCTGCCGGCCGCCCTCGGCACCGCCCTGCTGGTGCCCGCCGTCCGCGGACTGCTGCCCACCGGGACCGTACGGGCGGGGCGCGGGCTGCCCTCGGTCGTCCTGCTGCGCGGGATCGCCGCCGGGTCGTTCATCGCCGCCGAGTCCTTCGTACCGCTGATGCTGGTCACCCAGCGCGGGCTGTCCCCGACGATGGCCGGGCTCTCGCTGGCCGTGGGCGGGGCGACCTGGGCGCTCGGTTCGTTCGTACAGTCCCGGCCGCGCATGGAGCCCCACCGGGAGCGGCTGATGGTCAGCGGCATGGTGCTCGTCGCCGCGTCGATCGCCGTCGCGCCCTCCGTGCTGATCGAGGGGGTCCCGGTCTGGACCGTCGCCGTCGCCTGGGCTTTCGGCTGCTTCGGGATGGGCATGGTGATCGCCTCCACCAGCGTGCTGCTGCTGAAGCTGTCGGCCCCCGAGGAGGCGGGCTCCAACTCCGCCGCCCTCCAGATCTCCGACGGGCTCTCCAACGTGCTGCTCCTGGCCACCGGCGGCGCGGCCTTCGCCGCGCTCGGCGGCGGGGCGGTGGGCGCGGCCGCGCACGGGGCGGCGGTGGGGGCGGGGGCCTCGGGCTCGTCGCACCCGGGCGCGTTCGCCGCGGTGTTTCTGCCGATGGCGGGGGTGGCGCTGGTGGGGGCTTGGGTGGCGACCCGGGTGCGGGAGAAGTAGCGGTACCCTGCGGTACCGCGCGGTACCATCGGCCTATGGCTGGTCTGAACTTGCGGTTCACCGAGGAAGAGCTGAACTCCCTGCGCGCCCGTGCCGAGGCGGAGGGCAGGAGCATGCAGGCATTCGCTCACGACGCGGTGATCACCGCCGTAAACGAGCACTCGCGGCTCTTCAATGAAGCCGCAGACCATGTTCTGAAGGCGAGTGAGGAGCTCAACCGGAGGCTCGCCTGATGCAGTACTTGACCCTGCCTGAGCTGTTGAACCTGGCGGAGCGGCTCGGCGCTGCGGAGGTGCGCGACTACGGGCTGTTGGAGTCGGCCCTGGCCAGACCGCAGGCGAGTGTGTTCGGTCAGGACGCGTATCCGGACGTCTGGCAGAAGGCCGCGGCCCTGATGGAGTCCCTCGCCCGCAACCATGCGCTGGTCGACGGCAACAAGCGCATCGCGTGGTATGCGACCTGGGTCTTCCTCCACATGAACGGCCATCCACTCGACCCGCGCTTCGACGTCGACGAAGCGGAGCGGTTCGTGCTCGCCGTGTGCCAAGGCGGCCTGGACATGCCCAAGATCGCCGAGCAGCTGCCGGGGTTCGCTCGGTAGCCGCACTTGTGAAGAGCGTCTCAACGAACTCGAACCGCGACTCGTTCGTACGGGTTCTCAACCGGGCCCCCGGTAAGGTGGCCCGGTTGTCGTATCGCGGGCCGGGACGTACCGGCCCGGTCCGGTGCCGACAGCGCCCCACGTACCCGAGAGCCCCGAACCGGAGACCGTGACTACTACTACCACCGCCTCCCACCACCTCTCACCCGCCTTTCCCGGCCGTGCCCCCTGGGGCACCGCCGGCAAGCTGCGAGCCTGGCAGCAGGGCGCCATGGAGAGGTACGTCCAGGAGCAGCCGCGCGACTTCCTCGCCGTCGCGACGCCCGGCGCCGGCAAGACCACGTTCGCGCTGACCCTCGCGTCGTGGCTGCTGCACCACCATGTCGTGCAGCAGATCACCGTCGTCGCCCCGACCGAGCACCTCAAGAAGCAGTGGGCGGAGGCAGCCGCACGGATAGGGATCAAGCTCGACCCCGACTACAGCGCCGGTCCGCTGAGCAAGGACTACCACGGGGTCGCTGTGACGTACGCCGGTGTCGGCGTACGGCCGATGCTGCACCGCAACCGCTGCGAGCAGCGCAAGACGCTCGTGATCCTCGACGAGATCCACCACGCCGGTGACTCGAAGTCGTGGGGCGAGGCCTGTCAGGAGGCGTTCGATCCGGCTACCCGGCGGCTCGCGCTGACCGGTACGCCGTTCCGGTCGGACACCAACCCGATCCCCTTCGTCGCGTACGAGGAGGGCAACGACGGCATCCGCCGCTCCTCCGCCGACTACACCTACGGCTACGGCAACGCGCTCGCCGACGGCGTCGTCCGCCCGGTCATCTTCCTCAGCTACAGCGGCAACATGCGCTGGCGCACCAAGGCCGGTGACGAGATCGCCGCCCGGCTCGGCGAGCCGATGACCAAGGACGCCATCGGGCAGGCCTGGCGCACCGCGCTGGCGCCCACCGGCGAGTGGATCCCCAACGTGCTCTCCGCCGCCGACAAGCGGCTCACCGAGGTCCGCAAGGGCATCCCCGACGCGGGTGGCCTCGTCATCGCGACGGACCAGGACTCGGCACGCGCGTACGCCAGGATCCTCAAGAAGGTCACCGGCGAGACGCCGACGGTGGTCCTCTCCGACGAGAAGGCCGCCTCCAAGAAGATCGACAAGTTCAGCGCGGACGAGTCGCGCTGGATGGTCGCGGTGCGGATGGTGTCCGAAGGGGTGGACGTGCCGCGCCTCGCCGTCGGCGTGTACGCGACGACGATCTCCACGCCTCTCTTCTTCGCCCAGGCGGTAGGGCGCTTCGTGCGCTCCCGCAGGCGCGGTGAGACGGCCTCCGTCTTCGTGCCGACGATCCCGATGCTCCTCGACTTCGCCAACGAGATGGAGGTCGAGCGCGACCACGTGCTCGACAAGCCGAAGAAGGGCAGCGACGAGGAGAACCCGTTCTCCGAGGAGGACAAGCTCCTCGCCGACGCGGAGAAGCTGGAGGACGAGGAGACCGAGGAGCAGCTGCCCTTCGAGGCGCTGGAGTCCGACGCCGTCTTCGACCGGGTGCTGTACGACGGCGCCGAGTTCGGTATGCAGGCCCACCCCGGTTCCGAGGAGGAGCAGGACTACCTCGGCATCCCGGGGCTCCTGGAGCCGGACCAGGTCCAGCTGCTTCTCCAGAAGCGGCAGACCCGGCAGATCGCGCACAGCCGCCAGAAGCCGGCCGAGGAGGCCGACCTCCTGGAGAAGCCGGCCGACGCCCGGCCCGTGGTCACCCACAAGCAGCTGCTGAGCCTGCGCAAGCAGCTCAACACGATGGTCTCCGCCTACACCCACCAGAGCGGCAAGCCCCACGGTGTCATCCACACCGAGCTTCGCCGGGTCTGCGGCGGCCCGCCGAGCGCCGAGGCGACGGCCCACCAGATCCAGCAGCGCATCGTGAAGGTCCAGGAGTGGGCCACCCGGATGACGTGATCCCGGATCCCGGTGGCGTTCCGGCTTCGTCGGCCCGTGCGGAGGGTGGTTCCTCCTCCGCACGGGCCGACGGCCTTTCCCGGGAGCGCGGCGACGTTTCCGGGGGCTGTTTCCGGGAAATTTCTCCGGTGGCCGTTTACACACTGTTAACGCTGGTTCACATCCGTGGACGGGTCGTCCCGGCGGCGTCGTGACACGTTAACGCGCGTAGATGTTCGCTTTCCGGACGCCGTCCCGCTGACCGGCCCTTATCCGCGGGCCGTGCCGTGGCGTCGTGTCCGGAGACCGGATTCTGGACTAGCACTTCCGCTGAGCGGACTGGATCGCTACTGTCCCCGCCATATGAACGCCCCGTGGCAGCGCCGCCGCGGAGCGCAGCCGGTGCCTTGCCAGATCGGCGGCCTCTCCGTGCGTCGCCGCTGGGACCGGCGTCGCAACCGCCGGAGCAGGACCGTCGTCGCTCACCCCGAAGAGGAGAGGGCGTCGTGACAGCGGAGACTTCCCAGACGCTCGACCGAGGACTGCGTGTCCTCAAACTGCTCGCCGACACCGATCACGGCCTGACTGTCACCGAGTTGTCCAACAAACTCGGTGTCAACCGGACCGTCGTCTACCGTCTGCTCGCCACCCTGGAGCAGCACGCCCTGGTCCGCCGTGACCTGGGCGGCCGCGCCCGGGTCGGCCTGGGAGTGCTGCGGCTCGGCCGACAGGTGCACCCGCTCGTCCGGGAAGCCGCGCTGCCCGCGCTGCGCTCCCTGGCCGAGGACATAGGGGCCACCGCCCACCTCACGCTCGTCGACGGCAGCGACGCCCTCGCGGTCGCCGTCGTCGAGCCCACCTGGACCGACTACCACGTCGCCTACCGGGCCGGCTTCCGCCACCCGCTGGACCGGGGCGCGGCGGGCCGGGCCATCCTGTCCGCCCGGCAGACGACGGAGGCCGGACATCCCGGCTACACCCTCACCCACGGCGAACTCGAAGCCGGGGCCAGCGGGGCGGCCGCGCCCCTGGTCGGGGTCTCGGGTGTGGAGGGCAGCGTCGGCGTCGTCATGCTCACCGACGCCGTACCGGAACGGGTCGGGCCCCGCGTGCTCGACGCCGCCCGGGAAGTGGCCGACGCGCTGCGGTAGGCGCGCACCGGGTGTGCCGGGTGTGCCGGGCGCACCGGGCGCACTGGGTGTCGGGTGTGCCGGGTGTGCCGGTACGGGAGTGTGCCGGGCCCGCCTCGCCGAGGCGGCGAGGGCGGCGTACGCCTGGCGCGTTCCCGCTCCGGCGCGCCCGTTAGATTGGATGCGTGCTCTCTCGTCTCTCGCGCCCCCGCGCCCTCGCCCTCTGCGCGCTGCCCGTCCTCGCCCTGTTCGGTACGGTGGCCCTCGCACCGCTGCCGTTCACCCTGGCGCGGCCCGGGGTGACCGCGGACGTGCTCGGCAAGGACGACGGGCGGCCGGTGATCACCATCACCGGCGCCGAGACCCGGCCCACCGACGGGCAACTGCGGATGACGACGATCCTGGCCACCGGGCCGAAGGCGGACGTCCGTATCGGCGAGGTGGTCGACGGCTGGTTCCGTGACGACCGTGCGGTCATGCCGCGCGATTCCGTCTACCCCACCGGCGGCTCCGAGAAGGAGATCGAGAAGCACAACCTCGACGACATGAAGGAGTCGCAGGACGTCGCCGTCGACGCCGCTCTGGACTACCTGGACCGCGAGCCCGGTTCGATGCGGGTCGAGGTGGACCTCGGCGACATCGGCGGCCCGAGCGCCGGACTCCTCCTCTCCCTCGGCATCGTCGACAAGCTCGACGGCAACGGCTCCGGCGGCGGTCTGACCGGGGGCCGGACCATCGCCGGTACGGGAACGATCAGCGCGGACGGCAGGGTCGGCGCGGTCGGCGGGGTGTCGATGAAGACGCAGGCCGCCCACCGCGACGGGGCGACCGTCTTCCTCGTCCCGAAGGCCGAGTGCGCTCAGGCGGAGGCCGAGCGGCCCGACGGGCTGCGGATCGTGCCCGTCTCCACGCTGAAGGACGCGGTCGGCTCGCTCAAGGCCCTGGAGGCGGGCGGGAAGGTACCGAGCTGCTGACCTGCGGCGGTATGGGCCGCTCGGACCGCTTTCCGGTCGCCTCCGTCTCCCTGGTCGCCTCCGTCTCCTCTGTCTTCGCCCCCGGTGCGTCGTCCAGCGTCCGCCAGGACGGGAACACCAGCGGGCTCAGCGTGGCCAGGAAGTAGACCCCGCCCATCGCCAGCAGCGCCCCCGTCGCTCCCGCGCCCTCCACCAGCAGCCCGGCCGCGAGCCCGCCCAGCGGCATCGCGAACTCGCACCCCGCGGTCAGTGCCCCCGAGACCCGGCTGCGCAGCCGGTCCGGCACGCGCTCGTAGATCACCGTCGTCAGGATCGGGTTCAGCACGCCGCCCGTGATCCCGCCCAGCAGCATGGTGACCGCGAGCGGAAGCGTCGTCCCGGTCACCGCGGCGACCAGGAACCTCGGCGCGCCGCACAGGATCACGCACACGGTGAACACCGCCCGGCGCGGGAAGCGGTGCCCCACCGCTCCGTACAGCAGGGCACCGACCAGGCCGCCCGCCCCGAACATCGCGGTGAGCAGTCCGATGGCGGTCGCGCCGCCCAGCTCGCCCTCGGCGTGCACGGGGAGCAGCACGGCGTTCCAGCCCTGGTCGGTGCCGTTCATGAGCATCACCATGACCACGACCGACAGCAGCAGCCGGTTTTCCCAGCAAGTGGGCTTATCCCTCGCGGAGTTCGGAGCCGTAGGCGCGCAGGGAGACCGGGGCCTCGGCCTTCCGCGGTTCGGCCGCGCGCACTCCCCGTACCCCTGCGGCGATCAGTAGGGCGGACAGCCCGAACGTCGCCGCGTCCAGCAGCAGGACCGTCTCCGCGCCGACGAAGGCGATGAGGACCCCGGCGAGCGCCGCGCCGACCATCCGGGCCCCGCGCGAGACCGCGTCGAAGAGGCTGGCGGCCCGGGGGAGTGTGGTGCCGGCGTGCTCGGCCAGGTCCGGGATCAGGACGTAACGCGCGGTGTTGCCCGGGGTGTGGGCGAACCCGTTGAGCGCCATCAGCGCGCACAGCATCCAGAAGTCGAGGGCGCCGGCGAAGTGCAGCAGCGGGATCGCGGCGATGGCCGACGCGCACACGGCGTCGGACGCGATGGCGATCCGGCGGCGGCCGATCCGGTCGATGACCGGTCCGCCGATCAGTGCGGCGACGACGATCGGCAGGGTCGCGCAGAAGGCGACGATCCCGGCCCGGCCCGCGCTGCCGGTGGTGTCCAGGACGAACCAGGGGACACCGATCAGGGTCAGTGACGTGCCTGCTGTGGAGATGGAGTTGGCCGCGAGCGTGGCGGCGAGCGGGGTGCGGTTCCCCATGGTTCTGTCTCCCCCCGAGATGGTCGTGGGGCCGCTACGCGGTACGGATGGCGGAGGTGCGGGGCGCGGTGGCGGCCGTCTCCCGGCTCTCGCCCGTCAGCCGCAGGCCCACCACGACCAGGGTCCGGCCGACCCGGGTGCGGAGGGCGGTTCGGGGCAGGGGGAACTCGGTTGTCTGGGACTGGAGTTCGGCTGCTCGTGCGGCGTGCAGGAGGTGGTGTACGTCGGCGTGCATAACGGGCTTCCCTTCGGGTGGCCGGGAGTCGCGGTGTGCGGCGGGGTCATTCGGAGGGGCGCGGGAACGTGTGCAGGTGGGTCTGGACGACGGCCGATCCTTCGGTGTCCTCGGGGACGGTGTCGCGGTAGCTCTCCACCAGCTCGTGGACCTTCCCGGCCAGCTCCAGCGCGAGTTCCGGGGTGAGGCGGATCTTGAAGTCGCTCATGTCCCAGCTGCGTTGCCACTCCTCCGGCCAGTCGTCCATGGTGCCCAGCCAGGTGTTCAGCTCCTGGGCGTGGGCGGTGGCCGTCTCGTGCAGGACGAAGTCGATGGCTCCGCGCACCTCCGGGTCGGCATGCGTCCGGAAGTCCGCGCTCTCGAACATCGAGCCGTCGTGCACCGACCGCCACCAGCGCTCGCGGCCCTTGCCCAGCTCCGGGGCGTCCTCGACCAGGCCGCTCTCCGCCAACTGGCGCAGGTGGTAGCTGGTCGCTCCGCTGGACTCGCCCAGCCGCTCGCCGAGCTTGGAGGCGGTGGCCGGTCCGAACTCGCGCAGTGTGTTCAGCAGCCGGAGCCGCAGGGGGTGTGCGATTGCGCGCAGAGTGCGGGCGTCCGCATTGTGGATCTTCCGGTCGGTGCCGTCGTAGCGATGGGGGCGGGGGGTGTTCGGGTCGTTCTCGTTCTCCGTCACGCTTCGACGGTAGAGATGCAAAGGATCCTTTGCAAGGGTTTTTTGCAACGATGGCTTTGCAACGAACTCTTTGCGACTTATCCCTCCTCGATGAACCCCTCCGCCACCAGCCAGTCCTTCGCCACCTCGTGCGGGTCCTCGCCGTCCACGTCCACCTTGGCGTTCAGGGTCTGGGCGACCTCGGTCGTCAGCCTCTTCGCGAGCGGGTCCAGCAGCTCCGCGATCACCGGGTACTTCTCGAAGGTGGCCTCGTGGATGACGGGAGAGGCGTTGTAGTTGGGGAAGAAGCTCTTGTCGTCCTCCAGGACGTCCAGGTTCATGGCCCTGATGCGCCCGTCGGTGGTGAACACCTCGCCGAGCAGGCAGGAGTTGGACGCGGAGACCTGGGTGTAGATGATCCCGGCGTCCATCTTCTGGATGTTGCCCGCCGGGATCTTCATCCCGTACTTCTGCTCCATCCCGGGCAGCCCGTCGTCGCGGGAGGCGAACTCGTTCTCCACGCAGATCGTCACCGCGCCCGGGTCCTTCTTCGCGAGGGCCGCCACCTCCGAGAGGGTCTTCAGCTCGTACCTGGCGTTGTTCCTCTTGCTGATGGCGAGCGCGTACGTGTTGTCGAGCGAGGCCGGCGGCAGCCAGACCACTCCGTTGCCCCGGTCCTCGTCCCGCACGGCCTCGTACTGCTTCTTCGGGTCCACGATGGGGTCCGCGTGGCCGAGGAAGGTGATCCAGCCGGTGCCGGTGTAGTCCCACATCGCGTCGGCGTCGCCGTTGATGATGGCCTCGCGCGCGCTGATCGAACCCGGCAGGTTCGTCCGGTCCAGGACCTCCGCCCCGGCCGCCTTGAACACCAGGCCGGTCATCTGGCCGAGGACGATGTTCTCGCTGAAGTTCTTCGAGGTCACCGTCAGCGTCGCGCCCTTGAGCGGCTCGCCCTGCCCGACCGACCCCGGCGACACCTCGTCGACCATCGGCGAACCGCTCTTCAGCCCGCAGCCGCTCAGCACCAGGCAGCAGGCCAGAGCCGACGCCCCGGCCCACCGGGCCCTGAAAGACCTCCCACACGTACCCGTCACCGCTCCTCCAGCCCGTGCGGCGTCAGCGCCAGTTCGGCCAGCGAGGCCAGCCAGTCCACCAGCAGGGCCAGCACCACCGTCAGCACCGAGCCGATGACCAGCACCGGCATCCGCTGCGTCTGGATCCCCGAGGTGATGAGGTCGCCCAGCCCGCCGCCCCCGCCGAACGTCGCCAGCGTCGCCGTTCCGACGTTGAGGACGAGGGCCGTCCGTACCCCGGCCAGGATCAGCGGCACCGCGAGCGGCAGCTCCACCTTCATCAGGACGCCCCGGCCGGACATCCCCATCCCCCGGGCCGCCTCGATCATGTTCGGCTCGATCGCCCGCAGGCCCGCCACCGTGTTGGAGAGCACCGGCAGCACCGCGTAGATCACGATGCCGATGATCGCGGTCCGCGGGCCGATGCCCAGCCAGATCACCAGCAGCGCCAGCAGGCCGATCGCCGGGGTCGCCTGCCCGATGTTGGCCAGTGCCGTGAAAGCCGGGGCCGCCTTCCGCAGCCGCCGCCGGGTCAGCGCGATGCCGAGCGGGATCGCGATGATCAGCACCCAGAACGTGGAGATCGCGGTCAGTCGCACATGCTGCCACCAGCGCAGCCGCACATTGCCGCCGGTCAGCGAGTTCTCCGCGATCGAGTCCAGCTGGATGGTGGTGATCCATACGTAGGTGACGACCAGGATGACCGCCAGCACCACCGGCAGGACCACCAGCTTCCGCCAGGTGAACCGGCGTGCAGGGGCGGCCGGGGTGGGGGAGGGGGTGCTCTCCTCGTCGTGGAACGCGTGCCCCTTGACGTCGTGTTCGCCCGGCGGCCGGGCCGGGGCGGGGCCCTTCTCGGAGCGGGCCGGATGGCTGGGACTCATCGGCCGCCGCCACCTCCCTCCAGCTCCTGCTCCGTCTGGTGGACGCGCAGCTCCTCCAGCTGGTGCTGGTGCTCCATCGCGGTCAGCCGGTCTGCCTCCAGCAGCTCCTGCACGTTGTCCATCAGCGTCTTCATGTCGACGACCCCGATGAACTCCCCGCGCCGCCCGGTCACCGCGACCCGGCCGCCGCTGTCGGTCAGCACCGCCTCCAGCGCGTCGTGCAGCGTGGCGTCCCGGGTCACCGTGTCGTGCACCAGCTGCCCGGCCCGCGCCAGGGAACCGCGCGCCCGCATCAGGTCGCCGCGCCGCAGCCACTTGTACGGGCGGTTCCTGCGGTCCAGCATCAGCAGCTCGTTGTGCGGGCCGCTGCGCAGCTTGTTGAAGATCGACTGGAGCGGGTCCTCGACCGTGACCGTCGGGAAGTCGGCGATGCCCACGTCCCGTACCCGGGTCAGGTTGAGGCGCTTGAGGGCCGCGCCCGCGCCGACGAATCCGGAGACGAAGTCGTCCGTCGGGTTGGTGAGGATCGCCTCGGGGGTGTCGAACTGCGCGATGTGCGAGCGCTCCCGCAGCACCGCGATCCGGTCGCCGAGCTTGATCGCCTCGTCGAAGTCGTGGGTGACGAACACGATCGTCTTGTGCAGCTCGTGCTGGAGCCGGATCAGCTCGTCCTGGAGGTGGTCGCGGGTGATCGGGTCGACCGCCCCGAACGGCTCGTCCATCAGCAGCACCGGCGGATCGGCGGCCAGCGCCCGTGCCACGCCCACCCGCTGCTGCTGCCCGCCGGAGAGCTGGCGCGGATAGCGGCCGTGGAACTCGCGCGGGTCCAGGCCCACCAGGTCGAGCATCTCCTCCACCCGGTCCTTCACCCGGGACCTGGACCAGCCGACCATCTTCGGGACCAGCGCGATGTTGTCCGCGACCGTCATGTGCGGGAAGAGGCCGGAGGACTGGATGGCGTAACCGATCTTGCGGCGCAACTTCACCGGGTCGATGTCGGTGACGTCCTCGTCGTCGATCCGGATCCGGCCCGAGGTCGGCTCGATCAGCCGGTTGATCATCTTCAGGGTGGTGGACTTCCCGCAGCCGGACGGTCCGACGAAGATCACGGTCTCGCCCGCCCTGATCTCCATCGAGACGTTCTCGACGGCCGGGTTCGGGTTGCCCGGGTAGCTCTTGGTGAGGTTCTCCAGCTGGATGGTGGCCCCGGAGGTGGCGGCGTCGCCGTCCACGGGAACGGCCTCGGTCTCGGTCTCAGGCACGGATCCCCCTCGGGATGGTCAGCCGTCCCAGCAGGACGTACGCGGCGTCGAAGAGCAGGGCGAGGACGACGATGCCGAGCGTGCCCGCGAGGACCTGGTTGATCGCGTTGGCGCTGCCCAGCGAGGCGATGCCCCGGAAGATCTCGTTGCCGAGGCCGGGCCCGGAGGCGTACGCGGCGATGGCGGCGATGCCCATCAGCATCTGGGTGGAGACCCGGATCCCGGTCAGGATCGGCGGCCAGGCGAGCGGCAGCTCCACCCGGCACAGCCGCGCCGGCCGCGACATCCCGATGCCCGTCGCCGCGTCGACCAGTGACGGATCGACGCCCCGCAGTCCCACGATGGAGTTCCGTACGATCGGCAGCAGCCCGTACAGCGTCAGCGTGATCACGGTCGGTGCGACGCCCAGGCCGACCAGCGGGATCAGCAGACCGATCGCGGCGAGGGACGGAATGGTGAGGATCGTCGCCGTGGAGGTGATGGCCAGCGAGCCGCCCCAGCCGCTGCGGTAGCTCACCACCCCGATGGCCACGCCCAGCACGGTGGCGATGACCATGCACTGGAAGACCGCGCTGACGTGCTGGAACGCATCCGTGAGGAGCTGCTGGTGGCGGGTGCTCAGATACTCCCAGAAGCTCACACGGCACTCCTTCGGCTCACTAGCGCCCGGGCGCTCGGCTCAGTCGGTGTCCTCGGCTGCCTGTTCCACCAGCGGGATGACCCGCAGCGGAACCGGGTTCTCCATGACGATCGCCGTGGAGGCCCGGACAATGCCATCAAATCCGACGACCCGGTCGATCACCCGCTGAAGATCGGCGTTGGAACGGGCGACGAGCCGGCAGAACATGTCGCCGTGTCCGGTGGTGGTGTGCAGCTCCAGCACTTCCGGTACGCCGCCCAAGTGAGCCCGTACGTCGGCTCCTTGGCCCTGCTTGATCTCCAGCGTGGCGAACGCGGTGACCGGATATCCGAGCGCCGCCGGATCCACGTCGGGGCCGAATCCCCGGATGACGCCATTCGACTGAAGGCGGTCCAGCCGTGCCTGCACGGTCCCGCGGGCCACCCCGAGCCGCCGGGATGCTTCGAGGACGCCGATCCGCGGTTCGCGGGCCAGGAGCACGATGAGCCGCCCGTCCAGATGATCGATCGCCATGACTCCACCTTCGATGGTCACCCTGTACAGATAGTGCGGCCATCATGGCAACTCGCTAAGCACATTGACCAGCAAATACGCGAACTGTTGCGCACCTTGCGATGCGGGGAGAACCTTCGAACATGACTGAGACTCTGCACACCAGCCCCGAAACCGGGCTCGGCCACCAAGAAGAAGGTCAGCAGCCGAGGCGGAGCGGAGCGGAGCGGCGGGCCGACCCCTTCCCGGTCAAGGGAATGGACGCGGTCGTCTTCGCCGTGGGCAACGCCAAGCAGGCCGCGCACTACTACTCGACCGCGTTCGGCATGAAGCTCGTGGCCTACTCCGGACCGGAGAACGGGACCCGCGAGACGGCGAGTTACGTCCTGACCAACGGCTCCGCCCGCTTCGTCCTCACCTCCGTGATCAAGGCGTCCACCGAGTGGGGCACCTTCCTCTCGGACCATGTCGCCGCGCACGGCGACGGCGTCGTCGACCTCGCGATCGAGGTCCCGGACGCCCGGGCCGCGTACGCGTACGCCGTCGAGCACGGCGCCCGCGGCATCACCGAGCCGCACGAGGTCAAGGACGAGCACGGCACCGTCGTCCTCGCCGCCATCGCCACGTACGGCACGACCCGCCACACCCTGGTGGAGCGCTCCGGCTACGAGGGCCCCTACCTCCCCGGCTTCGCGGCCGTCTCCCCGATCGTCGAGCCGCCCGCCAAGCGCACCTTCCAGGCGATCGACCACTGCGTCGGCAACGTCGAGCTCGGCCGGATGAACGAGTGGGTCGGCTTCTACAACCAGGTCATGGGCTTCACCAACATGAAGGAGTTCGTGGGCGACGACATCGCCACCGAGTACTCCGCCCTGATGTCGAAGGTCGTCGCCGACGGCACGCTCAAGGTCAAGTTCCCGATCAACGAGCCGGCCATCGCGAAGAAGAAGTCGCAGATCGACGAGTACCTGGAGTTCTACGGCGGCGCGGGCGTCCAGCACATCGCGCTCGCCACGAACGACATCGTCGCCACGGTCCGCTCGATGCGCGCCGGCGGCGTCCAGTTCCTGGACACCCCCGACTCGTACTACGACACGCTCGGCGAGTGGGCCGGCGAGACCCGGGTGCCGGTCGAGACGCTGCGCGAGCTGAAGATCCTCGTCGACCGCGACGAGGACGGCTACCTGCTGCAGATCTTCACCAAGCCGGTCCAGGACCGGCCGACCGTCTTCTTCGAGATGATCGAGCGCCACGGCTCGATGGGCTTCGGCAAGGGCAACTTCAAGGCCCTGTTCGAGGCGATCGAGCGCGAGCAGGAGAAGCGCGGCAACCTCTGACCTGCGTCTCTCACGCAGAACGCCGCCGCGGTCCGGGGCAGTACCCCGGACCGCGGCGGCCCACGTCCTTCACGGCACCCCCGTCACGGACTCTTCGATGCGTCACCCTCCGCCGGGGCCGGGCTGCTCGCCGCGGCCTTCGACGGAGCCGTGTCCGGGGACTTCGAGGCGGCCG
>NZ_NEUE01000013.1 GCF_002910905.1 Streptomyces sp. SM11 | reverse complement strand
GGGGCGCACCAGGCTTGGCAGCGGACTTGCCGGCGTTGCCGCCGGGCCCCTGCAGTGCATCGGTCAACTTACGTACAACCGGCGCCTCGATCGTCGAGGACGCCGAACGGACGAATTCACCGAGTTCTTGGAGCTTGGCCATGACGACCTTGCTCTCGACGCCGAACTCCTTGGCGAGTTCGTATACCCGGACCTTAGCCACTTCGCTCCTTTTAGGTCCGGGTTACCGCCGGACCGTCGCTACTTCATGGGCGTACTCATCGCGTACTCATCGAGTGCTCATCGCAATCTCGACCTACTTCCAACTCGCGAGGTACCTGACCGCACGGGGACCCGTGCCGTTCACTTTTCCTACGGTGTCACCCGCTCGACGAACCGCGTCAGTGCCGCGGTGTCGAACGGCCCCTTGGCCTTGAAGGCCCGGGGGAACGCCCGGCGGCGAACCGCCAGGTCGAGACAGACAGAGACAGGGTGCACGTAAGCACCCCGGCCGGGCAGCGTACCGCGTGGATCAGGGGCGCAGGCACCCTCGTCCACAACGATGCGCAGCAGCTCGCTCTTAGCCGCTCGCTCCCGGCATCCCACACAGGTTCGCTCGGGGCAAGCGCGGGCTTGCGTCCGGCCAGACACGTTTAAGTCTACCTCCCCGCACCGACCTCACCCCTTTGGGGCAAAAATCGAACGGAAGTTGTCGTGATCTCAGCGGCGTACTGCCCAGATCTATTCCCTGGACCCCCTCCGGGTCAACGCCTTTCCGAGCGCTCCCGGGCCCGGTCGGCCCGCTCGCGGTCGGCGCTCTCGCGCTCCTCGTCCGTCTCGGTGTCGGGGCGGATGTCGATGCGCCAGCCGGTGAGACGGGCGGCGAGACGGGCGTTCTGGCCCTCCTTGCCGATCGCCAGGGACAGCTGGTAGTCCGGCACGGTGACACGGGCGGAGCGGGCGCCGAGGTCGACGACCTCGACCTCGCTCACCCGGGCGGGCGAGAGGGCGTTGGCGACCATCTCGGCCGGGTCGTCGGACCAGTCCACGATGTCGATCTTCTCACCGTGCAGCTCGGCCATGACGTTGCGCACCCGGCTGCCCATCGGACCGATACAGGCGCCCTTCGGGTTCAGCCCGGCACGGGTGGAGCGCACAGCGATCTTGGTGCGGTGACCGGCCTCGCGGGCGATGGCCTCGATGACCACCGAACCGTCGGCGATCTCCGGGACCTCCAGCGCGAAGAGCTTCTTCACCAGGTTGGGGTGGGTGCGCGAGAGCGTCACCGACGGACCGCGGACGCCCTTGGCGACCCGTACGACATACGTACGAAGGCGCAGACCGTGGACGTACTCCTCGCCCGCGACCTGCTCCTGGACCGGCAGCATGGCCTCCATCTTGCCGATGTCGACCAGGACGTTCTTGGGGTCCTTGCCCTGCTGGACGACGCCCGTGACGACATCGCCCTCGTGGCCCGCGTACTCCCCGAAGGTTCGGTCGTCCTCGGCATCGCGCAGCCGCTGCAGGATGACCTGCTTGGCGGTGGTCGCGGCGATCCGGCCGAATCCGGACGGGGTGTCGTCGAACTCCTTGGGCTCCTGGCCCTCTTCGAGGTCGGCCGGGTCCTCCTTGGCCCACACGGTGACGTGGCCGTTCTCGTCGAGCTTCACACGCGCCCGGCGGTGGCTGCCGTCGGTGCGGTGGTACGCGATGAGGAGGGCCGACTCGATCGCCCCGACGAGCACGTCGAAGGGGATCTCCTTGTCCTGCGCCAAGCCCTTCAGAAGCTTCACATCGATGTCCACGGCTACGCCTCCTCTTCCTTCTTGTCCTTGCGGTTGAATTCGATCTCCACGCGCGCCCTGGCGATCTCGTCGAAGGCGAGGCGGCGGGCGGTGGGCTTGCGGCCCTTGACGCCGGGCACTTCGAGGTCGAGCCCGTCCTCGTCGACGGCGAGGATGCGGGCGACCAGTTCACCGGATCCGTCGCCGGCCAGGTGGAACCTGGCCAGCCGGCCGATGGCGCGTACGTAGTGGCGGTGCTCGGTCAGCGGACGGTCCGCGCCGGGGGAGCTGACTTCGAGGACGTACTCGCCCTCGCCCATCGCGTCGGTCTCGTCCAGCTTCTCGGAGATCGCGCGGCTCAGCTCCGCGCAGGCGTCCAGCTCCACGCCCTCTTCGGAGTCCACGATGATCCGCAGCACTCCTCGGCGGCCGGCCCGGGACACCTCGATCTCCTCGAGGTCCAGTTGCTGCGCGCTGACGAGCGGTTCCAGCAACCCGCGCAGCCTCTCGCTCTGGGTGGTGCTCATCCGGGTGACTCCTCGGCCGCGTGTGCTGTTGTGGGGATCGTCGTGCGTCAGGTCAAAGGGTATCCGGTCGCCAGGGGTGTTGCCGTCCGCCTGCCGCTCGGCCGCGGGTACGCTCGCCTGCGGTGATCACATCAGGACAGATCCTGTCAGGATCGGTCCAGGCACGAAGGAGAAACGTGCGGCGCACGGGGACGACGCGCAGGGGGGCGCTCACCGCGACGGGAGCTCTCGCCCTGGGTGCGGTGCTGACCGGCTGCGGGGGCGGCGACGAGGCGACGGGGAGCGGAAAGCCGGCGCACTCCGGCGCGCGGGCCGCCACCGCCAAGGCCGAGAAGGCGCTGCGCGAGAAGGCGGTGCGCGACGGCGCCCTCCTGCTCGCCCGGTACGACCTGGTGGCCGAAGCCCATCCGGCGACCGCGGCGGGCCTGGCGCCCCTGCGGGCGGCCGTGCAGGAGCACGGGAAGGCACTGGCGCCCCCGCGCGCGAAAGGCACACCGAAAGCCGACGCTCCTCCAGCGGCCCCCGGCCCGGCGTCCGCCGACCCGAAGACCGCGGTGAAGGAGCTGGCCGCCGCCGAGCGCCACCGGGCCGACGCGTACACCGAGGCCCTGCTGAGCGCCGAGCCGGAGCTGGCCCGGCTGCTGGCCTCGGTGGCGGCGGCCGCGGCCGCGCAGGCCTATCTGCTGACCGAACTGGCCGAGGAGGCAGCCGCATGAGCACCCGTTCCGTCCGGCCGTCCGAGGAAGACTCCGACTCCGACTCCCCCGAGCTGACCGCCGTCCAGGCGGCCCTGGCCGCCGAGCACGCCGCGGTCTACGGCTACGGGGTGCTGGGCGGCCGCCTCGACGGGAAGCGGGGTGCCGAGGCCCGTGCCGCGTACGACGGGCACCGGGCCCGCCGGGACGCGCTGGCGCGCACCGCCCGGGACCTGGGCGGGCGGCCGGTGGCCTCGGACGCCGCGTACGCTCTGCCGTTCGCCGTCGCGGACTCCCCGTCGGCGGTGCGGCTGGCCGCGGTGCTGGAGGACCGGATCGCGGGCGCCTGCGCCGATCTCGTACGGGCCACCGAGGGCCCGCGCCGCGAGGAGGCCGCGGGCGCACTGCGGGAGGCCGCGGTGCGGGCGGCACGCTGGCGGGGCGGCAACGTAGCCTTTCCGGGGCTCGCCGAGCGGGCCGCCGGTGCGGACCCGGCCGCGACGGGCCCGGTGGAGGCCGCCGGCGCGGACGGTACGCGCTGATCCGAAGGACCGGAGAGGGAACACACGACGTATGGGTTTTGAACCGCCGCCACGCCTGGTGCGCGCGCTCGGTGAGATGTACGGGGACGGAGCGGCGGCCGACTGGCTGGACGGGCTCCCCGCGCTGACCGGACGGGCGCTCACCACCGGGGACGGCCTCACCGTGGAGCGGGTGGCCGCCCCGGGCGGGCGCAGCTCCCTGGTGGTTCTGGTGCGGCGGGCCGACGGGTCCCCGGCCGCGCTGAAGATCGCCCCGCCGGTCGCCGCGCCCGAGCTGGAGCGGGCGGCGCTGGAGCACTGGAACGGCTGGGGCGCGGTGAAGCCGCTGGACGCCCCGGAGCTCGACGCGTCCGGTGCGCTGCTGCTGGAGCGGCTGCACCACGAGGTGTCGCTGCGCTCGCTGCCGGAGGCGAAGGCCCTGCTGGAGGCGGCGGGCACGCTGCGCCGGCTGTGGGTGGAGCCGCCCGCCGGGCACGCCTTCGAGAACGTGGCCGAGCGGACCGGGCGGCAGAGCGCCGGGATGCGGGCGGCCGCCGCAGCCGACCCGGAACTGGCGCCGCTGGTGGAAGCGGCGCTCGCGGCGCGGACGGAACTGGTCGAGGGATCGCCCGAACTCCTGCTGTTGCACGGCAACTTCCGGCAGAGCAAGGTGCTGTCCGGGGAGCGGGCACCGTGGCTGACGGTGGGTCCGGAGCCGCTGGTGGGCGAGCGCGCCTACGACCTGGCGCGGCTGGTGCGGGACCGGGCGGAGGATCTGATCGCCTCTCCCGGTGGCCCGGTGACGGCCCGGCGGCGGGTCAGCAAGCTGGCGGAGTCGCTGGAGGTGGAGCAGGCGCGGCTGCACGGCTGGACGCTGTTCCGGGCGGTGGAGTCGGGCACCCGCGCGCTGGCCGAGGGGCGGCGGCAGATGAGCGAGGTCAACCTGGAGTTCGCGGGCTGGCTGTAGCCGCGCGACGTACGAGGAGGGCCCCCGCGCACCGTGCGCGGGGGCCCTCGTCGCTATGCGGTGCGATCAGGCCAGGTCGGCCGTCAGGCGGGCGATCGCCTCGTCGACGGTCAGCTCCTCGCGCTCGCCGGTGCGGCGGTCCTTCAGCTCCAGGACACCGTCGGCGGAGCGGCGGCCGGCGACGAGGATCTTCGGCACGCCGATCAGCTCGGAGTCGGTGAACTTCACACCGGGCGAGACGCCGGGGCGGTCGTCTACCAGGACCCGCAGGCCCGCCGCGTTGAGCTTCTCGGAGACGTCGAGGGCCAGCTCCGTCTGGAGGGCCTTGCCCGCGGCGACGACGTGGACGTCGGCCGGGGCGATCTCGCGGGGCCAGCACAGGCCCTTGTCGTCGGCGGTCTGCTCGGTGAGGGCGGCCACGGCGCGGGAGACGCCGATGCCGTAGGAGCCCATCGTGACGCGGACGGGCTTGCCCTGCTGGCCGAGCACGTCGAGCTGGAAGGTGTCGGCGTACTTGCGGCCGAGCTGGAAGATGTGGCCGATCTCGATGGCGCGGTCCAGGGTGAGGCCGGTGCCGCACGCGGGGCAGGGGTCGCCCTCCTCGACGACGACGACGTCGACGTACTGGTCGACCTCGAAGTCGCGGCCCGCGACGACGCTCGCAGCGTGCTTGCCCTCCTTGTTGGCGCCGGTGATCCAGGAGGTGCCGGGGGCGACACGGGGGTCGGCGAGGTAGCGGACCTTCTCCAGGCCCTGGGGGCCGACGTAGCCGCGCACGAGGTCGTCGCGGCCGACGAAGTCCTCGGCGGTGACCAGCTCGACGACGGCGGGCGCGAGGTGCTCGCCGAGCTTGCCGAGGTCGACCTCGCGGTGGCCGGGGACGCCGACGGCCACGATCTCGCCGTCCACCTTGACCAGCAGGTTCTTCAGCGTGGCGGAGGCGGGGACGCCCAGGTGCCCGGCGAGCGTCTCGATGGTCGGGGTGTCGGGGGTGTCCAGCTCCTGGACCGCGCCGTGCGCCGAGCCGTCGACCGGGGCGAGCGCGAAGGTCACGGCCTCGGTGTTGGCGGCGTAGTCGCAGTTCGGGCAGTCGGCGAAGGTGTCCTCACCGGCGGCCGCGGGGGCGAGGAACTCCTCGGACGCGGAGCCGCCCATCGCGCCGGAGACGGCGGAGACGATGCGGTGGTCCAGGCCGAGGCGCTCGAAGATCTTGATGTACGCGGCCCGGTGCAGGGCGTAGGAGTGCGCGAGGCCCTCGTCGGTGGTGTCGAAGGAGTACGAGTCCTTCATGTGGAACTCGCGGCCGCGGAGCACGCCGGAGCGGGGGCGGGCCTCGTCGCGGTACTTCGTCTGGATCTGGTAGAGCATGACCGGCAGGTCCTTGTAGGACGTGCACTGGTCCTTGACGGTCTGGGTGAAGATCTCCTCGTGGGTCGGGCCGAGGAGGTAGTCGCCGCCCTTGCGGTCCTTGAGACGGAAGAGCAGGTCGCCGTACTCCTCCCAGCGGCCGGACGCCTCGTAGGGCTCCTTGGGCAGCAGGGCGGGCAGCAGGACCTCCTGGGCGCCGATGGCGTCCATCTCCTCGCGGACCACGTGGGAGATGTTGTCCAGGACCTTCTTGCCGAGCGGCAGCCAGGACCAGATGCCGGCCGCGTTGCGGCGGACGTACCCGGCGCGGACCAGCAGCTTGTGGCTGAGCGTCTCGGCGTCCGCCGGGTCGTCGCGCAGTGTCTTGATCATCAATCGGGACATGCGCTGGACCTGGGCCATGATGAACTCCTGCTCGCAAGGGTGGTGAGCCCGAGGTTAGCCGGGCGGTGCGGGCTGGCGGAAATCCATTCGGTCCCGGTTCAGTCCCGGCGCAGCAGCGGCAGGGGCGCGCCCATGACCGCGTACGGCTGCGGGGCGCTCGGGAAGACGACCTGACGGGCCAGGTCGCGGTAGCCCAGCGAGCGGTACAGGGTGCGGGCCGGGCTGTCCCGGTCGATCGCCGAGAGGATCGACCGGGGGTGGCCGACGGCGTCGGTGATGGCGGTGATCAGGGTGCGGCCGAGGCCGCGCTGCTGGTGGTCCGGGTGGACGTGGAGTTCGGTGATGACGAAGGAGTCGTCGAGCCAGCCGTCGGACCCGGTGGCCCGCAGATAGGGCTCGACGACGGTGGACCACCACTGGGCTCGGTCGTTGGGCAGCCCGTAGACGAAGCCGACGAGCCGACCGTCGGGGGCGAGGGCGCCGAGTGCGCGGGCGTGGGGGTGTTCCAGGTGCCTGAGGACGATGCGGCGGCGTACGTCGATCTCGTCCTGGCTCAGTCCGAAAGCCGCCGCCTGGACGTGCAGGGCCTCGTCCACGCGGGCGGCCAGATCGATGGGGCCGATCTCGGCGTCGGGTGCTGCGGAGCCTTCTCCGGGGACTGCTGCCATGCGGGAACCCTACTGGCCGGGGCGGGCGGGCAGAACCGTTGGGTTCCGGGCGCGTGTGCGTGTGACGGCTCAGAACGTGTGCGTGTGACGGCTCAGAACAGGACGCTCATGAACGCGCCGACCTCGCGGAAGCCGACGCGACGGTAGGCCTTGCGGGCGGGGGTGTTGTAGTCGTTCACGTACAGGCTGACGACGGGGGCGACGTCGGCCAGGGCGTAGCGCAGGACAGCGGCCATGCCTGTTTCGGAGAGGCCCTTGCCGCGGTGTTCGGGGGCGACCCAGACACCCTGGATCTGGCAGGCCTGGGGGGTGACCGCGCCGATCTCCGCCTTGAAGACGACCTTGCCGTCGTCGATGCGGGCGAAGGAGCGGCCGGCGCCGATGAGTTCGGCGACGCGGGCCTGGTAGAGGAGCCCGCCGTCGCCGGCGAGCGGGGAGATCCCGACCTCCTCGGTGAACATCGCCACGCAGGCCGGCATCACGATCTCGGTCTCGTCCTTGCGGATGCGGCGGACGAGCGGGTCGGGAGTGACGTCGGCGGAGAGGCTCTCGGTGACCATGAGGGGCTGGTTGGCGCGGACCTCGCGGGCCGGCCCCCAGCTGGGTTCGAGGAGCCGCCACAGCTGGGTGGCGGGTTCGGCGGGGCCGACGATGGAGGAGCAGCGGCGGCCGGCCCGGCGGGCCCGGTCGGCGAAGGCCCGGACGGCTTCGGGTCCGGCGCAGATGGGGACGAGGTTGGCGCCGGAGTAGCACAGGGAACGGAGCCTGCCGTCGGCGTACCAGCCCCACATCTCGCCGCCGAGGCGCCAGGGGTCGAGTCCCGCGACCTGCACGCGGGACGTCACGAAGGCGTTGGCCACGGGCTCGCTCTCCAGGATGGCGAGCACCGCGCCGAGGTCGCTGGGTTCGAGGACCCGGGTGGTGGTCTGCGTCAACACGAGGGGGCCTCACCATGCGGTCTGCTGATTTCCGCACTGTAACCGACACGGCCCTCGAACGCCGCTCGAGTCCGGGAGCCGGTTCCGGATACGCCGCCGCCCCGCCGGGCGCGGGGCCCGGCGGGGCGGTGGGGGAGGCCAGGGGGAGGCGGGTCAGCCGCTGATGGAGACCTCGGGCTCGCCGGACGGGATGCCGTCCTTCTCCATCTGCTCGGCGATCTTCATGGCCTCTTCGATGAGGGTCTCGACGATCTTCGACTCGGGAACGGTCTTGATGACCTCGCCCTTCACGAAGATCTGGCCCTTGCCGTTGCCGGAGGCGACGCCGAGGTCGGCCTCGCGGGCCTCGCCCGGGCCGTTGACGACGCAGCCCATGACCGCGACGCGGAGCGGGACCTCCATGCCGTCCAGGCCGGCGCTGACCTGGTCGGCGAGCTTGTAGACGTCGACCTGGGCACGGCCGCAGGACGGGCAGGAGACGATCTCCAGGCGGCGCTGCTTGAGGTTCAGCGCCTCCAGGATCTGGAGGCCGACCTTGACCTCCTCGGCCGGCGGGGCCGAGAGCGAGACGCGGATGGTGTCGCCGATGCCCTCGGAGAGCAGGGCGCCGAACGCGACGGCCGACTTGATGGTGCCCTGGAACGCCGGTCCGGCCTCGGTGACGCCGAGGTGCAGCGGGTAGTCGCTCTGGGCGGCGAGCTGGCGGTAGGCGTTGACCATGACGACCGGGTCGTTGTGCTTGACCGAGATCTTGATGTCGCCGAAGCCGTGCTCCTCGAAGAGGGACGCCTCCCAGAGGGCCGACTCGACCAGGGCCTCCGGAGTGGCCTTGCCGTACTTCTTCAGGAGCCGCGCGTCCAGGGAGCCGGCGTTGACGCCGATCCGGATCGGGGTGCGGGTCTCGGAGGCGGCCTTCGCGATCTCCTTGACCTTGTCGTCGAACTGCTTGATGTTGCCCGGGTTCACCCGGACCGCGGCGCAGCCCGCGTCGATCGCGGCGAAGACGTACTTCGGCTGGAAGTGGATGTCGGCGATCACCGGGATCTGCGACTTCCGGGCGATCGTGGCCAGCGCGTCGGCGTCGTCCTGCGTCGGACACGCGACCCGGACGATCTGGCAGCCGGACGCCGTCAGCTCGGCGATCTGCTGGAGCGTGGCGCCGATGTCCGACGTACGTGTCGTCGTCATCGACTGCACGGAAACGGGCGCGTCGCCGCCGACCGCGACCGTGCCGACCTGGATCTGTCGGCTGACCCTTCGGTCGGCGAGCTTGGTCGGAACGGCCGGCATTCCGAGAGAAATCGCAGTCATGCGCTGTGCATCCCCAAGGTGTGGATCAAGGTCCCGAGATCGGCGGGCTCCGGCCTTCGAGGTTACGGCACCGGAACCGGGACGGCCGCACCGTGTCGACAAGTCCACCCGTTGGTGAGCGGCCGGACACAGCGCGTGTGCCCGGCCGACATCTGAGGGGCGGAAGGGGCGGAAGGGGCGGTCAGGTGATCTTGACGGGGTTCACGATGTCGGCCACCAGGACCAGCAGTGTGAAGCAGATGAAGAGTCCGGCGACCACGTAGGCGACCGGCATCAGCCGGGCCACGTCGAACGGTCCCGGGTCGGGGCGCCGGAAGACCTTGGCCAGATTGCGCCGCAGGGACTCCCAGAGCGCGCCCGCGATGTGTCCGCCGTCCAGCGGGAGCAGCGGCAGCATGTTGAACAGGAACAGCGAGAGGTTGAAGCCCGCGAGCAGGAACAGCATCATCGCGACCTGGTTCTGCGCCGGGATGTCGAGGTTCATCACCTCGCCGCCGATCCGGGCCGCGCCCACCACGCCGACCGGCGAGTCGTCGGCCCGTTCGCCGTCGCTGAAGGCGGCGTCCCAGAGGGCCGGGATCTTGGAGGGCAGGGCGATGATCGAGTCGACGCCGTTCTCGATCATGTCGCCCATGCGGACGAAGGAGTCGCCGAAGGAGAGCGGCACGATCTCGGTCCGCGCGGCGAAGCCCAGGTAGCCCGCCTTGATGAACTCGTTCGGAACGACCTCGCCGTTGCCGTCCTTCTTCGCTACGGCGTTCTCGCGGAGGACGGCGTTGAGGGTCACTTCCTTGCCGTCACGCTCGACGACGACGGTGGCGGGGCCGATGGTCCCGCGGATGCGGTCCGAGAGTGTCGCCCAGTCGTCGACCGGCTTTCCGGCGAAGGCGACGATCTTGTCCCCCTCCTGGAGGCCGGCGGCCTTGGCAGGCGAGACCGGGTCACCGTCCTCGCAGGTCTCACGCTTGTCGCTCTGCGAGATCACGCACTGCTGGACGCCGGCGACCTCGGTGGTCTGGGTCTGGAAGCCGAAGGTCATCGCGACGCCCATGAAGATGGCGACCGCGAGGATCAGGTTCATGAAGGGGCCCGCGAACATCACGATGACGCGCTTCCACGGCTTGCGCGTGTAGAAGAGCCGCTTCTCGTCGCCCGGCTCCAGCTCCTCGTAGGCGGCGGATCGGGCGTCTTCGATCATGCCGCGCCACGGTGAGGTGGAGCGGGCTTCGAGGCGGCCGTCGGCTCCTGGCGGGAACATCCCGATCATGCGGATGTAGCCGCCGGCCGGGATGGCCTTGATGCCGTACTCCGTGTCGCCCTTCTTCCTCGACCAGAGCGTCGGGCCGAAGCCGACCATGTACTGCGGGACCCGGATGCCGAACATCTTGGCCGTGGAGAGGTGGCCCAGCTCGTGCCAGGCGATGGAGAAGAGCAGGCCCACGACGAAGACGGCGATCCCCAGGACCGTCAGCAGGATCGAGGTCAGACTCATGCGCGCGCCTCCGCTGTCACTTTCGCCGAGAGTTCCCGGGCCCGTGCGCGGGCCCACGTTTCCGCTTCGAGTACGTCCCCGACGCTGAGCGAGGTTCCCGGGGCGGGGGTGCCGTGTTCGGACACCACAGCCGTGACCGTATCCATGATTCCGTTGAAGGGCAGCTGTCCGGCGAGGAAAGCGTCGACGCATTCCTCGTTCGCCGCGTTGAACACGGCCGGCGCGGTGCCGCCGAGCCCGCCGACGTGCCGGGCGAGGCCGACCGACGGGAAGGCCTCGGTGTCCAGCGGGAAGAACTCC
Source organism: Streptomyces sp. SM11 (assembly GCF_002910905.1). GTDB lineage: Bacteria > Actinomycetota > Actinomycetes > Streptomycetales > Streptomycetaceae > Streptomyces. The sequence continues at coordinate 10,145 of NZ_NEUE01000013.1, read as the reverse complement.
CAGCTGGAGGCCTTCGTCCAGTCGAAGGCGGGGGCGGCGTCCGGGACGCGCTCGGGCCAGCCGAGGCCGATGGCGATGGGCCCGCCCATGTCCGGCGGAGTGGCCTGGGCGAGTGTGGAGCCGTCGCTGAACTCGACCATGGAGTGCACGTAGGACTGCGGGTGGACCACGACCTCGATCCGGTCGAACGGAACGTCGTAGAGGAGGTGCGCCTCGATGACCTCCAGGCCCTTGTTGACCAGGGTCGCGGAGTTGATGGTGATCACCGGGCCCATCGCCCAGGTCGGGTGGGCGAGGGCCTGCTCCCGGGTGACGTCGGCCAGTTCGGCGCGCGTACGGCCCCGGAAGGGTCCGCCGGAGGCGGTGACGACGAGCTTGCGGACGTCGGCGCGGGTGCCGGCGGCCAGCGCCTGGAAGAGCGCGGCGTGCTCGGAGTCGACCGGGATGATCTGGCCGGGGGCGGCGAGCGCCTTCACCAGCGGGCCGCCGACGATCAGCGACTCCTTGTTGGCGAGGGCGAGCGTGCGGCCCGCCTTCAGCGCGGCCAGGGTCGGGGAGAGCCCGATGGAGCCGGTGATGCCGTTGAGCACGGTGTGGCAGGCGCTCGCGGCGAGGGTGGTGGCCGCGCCGGGGCCGGCCAGGATCTCGGGGAGCGGCACGCCTGCCCCGTACTGTTCCCGCAGCGCCTCGCGCAGGGCGGGGACCGCGTCCTCGGCGGCGACGGCGACCGTGTTCACCCGGAGCCGGCGGGCCTGCTCGGCCAGCAGGGCGACCCGGCCGCCGGCGGCCGAGAGCGCCGTGACCCGGAAGCGGTCGGGGTTGCGCAGGACCAGGTCGATGGCCTGGGTGCCGATGGACCCGGTGGAGCCGAGGATCACGAGATCCCGGCGGCCGTCCGCGGCGTCGAAGACGATATGCGGATCGGCGAGGGGGGCGGGGCTGTCGCTCATGCCCCCCATTGTTGCCGCTCCGGCTGTGCGTGGGGACAGCGCGTCCCGGTGGGCCGCGTGCTCGCCGGGGTACCGGGCCCCGGCGTCAGGCTCGCGGAGCCCCGGCGAAGCCCTGGAACACCTCGTGGAACCCCGGGAACGTCTTGCGTACGCAGCCGGGGTCGTCGTACGTCAGGCCCGGTGTGCGCAGTCCGGCGACGGCGAAGGACATCACGATGCGATGGTCGCCGTGGGTGGCGATCTCGGTGGGCTTCGGCGTGCCGGGGTGGATCTCGATCCGGTCGGGGCCGGTGTGCACGGTGATGCCCATGGCGCGCAGGTTCTGGGCGCACGCCTCCAGCCGGTCGCACTCCTTGACCCGGGTGTTGGCGACGTCCACGATCGTGACGGGACCGTCCGCGTAGGGGGCGATGGCGGCGAGGGTCGGCATGGTGTCGGAGATGTCGCGCATGTTGACGGTGAGGCCGCGCAGCCGGCCGGTGGAGCGGACGGTGGTGGCGTCGGCGCCCACCTCCACCTCGGCGCCCATGTCCCGCAGGACGTCGACGAAGCGCAGGTCGCCCTGGAGCGCGCCGGTGCCGAGGCCGGGGACGGTGACCTCACGGCCGGTGAGGGCGGCGGCGGCGAAGAAATAGCTCGCGGTGGAGGCGTCGGGCTCGACGGCGTAGGCGGTGGCGCGGTAGCCGCCGGTGGAACCTCCCCCGTTCGAGCGAAGCCGGGAACGCGGGGAAGGGACGGTGAAGGTGTTCCCCTCCCGCAGCACTTCGACGCCGAAATCGCGCATCATCGCGAGGGTGATCTCGACGTACGGCGCGGAGACCAGCTCGGTGACCTCGATCCGCAGCCCCTTCGCGGTGAGCGGTCCGAGCATCAGCAGCGCGGTGAGGTACTGGGACGACTCCCCTGCGTCCAGGGTGAGTTCACCGCCCTCGATCCCGGCGGCCCGGACAGTCAGCGGGTGGTGTCCCTCGGCCGCCTCGTGGCGCAGGTCGACGCCGAGGGCGGTGAGGGCCCGGGTGAGCGGGGCGATCGGGCGGCGGCGCATCTGGGCGGAGGCGTCGAAGCGGTACGTTCCGGAGGCGGCGGCCGCGACGAGGGCGGGCAGGAAGCGGGCGGTGGTCGCGCCGTCGCGGCAGTAGACGTCGGCGTCGGGGGCGGCGGGCCCGGCGGGGCGGCCCTCGACGTGCCAGCGGTCGGCCTTCTGGGTGACCGCGTACCCGAGGCTCTTCAGGCCTTCGGCGAAGCCCTCGGTGTCGTCCGAACGCAGCGGCCTCAGCAGGGTGGTGGTGCCGTCGGCCGCGGCGGCCAGGAACAGGGCGCGGGCGGTGACGGACTTGGAACCGGGGATGTCGATGACGGTCACGGCCCACATCCTGCCGTGCGGCGGGCACGCCGGGCGGGGTGCGTCCGGTGCGTGGACGCACCCCGCCCGGCTGTCCCGGGGCCTCAGCGCACCGGGCGGTGCTGGTTCTCCCGGACGGAGGGTCCCGGGGTGGCGTCCGCGATCCAGGGGCCTTCGCCGCTGGGGTCGACGACGCCTTCCTCCAGCCAGGTGTACGTCCCCGACAGGACGCCGTCGACGACGCGCCGGTCGAGGCCGTCGGTGTTGGACCACAGGCGGGTGAACAGCTCCTCGACCCGGATGCGGGCCTGGTGGCAGAAGGCGTCCGCGAGCTGGTAGGCCTCACGGCCGTGCTCCCCCGTCCCGCGCAGGTGCTCGGCGCGGACACAGGCGGCGCTCATCGCGAAGAGTTCCGCGCCGATGTCGACGATCCGGCCGAGGAAGCCCTGCTTGGTCTCCATCCGCCCCTGCCAGCGGGACATGGCGTAGAAGGTCGACCTGGCGAGCTTGCGGGACGACCGCTCGACGTACCGGAGGTGGCCGGAGAGGTCGCGGTGGCCGGAGGGGTGGAACTCGGCGTAGGTACCCGGAAGCTGCCCGGCGCCCGTGACCAGCTGGGGCAGCCAGCGGGCGTAGAACCCGGCGGCGTTCGCACCCGCCCTGGCCTTGGCGGAGAACAGCTTGTCGGGGTCGATGATGTCGCCCGCGACCTTCAGGTGGGCGTCGACGGCCTCACGGGCGATCAGCAGGTGCATGATCTCGGTGGAGCCCTCGAAGATCCGGTTGATCCGCATGTCCCGGAGCATCTGCTCGGCGGGCACGGCGCGTTCGCCGCGGGCGGCCAGCGACTCGGCGGTCTCGAAGCCGCGGCCGCCGCGGATCTGGACCAGTTCGTCGGCGATCAGCCAGCCCGCCTCGGAGCCGTACAGCTTGGCGAGTGCGGCCTCGATACGGATGTCGTTACGGTCCTCGTCGGCCATCTGGGAGGAGAGGTCGACGATGGCCTCCAGGGCGAAGGTGGTGGCCGCGATGAAGGAGATCTTCGCGCCGACCGCTTCGTGCTCGGCGACGGGCCTGCCCCACTGTTCCCGTACGCCGGACCATTCGCGGGCGATCTTCAGGGACCACTTGCCCACGCCCACGCACATCGCGGGCAACGAGAGCCGGCCGGTGTTGAGCGTGGTCAGGGCGATCTTCAGGCCGGCCCCCTCGGGCCCGATCCGGCAGGCGCCGGGGACCCGGACCCGGTGGAAGCGGGTGACGCCGTTCTCGATGCCGCGCAGGCCCATGAAGGCGTTGCGGTGCTCCACGGTGACGCCGGGGGCGTCGGCCTCGACGACGAAGGCGGTGATGCCGCCGGGATGGCCCTCGGAGGCGGGGACCCGGGCCATGACGACCAGGAGGTCGGCGACGACCCCGTTGGTGGTCCAGAGCTTCACACCGTCGAGGACGTAGTCCGGCCCGTCGGGCACCGCGGAGGTGGCGAGGCGGGCCGGGTCGGAACCGACGTCCGGTTCGGTCAGCAGGAACGCGGAGATGTCCGTGGTGGCCAGCCGCGGCAGGAAGACGTCCTTCTGCTCCTGCGTGCCGAAGATCTTCAGGGGCTGCGGTACGCCGATCGACTGATGCGCGGAGAGCAGCGCGCCGATCGCGGGGCTGGCCGTGCCGACGAGAGCGAGCGCCTTGTTGTAGTACACCTGGGTGAGGCCGAGGCCGCCGTACTTGGTCTCGATCTTCATCCCGAGGGCGCCGAGTTCCTTGAGCCCGGCGATCACCTCGTCGGGGATCCTCGCCTCGCGCTCGATCCGCGCGCTGTCGACGCGCGTCTCGCAGAACGTGCGCAGCCGCGCCAGGAACTCCTCGCCGCGCCGGATGTCGTCGGGCGGCGGCAGGGGGTGCGGGTGGATCAGGTCGAGCCGGAAGCGCCCCAGGAACAGCTCCTTGGCGAAGCTGGGCTTGCGCCAGTCCTGCTCCCGGGCCGCCTCGGCGACCCGTCGCGCTTCGCGTTCGGTGACCTTGGGGGCGTTGGGGACCTGGGGGATGTTGTGTGGTGCGGACATGAGGGACCTCACCTCGCCGCGCGTCGCCGGACGGAGGGACACCTGGCCCCGGACGCACGGACTGCTAGTCGCTGCTTACTGGTCCGTATGTAACCCGTGTACCCGGGGTTCGGCACCCGCACCAGTCCCCGCGCGCGAGGAGTGGGCTCCGGTTTCCTTCAGCCGTTCCTGACCCGGCCCCGCAAGCACCGGGTCGTAGCGCGGGGGCCCGTGGCGGCTCTCCTCGACGTGCAGCAGCGACGGGGGCGAAAGCGCCGCCCCGGCCGACCTTCCTGCTGAGTACGGATACTCATGCGCCTGCCGGGCCACTCCGGCAGCCTCGGGGCAATGAGCGCGAGCACGAGCCTGTGGGGCTGGACAAAGGAACACGACGGGCCGGTGGCATTCCTCGTCGCCGTCGGTGACCTGGTCCTGTCCGCCCTTCTGCTGTGGATGACGATCGTGTCCGGGATCACGTTCGGGGCACCGAACGCCGCGGAGCAAGCGGACGCGCGGCAGGCCCAGGACACCGCACAGACGGTCTGGGGCGTGTGGCTCGCCACTGGACTGCTGATCGCCGCCGGACTACGCATGCCGCGCACCGCCGTCGTGCACCTGGCCGCCATGCTCGCGGTCCCCGGCGTATTCGTGGCCTACGTCGCGGCGCACAGCTGAGAGTCGCGCTGTGAGGCCCGGGCCGAGGGCCACCCGCTGATCGGCACCCGCACCCGTCGCGCGGACACGCGGACGGCCCGAACCCCGCGCAGCGGTCGGCGAACCACACCGCACCGAAGATCGAGCAGACAGCGTCCTGGGTCGCGGTGTCGGTGGCGAGCGTCTCCAGCACCTCACCACGGACGAAGCCGGCCCCGCTGCCGGCCCACCGCTCCGTCGCCTTGACCCGATCGCGAGGACGCCGATGCCGCACGGGGTGACGCCGGAGGACTGGTCGGCCGGGAAAACGCCCCCGCACCCGGACGTGCCGCTCACGGGGTCACCGTCCGGGTGCACGCGACCGTCACCGTGCCGGCCGCTGCCACCACCGCCATCGGACCGACGAGCGCGCCCTCCTGGTCCCCGGACATCCCGGAAACACCGGCCCCGCGTCGTGCGAAGTCTCCGTGACCGCTTGGTGCAGGGGCACCCCGCCGACCAGCACGCCGGGCCCGACCGAAGGACGGCGTTCCTGGCCAGGTACATGTCAGTGGTGACAGAATCCTACGTATCCACGAAGGGCACGACGTTCGATACCTGGGGGGGGGATGGGGATGTCCTGGCACAGACGCGCGGGAGTTGTGCTCACCGCATCGCTGTTGGGTGGATTGACGGCCTCGGGCACGGCCGGCGCCGCGACGCCGAAGGAAGTGTGCGGCTGGACGAGCACGCCCGTGGGGTGGGTCGAGGTGAAGTACTGGGACAGTTCCCAGTGCGGCTCGACCGGCGGCGGCATGTACAACATGAAGCGGATCACGGACACCAGCGGCGTGGCCGCCGGCGGGACGGTGTCAGCGTGCACCTACAGCCCGATCCCGACCGGGTTCCACATCACCAAGTACTCGTCGATCTCCGACTGCAACCGGAGCCGCGGCGTCAGCGACTACCACAACCGGGTCGGGCTGGTGAATCTCGCCGGCCTCCCGAAGGGCACCACCAAGGAGATCTGCGGCCTGTTCGAGGTGCCGACCGGGTGGACCGTGTCCAACCGGCCCAAGTCGTTCGACTGCCAGCAGCACAAGTACGGATATCCCTCCACCTACAACACCATGACCATCCGCAAGTCCTGACCCGGTCTGTGCGGGGGCATCCGGTGGGCCCTGCCGGTCGCGCGAAACGGACGGCCCGAACCCCCGCACAGCGGGTTCGGGCCGTCCGTTTCGCGTCCCCGCCCGCGCCCGCCGTCCGGGCGGACGGCGGGCGGGGACGTCCGGTGGGTGTTACAGGGCGAGGCCGGTGAGGACCAGGACGCGCTCGTAGGTGTAGTCGTCCATGGCGTAGCGCACGCCCTCCCGGCCGACGCCGGACTGCTTGGCGCCGCCGTACGGCATCTGGTCGGCGCGGTACGAGGGGACGTCGCCGATGATCACGCCGCCGACCTCCAGGGCGCGGTGGGCGCGGAAGGCGGTCTGGAGGTCGTGGGTGAAGACGCCTGCCTGCAGGCCGTACTTGGAGGAGTTGACGGCGGCGAACGCCTCGGCCTCGCCGTCCACCTTCTGGAGGGACATGACCGGGCCGAAGACCTCTTCGCAGGAGAGCTTCACGTCGTCGGGGAGGCCGGCGAGGACGGTCGGGGCGTAGGTGGCCCCGTCGCGCTTGCCGCCGGTGAGCAGCTCGGCGCCGCCCTGGACGGCCTCGTCGACCCAGGACTCGACGCGCTGGGCCGCGTCCTCGCTGACGAGGGGACCGACGTCGGTGGCGGCGTCGGCCGGGTCACCGGTGACCAGGGCCTCGACGGCGGCGACGATCTTGGGGACGAGCCGGTCGTAGACGGAGGCGTCGGCGATGACGCGCTGCACGGAGATGCAGGACTGGCCGCCCTGGTAGTTGGAGAAGGTGGCGATCCGGGTGGCCGCCCAGTCGAGGTCGGCGTCCGAGGCGTAGTCGCCGAGGACGACCGCCGCGCCGTTGCCGCCGAGCTCCAGGGTGCAGTGCTTGCGCGGCACCGACTCCATGATCGCGTAGCCGACCGGGCCCGAGCCGGTGAAGGAGATGACCGGCAGCCGCTCGTCCTGGACGAGGGCGGGCATCTTGTCGTTCGGGACCGTCAGGACGGACCAGGAGCCGGCCGGCAGGTCGGTCTCGGCCAGCAGCTCGCCCAGGACGAGGGAGGAGATCGGGGTGGCCGGGGCCGGCTTGAGGATGATCGGGGCGCCGACGGCGATGGCCGGGGCGACCTTGTGGGCGCTGAGGTTCAGCGGGAAGTTGAAGGGCGCGATACCGAGGACGGCCCCGCGCGGGAAGCGCCGGGTCAGCCCGAGGCGGCCGGTGCCGCCGAGGTCCGTGTCGAGCCGCTGGGCCTCGCCGCCGTTGAAGCGGCGGGCCTCCTCGGCGGCGAACCGGAACACGGACACGGCCCGGCCGACCTCGCCGCGGGCCCACTTGACCGGCTTGCCGTTCTCCGCCGAGATCAGCTGGGCGATCTCCTCGGTGCGCTCCGTCAGCCGCCGTACGACGTGGTCGAGCGCGGCCGCCCGTACGTGCGCCGGGGTGGCCGCGAACTCGTCGCGTACGGCGTGGGCGGCGGCGACGGCCTCCTCGACCTGGGCGTCGGTCGGCACGCTGACGGTGCCGACGAGGCGTCCGTCGTACGGGTTGGTGACGTCGAAGCTGTCGGCACCGGTGGCCTGGCGGCCGGCCACCCAGAAGGCGTGGGGCGAAGTCATGGAGGTTCCGGCCCTTCGGAGGTCGTGAGGAGTCGTGAGGAGTCGTGAGGACGTCGTGACGGGGATGGCGGGCGCCCGGAGGCTCCCCTCTGCACTGTGGTCCCACGGTAGGGCGGGGAGGCGCTCAGGTCGTTTGTCCGGCGTGGAGCGGAGCGGGTACCGGGTGCTCCGAATTGGCGGAGAGGCCGCCCGGCCCGACCGTGCCCGGCTTCTCCGTACGCCGGAGCAGATCCGGTACGAGGGTGAGCAGACCGGTCACCGCGAGGCCCGCGCCGAGCCAGAGCGGGGCCCGCAGCCCGAACCGGTCGAGGCCCAGGCCGCCCAGCGCGGAGCCGAGGACTACACCGAAGGTGAGGACCACACCGAAGGTGATGAAGGAGCTGTGCACGGTGTTGACGAGCGGGCGGGCGTTGCCGGTCCGCTGAACCCGTGTGACCAGGGCCGGGTTCATCGTGACCCCGACCAGGCCGATGCCCAGCATGCAGAGCACCGCCCAGACGTCGAACCGGGCCAGCAGCGCGAACCCGGCCAGGAACACCGCGTTGAGGGACAGGCCGCCGAGCAGGACGGGGAGGGTGTGCCGGTCGGCGAGCCGGCCGACCACGGTGTTGCCGATGACCGTGGCCGCGCCGTACGCCAGGAGCAGCAGCGGGACCGCGCCCGGGGAGAATCCGGTGACCCGGGTGAGGATCGGGTTGAGGTAGCTGAAGGCGGAGAAGGTCGCGCCGATGACCATGGTGCTCGTCAGCAGGGTGAGCCAGAGCCGGGGAGCGCGGAAGGCCGTGAGCTCGGAGCGGAAGGTGCCGCTGCCCTCCGGCCGGCCCGTACGGCGTACGCCGATCGCGGTGCACAGGGCGGCGGCCACCGTGAGCGCGGAGATGGCCCAGAACGCGGCCCGCCAGCCGTACCGTTCGCCGGTCAGGGTGGCCAGCGGCAGGCCGAGCAGGGTGCCGAGCATCAGGCCGTTGAGGATGACCGCCACGGCCCGGCCGCGTATCTCGGGGCGGGTGAGCTGGGAGCTTGAGCGAGATCGCGACGCCGAAGAAGGCCTGCGAGGCGACTCCGGTGATCACCCGGGCGACCACCATGGCCGGGTAGCCGGCCGCGGTGGCGGCGAGCACGTTGCCGGCCAGGAAGACCGGGAAGAGGACCATGAGCGCGGTCTTCGGCGGAAGCCGCAGCAGGGCGACGGAGAGCAGCGGTCCGCCGAGCGCCATGGAGAAGGCGAAGACGGTGATCAGGTAGCCGATCTGCGGGACGGTGACGCCGAGCCCTTCGGCCACCTGCGGCATCAGTCCGGCGACGACGAATTCACTGGTGACCATGGCGAAGATACCGAAGGCCAGTACGTGGACGGCACGAGGCACGGTGGGTTCCCCCCTGGTGGGTCGTTGCACATGCGGCTCCGGGTCGGGCGGCTCATTCCTCGGCGGGCGTCGCCGCCTCGGTCGTCTTCAGGGCGAGCCAGAGCTCCATGCGGACGTCGGGGTCGTCCAGCGAGCGGCCCAGGATCTCCTCCACTCGGCGCATCCGGTAGCGCAGGGTGTGCCGGTGCACGCCCAGGTCGGCGGCGGCGGCGTCCCACTGGCCGTGTCGGGAGAGCCAGGCGCGCAAGGAGGCCACGAGGTCGCCGCGGCCCTTGGCGTCGTGTTCGTACAGCGCGCGGAGCATACCGTCGGCGAAGGCCCGTACCGCGTCGTCGGCGAGCAGCGGCAGCACCGAGCCGGCGGCCAGCTCCTCGTGCTCGACCAGCGCCCGGCCCCGGCGGCGGGCGACGGAGAGGGCCTGTTCCGCCTGCTTGTACGCGCCGGCCACGGCGATCGGGCCGGAGGGGGCGGAGAGCCCCACCACGACGTCGCTGTCCTCGGCGCCGCCCTCGCGCGGGGCGCGGCCGTCCTGGGCCTCGGCGTAGGAGGCGCAGGCGGCGACCGCGGAGCCGCCGTCCGCGGCGAGCACGACGACGCGCTCGCCCTCGGGAACCATGAGCAGCGCCTCGCCGGAGCGGGCTGCGGCGGCCTCCATGGTCTCGGTGAGCAGCTCGGCCCCGGCGGGTACGGCCGTCTCGGCGATGAGCAGCCGGAACGGGGCGTCGAGCAGCCCGCCGTAGAGGTCTCCGGCGACGGCCCGCGCGTGGTCGGGCTGCCCGGCGAGCAGCATGCGCAGGACGGCGGCGCCCAGGCGTTGTTCGGCGCCCTGGAGGGAGCGGGAGCGGGCGGTGGTCAGGGTGAGCAGGGCGACGGCGGAGTGCACGGCGTACCGCTCGGCGGTGCCCAGTGCGGCTCCGGTGCCGACGGCCAGCGCGCCGCGGGCCCGGCGGCCGGTGCCCAGCGACTGGAGCTCGACCCGGTCCTCGCTGTCGCCGACGACGACGCTGGCGGGGGCGGGGCGGTCCCGGAGGCGTTCGACGTCGGGGGTGAGGCGGGCGGCGCGGCGG
>NZ_NEUE01000012.1 GCF_002910905.1 Streptomyces sp. SM11 | reverse complement strand
GCTGGCCCGGCCCAACGGGGCGCCCGCCGCGGTCCGGGCCGCCGCGCGGACGGTCCTGGAAGAGGCCGCCGCCCGGGACAGGGTGCCGCTCGCCCTGGACTACCTGGCCCTGGTGGACCCGGCGGACTTCACCGAGATCCCAGACGACCGCGAGGGCGGGGAGGCGATCCTCGCCGTCGCGGCCCGGGTCGGGGACACCCGCCTCATCGACAACATCCCCCTCACCTTCGGAGCCCTGACGTGACCGGAATACGGCTGACCGCCCCCGCCCCCGGCTGGGCCATCGACGCGGACGTCGTGGTGGTCGGCTCCGGCGTCGCCGGACTCACCACGGCGCTGCGCTGCGCCGCCGCCGGCCTGGACACCGTCGTCGTCACCAAGGCCCGCCTCGACGACGGCTCGACCCGCTGGGCCCAGGGCGGCATCGCCGCCGCACTCGGCGAGGGCGACACCCCCGAGCAGCATCTCGACGACACCCTCGTCGCGGGCGCGGGCCTCTGCGACGAGGAGGCCGTGCGCACCCTGGTCACCGAGGGCCCCGACGCCGTACGCCGGCTGATCAACACCGGCGCGCACTTCGACACCACGGACAGCGGCGACATCGCGCTGACCCGAGAGGGCGGCCACCACCGCCGCCGCATCGCCCACGCGGGCGGCGACGCGACCGGCGCGGAGATCTCCCGCGCCCTGGTCGGGGCGGTCCGCGAGGCCGCCCTCCACACCGTCGAGAACGCCCTGGTCCTGGACCTGCTCACGGACGCCGAAGGCCGTACGGCGGGCGTCTCGCTGCACGTCATGGGCGAGGGCCAGCACGACGGCGTCGGCGCGGTCCGGGCGCCCTCGGTCGTCCTCGCCACCGGCGGCATGGGCCAGGTCTTCTCCGCCACCACCAACCCCTCCGTCTCCACCGGGGACGGGGTGGCACTGGCGCTGCGGGCCGGGGCGGAGGTCTCCGACCTGGAGTTCGTCCAGTTCCACCCGACCGTCCTCTTCCTCGGCGCGGACTCCGAGGGCCAGCAGCCGCTGGTCTCCGAGGCCGTACGGGGCGAGGGGGCGCATCTCGTCGACGGCGACGGCGTCCGCTTCATGCTCGGACAGCACGAGCTGGCCGAGCTGGCCCCCCGCGACATCGTCGCCAAGGCCATCACCCGCCGGATGCACGAGCACGGCACCGAGCACATGTATCTGGACGCCCGGCACTTCGGGGCGCGGATGTGGGAGCAGCGCTTCCCCACGATCCTGGCCGCCTGCCGGGCCCACTCCATCGACCCGGTCACCGAGCCGATCCCGGTCGCCCCGGCCGCGCACTACGCCTCCGGCGGCGTCCGCACCGACCTGCGCGGCCGCACCACCGTCCCCGGCCTCTACGCCTGCGGCGAGGTCGCCTGCACCGGTGTGCACGGGGCCAACCGCCTGGCGTCCAACTCCCTCCTGGAGGGCCTGGTCTTCGCCGAGCGCATCGCCGCCGACATCGCCGAGGCCCGCCCGCCCCGCACCGAACCGGCGACAGGCCCCGGGCGCTCCGACGATGCCGCCGGGACCGCCGACGCGCCCGTCCCGCTGCTGGCCCCCGAGGCCCGTACAGCGATCCAGCGCACCATGACCCGGGGCGCCGGGGTCCTGCGCTCCGCCGACAGCCTGGCCGCCGCCGCCGAGGAGCTGGAGGCCCTGCACCGCGACGCGGCCGCCGACGCGGACGGGCCCGGAGGCTCCAAGGCGGTCGTCCCCGGGGTCGACGCCTGGGAGGTCACTAACCTGCTCCTGGTCTCCCGGGTCCTGGTCGCCGCGGCCCGGGAACGCGAGGAGACCCGCGGCTGCCACTGGCGCGAGGACCGGCCCGACCGCGACGACGCCCACGGCCGCCACCTGGTCGTCCGTATCGCGCCGGACCGCACCCCGGCCGTCCACCGCACGGAGACCTCCGCGTTTCCGCCCGTACGCCCGTCGGATTGAGCAGACTGCCGGTGAGCAGACCGCTGGAAACAGACGGGGAAGCAGCCGTACCGTCGGACACCACAGGGCGGCACCGGCAGCACACGAGAAGCACCAGCCCTACCCGCACCACCCGCCCACGCCCCCGAGGAGCCGTCACCGTGAGCACGCCCGAAGAGAATCCGCGCCCCACACCCGTGGACGTACCGCTGATCCGGGTCGGCGCGCCCGCACTGTCCGCACCGGCGGAGGGTGGCTGCGGCGACGGCTGCGGCTGCGGCGGTGACGACGGCTTCGGCCCCGAAGCCCTGGAGTGCGGTCTGGATCCCGCGCTCGCCCTGCTGCTGGCCCAGGCGGGGCTCGATCCCGTCCAGGTCGAGGACGTCGCCCATGTGGCGATCGAGGAGGACCTCGACGGCGGGGTGGACGTCACGACCGTGGCGACCGTCCCCGAGGACGCCGTGATCACCGGTGACTTCACCGCCCGCGAGGCGGGCGTGGTCGCCGGGCTCCGGGTCGCCGAGGCGGTCCTGTCGATCGTCTGCACCGAGGAGTTCGAGGTCGAGCGGCACGTCGAGGACGGCGACCGGATCGTCCCCGGCGAGAAGCTGCTGACCGTCACCACCCGCACCCGCGACCTGCTGACCGGCGAGCGCAGCGCGCTGAACCTGCTCTGCCGCCTCTCGGGCATCGCGACCGCCACCCGCGCCTGGGCGGACGTGCTGGAGGGCTCCAAGGCCAGGGTCCGCGACACCCGCAAGACGACGGCGGGCCTGCGCGCGCTGGAGAAGTACGCGGTGCGCTGCGGCGGCGGCGTCAACCACCGGATGTCGCTCTCCGACGCGGCCCTGGTCAAGGACAACCACGTGATCGCCGCAGGCGGCGTGGCCGAGGCGTTCAAACGGGTCCGCGCCGAGTACCCCGAGCTGCCCATCGAGGTCGAGGTCGACACGATGGAGCAGGTCGGCGAGGTGCTGGACGCGGGCGTCGACCTGATCCTGCTGGACAACTTCACCCCGGCCGAGACCGCCGAGGCGGTCGCCCTGGTCGCCGGCCGTGCGGTCCTGGAGTCCTCCGGCCGCCTCACCCTCGACTCGGCCCGCGCCTACGCGGACGCGGGCGTCGACTATCTCGCGGTCGGGGCGCTCACCCACTCCTCGCCGATCCTCGACATCGGCCTGGACTTCCGCGACGCGTCCGCGTCCACCTCCGCCGACGGGGCCGACGCCTGATGCTGCTCACCATCGATGTCGGCAACACGCACACGGTCCTCGGCCTCTTCGACGGCGAGGAGATCGTCGAGCACTGGCGGATCTCCACCGACGCCCGCCGCACCGCCGACGAGCTGGCCGTCCTGCTCCAGGGCCTGATGGGCATGCACCCGCTGCTCGGCATGGAGCTGGGCGACGGCATCGAGGGCATCGCGATCTGCGCCACCGTCCCCTCGGTCCTGCACGAACTGCGCGAGGTCACCCGCCGCTACTACGGCGACGTGCCCGCCGTCCTGGTCGAGCCCGGCGTCAAGACGGGCGTGCCGGTCCTGATGGACAACCCGAAGGAGGTCGGCGCGGACCGCATCATCAACGCCGTCGCCGCCGTCGAGCTGTACGGGGGCCCGGCGATCGTCGTCGACTTCGGCACCGCCACCACGTTCGACGCGGTCTCCCCGCGCGGCGAGTACGCGGGCGGGGTGATCGCCCCCGGCATCGAGATCTCGGTCGAGGCCCTCGGCGTCAAGGGCGCCCAGCTCCGCAAGATCGAGCTGGCCCGGCCGCGCAGCGTGATCGGCAAGAACACCGTCGAGGCCATGCAGTCCGGCATCATCTACGGCTTCGCGGGCCAGGTCGACGGGGTGGTGGCCCGGATGAAGAAGGAGCTTGCCGCCGACCCGGACGACGTCACCGTCATCGCGACGGGCGGCCTTGCTCCGATGGTGTTGGGGGAGTCCTCGGTCATCGACGAGCACGAGCCGTGGCTGACGCTCATCGGGCTGCGCCTGGTGTACGAGCGGAACGTGTCCCGGTCGTAGGAGTGTCGCGCGGAAGCCCGGCGTACCTGCGGGAACGGCCCGCGGCGGGGCCGGGGCACCGGGCCGGGCACGCCGCGCCACCGACGACCAGTTAAACGGATTTTGTCCATTTAGCACGTATTGTCGCGTTATGCCCACGCCCTACGGTTCACGAGGCGGCATGGCGTTCAGTGCGGACGAGCTGCGGGTGCTCCGACGTGCCCTCGCCATCGCCCTCCACCCCATGCCCCTGTCCGACGAGGACGTCCAGGACTGCCTGCGGCTCGCCGGCTCCGTGGACGAGGCGGCCGGCGAGGCGGGTCGGCTGCGAGCGTTCCTCCTCGCCGACCTCGCCCGCTACCGCAACGCCCTTCCCGGCTCCGCCGCCGGCTACCTGGAGCTGCTCCAGGACGCCCTGGCGGCCGGCTACGATCCCCGCCCGGACGATCTGGCCGCCCTGCGCGCCCTGCGTGGGGGGCGGCTCGCAGCGGCCCTCCTGGAGCGCTGCCAGGTGCTCGCCGAGCGTTCCGTGCGGGCCCGGCTCGCCGGCCGCTCCCCCGGACTGACGGCCCCGGGGCCCCGCAGCCGGCTGCTCGCCCTG
>NZ_NEUE01000311.1 GCF_002910905.1 Streptomyces sp. SM11 | reverse complement strand
GCTCGTTGGTGGTGAATGTGTGGCAGTCCACCTTGATCGCGTTCTTGCCCGGTCGCCAGGTGCGACCGGGCCGGTCCCGGTTGCCGAGCCATTCCTTGGCCTTGGTGTCGACGCTGATCACCGGCTGGGTATCGTCGAGGAACGCGGCGGCCGTGGCATTGAGGTGGGTGAACTGGGCATCGCGGTCCGGATGGCTGATGCCCTCTGTTGTCTTCGCGGTTCCCTGCAGGCTGTAGCCCAGGGTGTGCAGCAGGTGTCCGACAGCTGAAGCGCTGACCGGGTGGCCCTGTGCGGTGAGGGTCGAGGCCAGGACCCGTAACGACAGCGTGGTCCACCGCAAGGGGGAGACGGGGTCGCCTCGGGTGTGCGGCTCGATCAGCGACTCCAGCGCGGGCAGCAGACCAGGGTCGGTGTCTGTCAGCCGCTTGCGGCCGGCACCTGGAGCCCGGACCCGCAAGGTCGGTGCTGAGCAACCGGCCAACTCGGCCATACCTCGCGCGATGGTTGCAGTGCTGGTGCCGGAGGCGGCGGCGACCCGGACGATCCCGCCACGGCCGAGGGCCGTCGCCTCACTGGCCAGGTACAACCGACGCCGGCGCTCATCGAAGTGCGGCAGGATCTGATCGAACTTGGCCCGCAGAGCACGAACGGCAACGCGGCCTGACAGACACGGAGTCATATCTCAGCCTCCCACCAACACTCCTCTGCCGAGCACTTATTGAAATACGGGCCCCGGCGGTTCCGGAGTACTGGCGCTGCACGCCCACCGTGCCGGTGCCCTTCTTGATGAATCCGGTGTCGTCGATGATCAGGACGCCACCGGTCTCGCCGAGCTTGTCAGCGACGTAGTGCTGCAGGTCGTCGCGGATGTCATCGGGCTCCCACTTCGATCCTGCGAGGAGGTGCTGCAGGCCGTCGGGTGTGGGGTGGCCGGCCTGTTCGGCCAGCTGCCAGCTGTTCTTGCGGGCCACCGGGGCGAGCAGCCCGCGTACGTAGTCACGCATGCGGCGACGGAGCTCCACTCGGCCGAAACGGTGCCCGATGGTCAGGAAGAGATCGTCCAGTTCGAGGTCCCACTGCGCGGCGGCATACTCGGTGATCACCTTGGGAGGCTGCCCCGCCGCTGTCACTACCAGCGGCGTTGTCGCACGATCGAGGGACGGTCTCCCTG
Organism: Streptomyces sp. SM11; assembly: GCF_002910905.1. Lineage (GTDB taxonomy): Bacteria > Actinomycetota > Actinomycetes > Streptomycetales > Streptomycetaceae > Streptomyces. The sequence goes on along the minus strand of NZ_NEUE01000311.1, from coordinate 69,920 downwards.
AGACCGCCCCCGCACGACCGGAGGCCCGCTACACTCCCGCCACCCGGCGAAAGACCAGTTCAGACAGCAAACTCCTGCTGGAGTACTAGGCGAGCCGTGGCCCGGAGTCCCCGCACGAGGACGCGGTGCCGGCCAACGAGCCGACGCCTGCTGGCTCCCGATCGCCAAGGGCCTCACGCCCCACGGACTGCGCCACACCCACAGGACCATGATGGAGGACCTTGGCACCGAGAAGGTCCTCATGGACCAGCGCATGGGACACATCGACGGCTCCGTTTCGGCGCGCTATGCCCATGTCACGCCGGGCATGCGTAAGCGCCTCATGCTCGGCTTGACCGAGCAGTGGGAGGCAGCGCTCGCTGCGCGCCTGTCGATGTGTCCCACGTCGCCCGTGCACGTTCTCGACGCCCTCCTACGTGTACGCCGGTAACACGGACCGAGGCGAAGTCTGGGCGGCGCGAGGCGCCCGGGCTTCCCGATCGCAGGGGTGAAACCGGGCCGGACCGCCCGGCCCTGCTGGAAGTTGCTTCTCGGGTCATGCGAACCGCCTCTTGGGCCTCGGGCGATGAGGGGGATGCGTAACCACGGACCTACGGGCCTAATATGAGGAGCGCCTCGGCCGTTCGAGACTCGCTTGGCCGCCTGTCTCGGACGGCCGAGCGCCTTTCCGTGCGAGCCCGGCCGACGGTAAACGACTCGGCGGAGTGGCACCTGGGTGCCATACGATTGCGGCGGCTTGCAGCTCCGCCCGTCACCATGCGTGACACGGTTGAGCGACCTTGCGTGGTCGCGCCTGCTGCACCCTCCCGACTTCGGCCCGCCGTGGCACCGCCGCCGGCGCCAAACGTACGAAATGGAGCATCCAAGGATGGCTCGACACCTGGTAACCAGCGCGCTTCCCTACATCAACGGGATCAAGCACCTGGGCAACATGGTCGGGTCGATGCTTCCGGCGGATGTGTACTCCCGGTACCTCCGCCAGCGTGGTCACGACGTCCTGTACATCTGTGCGACCGACGAGCACGGGACGCCCGCCGAGCTGGCGGCCAAGGCGGTCGGCACGTCGGTGGCGGAGTTCTGCGCGCAGGCCCACGACGCGCAGAAGGCCGTGTACGACGGGTTCCAGCTGGCCTTCGACCATTTCGGCCGCAGCTCTTCGCAGCAGAACGTCGAGATCACCCAGCACTTCGCGCGGAAGCTGTGGGACAACGGCTTCATCGAGGAGCGGGCGATCAGCCAGGTGTTCTCGCCGGTCGACGGCCGTTTCCTCCCCGACCGTTACGTCGAGGGCACCTGCCCGCACTGCGGTTACGACAAGGCGCGCGGCGACCAGTGCGAGAACTGCACGCGCGTCCTGGACCCGACCGACCTGCTGGACCCGCGCTCGGCGATCAGCGGCTCCACGGAGCTGGAGGTCCGTGAGACCAAGCACCTGTTCCTGCTCCAGTCGAAGCTCCAGCACGAGGTCGAGGCGTGGGTGGCGCGGCACGAGGCCGACTGGCCGCAGCTGTCCTCCTCCATCGCCCGCAAGTGGCTGACCGAGGGCCTGCACGACCGGGCGATCACTCGCGACCTGGACTGGGGGGTGCCGGTCCCGGCGGACACCTGGCCGGAGCTGGCGGCCGAGGGCAAGGTCTTCTACGTTTGGTTCGACGCCCCGATCGAGTACATCGGCGCGACGAAGGAGTGGGCGGACGCCGCCCCGGACAGCGAGAGGCGCGACTGGAAGTCCTGGTGGTACGAGGCCGACGACACGGTCCGCTACACCCAGTTCATGGCCAAGGACAACGTCCCGTTCCACACGGTGATGTTCCCCGCCACCGAGCTCGGTGTCCGCGAACCGTGGAAGAAGGTCGATGTCGTCAAGGGCTTCAACTGGCTGACCTATTACGGCGGCAAGTTCTCCACCTCCCAGAAGCGCGGCATCTTCACCGACGCCGCGCTGGAGACACTCCCGGCCGACTACTGGCGCTACTTCCTGATCGCCAACGCCCCCGAGTCGGATGACTCCTCCTTTACCTGGGAGCACTTCGCGGCCACGGTCAACAAGGACCTGGCCGACACCCTCGGCAACTTCGTCAACCGCGTGCTCTCCTTCTCCCGCAAGCGCTTCGGCGACGAGGTTCCCGCAGGCGCGGCGGCCGGCGAGGCGGAGACGAAGCTCGGCGAGGAGATCGGGCGGCTACTGGCCGAGTACGAGGAGCACATGGACGCTCTCCAGTACCGCAAGGCCGGCGCCGCGCTGCGCGCCCTGTGGTCGGCAGGCAACTCCTACCTGGAGGAGAAGGCTCCCTGGCTGGAGATCAAGACCGACCCGGACGGCGCGGCCCTGACCCTGCGCACGGCGATGAACCTCATCCACCTCTACTCGGTCGTCTCCGAGCCGTTCATCCCGGCCTCGGCCGCCGCCATGCGCGGGGCTTTCGCCCTGGAGAACGACACCGCGACCTGGGTGACCGCCGAGCAAACGAAGTCCCTGGACGCTGTCCCGGCCGGCACGCCGTTCACCGTGCCGCCGGTGCTCTTCGCGAAGATCACGGAGGAGGATCTGGAGTCCTACCGCGAGCGCTTCGGCGGCGCTGACGCCTGAGCCAGGGACCGGTCACGATGGGCTGAGGGCTTCGAAGAGCTCTCAGCCGTCGAGGAGTTGCCGGAGCTCGTCCTCGTGCAGGCGCTGGTCAGGGTCGGCGGTTTCTCCGTTGAAGCGCACGCCTTCCCCGATCAGGACGATTGCGGCAGTGTCCGTGCGCGAGGGGTCGGGCCATTGGAAGCCAGGGCTGACCTTCCCGGCGGCCGTGAGGACGCGCCAGGGGTTGGGGCATCGACCGCAGGTGCCGAGGTGCTGACCTATGGGGACAGCATGGCTCCCGACCACCGCCGCCAGGTCGCCGTAGGTGGTCCACCGCCCAGCCGGGACACCGCTCAGCAGAGTGTGCAGCCCGGTCCAGTCCTTGCGAGTGCCGCTGAGCTGCCTGGCCAGACCGGTCAGGTCGGACCCTGCCAGCGTGGCCCATTCCCCAGGGTCGACGCCGTCGGGCACGTGGGTGGTGTCCACGTCCCACCATGTCGTTCCCTGTACGACGTCCAGGCTCCGACCGGTCACGCTCGTGAAGATGTGCTTGGCCAGCCCGGTAGGGGAGTATGAATCTCCGTCCGCGTTCCAGATCAGTGGCTTCTCGGTGTCATTGGTCCAGGTGACAGCCCCCCGGTCGGCGTCCTGCGCCACCCAGGACCGGATCTCGGCGCGGATGGCCTCCGTCACACCGTGACGTGGTGTCATCAGCAGCCTCGTCCCGTCGGGCAGCAGGCCCGCACCGACGAGCACGTGGACGGCGTTGCGTGAACGCGAGCGTTCCTGCAGCTTCTTGGCCGCCGCCTCGCCTTCGACCCGGGCCGGGGTGAGCGTGAACTCTTCGACCTCCGGGGTCGGGTAGACCTTGGTGAACCCGGCGACGAGGTGTCCTTCCACCCGCCACAGGCCGACCTGGACGAGGTCGATGTCGATGCCCATCTCCGACAGCCAGACCACGGAGTGGGTGACCTGCTTGGGGAAGTCGGCGGCGATGATCACCTGCCGGGGTCGCTGGAGCAACGCTGGGCTCCACTCGCCGTCCACGTGGTCGAGCAGCCGCTGCTTGCACGCGTCGATGTCGAGGGTTTTCCCCCTGCGGGACAGGAAGTCACGGTGCGCCTGGGTTAGGGCGTCGAGGTCGAAGCGGGACACCAGGGCGGCGTAGGTGATCGCCTGGAGGTGCACGTCCCGATCGGCCGTCCCCCGCTTCAACTCGACCACGACGAGGCGTCCGGTCGCGTCCAGCCCCAGCACATCCAGCCGGTCGCGGGCCGGCACCCCGTCGGTGTCGGCCCACCGGTCGTACTCCGCGGTGATCACGAGCACCGACTCCCCGAGTACCTGGGGATGGGCGATCACCCACTCCTGGAGGTGCTGCCGCTCCAGCAGGCTCTCGGCGGCGAGCCCGGTGCGCGATATCGGCGTGGCCGTCCGCCCGTCGACGGTGAAGAGATGATCCACGGTGCCCCCTCGTGCGCCCGGCGCGGTGCGTCGGACGCCCAGAGCGTACGCGGACGGGACCGCCCCCGGGAGCTGTCTCGCCGAATCATCGAAACGCCGAACCACTTCGGGAGCCGATGGGAGCCGGGTTCCGAGATCGGCTCCCAAACGGCTCCCAAGACGCCCCCGGAAACCACTCAGGGGCCTGATCCACTAAGTGGATCAGGCCCCTGACCTGGTCTTACAGCTGTCGGGGTGGCGGGATTTGAACCCACGACCTCTTCGTCCCGAAGCAACTCCAGTAGCTGTTCCACCTTGGGCTCGGGGCGCTCTGGCCTGCTGTGACAGTCCTTCGGCGTGTGCAGACGTCCACCATTGTTCGCCTGCGTTGTCACGCAGCTAGACACTCAGTGAGTGACCTTGAATGGCTCGTCGGCTGGTACCGCAGTTCTGAGCGGTGTGCCTCTGGGCGATTGCTGGGAGTGTGCAGTGTGTACGGGTCTCGCGTATGGAGCAGGCTGACTAGACGCATGTGGCCCCTCCAGTGGCACACTGATCCCGTGACCAAGCCTGAGAACGCGCCCAGTGAACCCTTCGAGATGAGGCTTGCGTGGCGCAACACGGAGGGGCTTAGCCGACCAGCGAACCAGTTCATCGTCTCTATGAGCCTGCCAAACGCCATCGGACAATCCGATGCGATTCACCTCACAATGGGACAAGCGGATCCTCCGATTGTCAGTGGATCGCCAGAGCAGATGGAAGAACAGCTACGCGAGCTCGGCACCATTCCAGTGGAAACACTGGGTCGGTATGCTCTAACCAGGGCTAGGCTTAGTGAGCTCATCCAGATCCTGCAAGAAGCGGCGCGCACATACGACAGTCTGCAGCAACCAGGAGGGCCGACAGATGGCGACGCCCATGCCGACACCGTATAGCCTGACCAGGGTCTCAGTGCCTCTAGTGGGCATGCTTAAGGCCTTGGCTTTGCCGCGCGCGCTGCCCCTTGCTCAGAGCCAGGAGCGACTCACTCGGAACGTGGTTGAGCTCGTGGTCCAGTCTGCCAGCGCGGATCTTGCCGACCAGGAGAGGGCCGCAGCTTCCTACGCAAAGGCGCTTCATACCCCCCCTTCCGCGGCTGCCGCTGACTACATGCGGGAACGGCTGGCCCACTCGCCGCGACGCCGAAGGGTCAGGTCTGGCGCTTGAGCCACGTTTCGTGGCGGGCGGCTACGAGTAGTGATCGGCAAGCTTTTGAGAGCTTCACCTGCACACAGTCCGCCCGGCGGGCCCCGAATGGCCGTCGGTTGCCACACCCCTTCCCCTGGGAGTGGGAAGTGCAGAGTTGGATCCGCAGTTCAGCTCGCAAGCAATGCAGTGGTCCACTGGATGAGCGTGTTTTGGTTGCAGAGCGTGACGACGGTGGCTTTGCGGCGGTGATCGCTCACTCAAGGTGCGAACCCGATTACAAGGACTGGGTTCGCACCCGTGTGGGGTGGGGCGGCCCTGTCCGTCTGCTGCGCGTGGTGGCAGTTGATGTGGGGTCGCAAGGCCAAGGGCTTGGGCATCAGGCGATCGAGAGCCTGCTGGACGATGTCATGGACAGAGAGGGCGATGAGCCCGTATTCGTACTAGCCCTCATCCATGAGGCCAATCAGAGAAGCCAAGCGCTGGTTGGAAAACACGACCTAGAGCTCGCTCCCTTCCCATGCGACGCTGAACCTGGGATGCAGTACTGGTTCGGGACTGTTTGATTCCATTCGAGCGTCAGCCAGAACCGAACCTAACCCACCACTCGCCCCGGCTCCCATCCCGTCCGCCTTCGACCCACACACCGTGGAGCGGTCGTGGTTCAGGGCGTCAAGGTGGAGCGCGCCACTGTACGAACGACCTTGACGCCCTGGGCCGCGACTGCTCGGCTCTGCCTGGGTCGAAGGTGGTCGGGATGGGAGCCCCACGACGCTCGCCCCGCTCCGGCCGGCACTCGCGAACGGTGCCCCGTCCATCCCGGAGTCTGAGCGCCCCCGCCGGAGGCACCGTCTTGAAGCCGCGGGCTTGGTTTTCGTCTCATGCCCCCGGGCCTATCCAGTTGTGGGCGCGCGTCGGCGGCGGCAGCGCCGAGCGGGCCGAAGGCAGGAGCGCGGGCGCAGCCAGAGCCGGGAAGCGCGCCCGGCGGAGCGGAGCGCAGCCGGGTGCCTTGATGAGGTAGAGAAACCTGTAACAACTCCTGGCGACGCGAGTAGTCAGGTGCCCGGCTGGGGGCTGATCGCCTGGGCGATGGCTTGCATGGAGTCGGTAACTGCTTCGGCTCCTGCCTCGACGAAGAGTTGGCGCTTGTGCGGTTTGTTGGCGAAGCCGATGGCTGTACTACCGATCGCGTGGGCGGCCTGGATGTCTGTCAGCGAGTCGCCGATCAAGGCGCACAAGGAGACGTCGACGTCCAAACGTTCAGCCGCTGCGATCAGCGAATGAGGGTTCGGCTTCATCAGCTCCGGATGCCCTTCGGGCCTTCCAACGACTGTGAGCACGTGTTCCGACAACCCATGTCGATCAAGGAATGCCCTGACGGCCTCCGCGGAGTTGTTACTCACCACCGCCGCTCCCCTCCCCGACGCTCGAACTGCCTTCAGAGAGGCAACGGCTCCGGTAACCGGGTCTCCAGCCACCCCTACAGCCTCTACCTCGGCTGTGGTGAGCGCCCTCTCGATGGCCAGTCCAGCGGCATCATCCGCTTCGTGCGTCAGCCGCAGGACCTCCAGAGGGTCATCGATGCCGGACAGCTTCCCTTCCAGCTCCGGGTTGCTTTCGGTTGCAAGCTCGGTGAGATCCTTTGCAACCTGGTCCGCCGGGCGCCCCGCAAACACATCGCAGATGGGGCCGTCGAAGTCGAAAAGCACCACGGTAGTGCTGGCAAGCGCTGTGGCCAGGTCTTCAGTGTCCATCAAGGTCGAATCCCCTCGCGATGCTGTTCCACACGCTGTCGAACCACATGCCAGCCTGCTGGACCTGCTGCGTGCCGCTAGACGAATCGCTGTCGTTGACGGAGTGGTGGAAGAGGACGGTGTCCTTCCCAACCAGGTCGTAGATTTCGATGGGATCGCCCTGCGCCACGACCTTGTTTGGCTTGATCGGGTAGTAGCCGAAGAAGGCGTCTGCTCCGTTGATCACGTACAGCTTGAAGAACTGCGTACCACTGTGGACTCGCACGTCAACGCTCGTCTCGGGGACCAAGCCCAGGTGACTCAGCTCCGCCATTGAGTCCCGGATGCTGCGGGCGTACCCGACCATGATGTCGTGCATGCGGGACCGGAGCCGTTCGTCATCGCCGCAATCCTCACGGCGGACTGGAGCTGCCTGGGGGACAGCCATGTCCGGAACGAGTATGCGGACCTTGATGCTTGCCGGTGTCAGCCTGCCGATCCGGATCTTGTCCAACGGCTCTTGCAGTGCTCCGTGCAGGGTTTCGCTGGAGAACCCGGCGAAGTCGATGGTGACGTCCGTGGCGGCAAAGGCCTGCTCTACGTAAGGGCGTAGCCCCGCCGGCCGTTCCGTCCGGCTGCGGACGAAGACTCCGCTTCCCTTGCGGGAGACCACTAGCCCTTCGTCTTCGAGGTCCCGCAGTGCGCGTTGGATGGTCGCGCGCGCGAAGCCGTAGTGCTCCGTCAGCTCCTTCTGCGACGGCAGCTTCTCCCCTGGTGCGATTTTCCTCGTCCGGACTGCTGCTCCGAGGCTGCTCGCAACCTGCTCGTAGGGCGGCCGGTCATCGTCTGGGTCGAGGGGATCGGGAACGAAGGTCATGGGGCGATGGTACGCGGCGGCCCCCGACATTGGGACAGCCAAGACAGTCAGGTGTTGACATGACTAGCCATGTTGCTTACGTTAGTCATGTAGCCAAGAAGGCTAGCCAAGTCAGTCACCTCTGTCTGAGGAGCAAGCTCATGCCGTCCTTCAAGATCGATGTTTCGACCGCTGTCGTGTTCGTGGCAACGCCTCCGACGCCGAAGCTGGTGAGCAAGCAGACCGGTGAGATCGCGATCGACCGGGAGACTGGTGCTCCGCTCGCGACGGTGGGTCTGCTGGTCGCGGACGAGGGTGAGGGCAACCTGTACCAGGTGACCGTGCCGAACACGGGTGTCCCGGAGAACCTGGCCCCCGGCACCCCGGTCACGGTGGTCGGCCTCAAGGCCCGGGACTGGGAGAACACGTTCAACGGTCAGACGCGGCACGGGATCAGCTTCCGCGCGGTCGCTGTGACCCCGCTGGGGGCCTGATCATGTCGGGCCTGTCCACGGTGATCGAGGTTGCGGGGGTCTTATCGGCTGCCGGTGGTCTCGGTTACGCGAAGGCCCGGTCTCCTCGGGTGTTCTGGTCGCTGGTCGGTGCCCCGGTCGCCCGGGTCCGGTTCTCGGTGACGTACCGGGCGACGATGGATGTGTGCGGGCTGACGGTCCAGCCGTCCCGCCTGCGGGCGTTCATGGTCCGCAACGTGGCCCGCCAGGAAGTCCAGCCCGTTCCCCCGCAGGTCCGCCGGGTCCGCTACTCCACCACCGGCATGCGGGCGACGCTTCGCCTCCCGGCCGGTCTGGAGCCTGCCGACGTGTCCGCCGCCTCGGAACGGCTGCGGCACGCCTGGGGCGTTCACTCGGTGCACGTGGTGGAGGTGAAGCCGGGGTTCGTGGAACTGCGGATGACCGGCTACGACGTGCTGCGCCGGGTGAAGATGCCCCGCCGCCTCCCGCCCAAGCTCACCGCTGGCCCGCTCGTCGTGCCGGTGGCGCTGCGGGAGGACGGTACGGCGTTCGTCCGGGACTACCAGAAGGTCCCGCACGCCCTGACGGTCGGCGCGAACCAATCGGGCAAGTCGATGTATCAGCGCAACCTCATCTCCGGACTCGCCAAGCTCCCAGTCGGCCTGGTCGGCATCGACTGCAAACGAGGTGTCGAACAGCGCGGCTACGCACCCCGCCTCTCCGCCCTCGCCATCACCCCGGACGAGGCTGACGGGCTCCTGGAAGCCCTCGTGGGCGAGATGGAAGACCGCTTCGACCTCCTCAGCTCGCACGGTGTCCCGGACATGTGGGGCCTGCCTGCAAAGATGCGCCCGGTGCCGCTGGTCGTCCTGGTCGACGAGGTCGCGGAACTGTTCCTTGTCGCTGCGAAGAAGGACGAGGAGCGTCGGGACCGGATGGTGATGCGGATGATCCGGCTCGCGCAGATGGCCCGCGCAGTGGGGATCTTCCTGGAGGTCTGTGGGCAGCGCTTCGGCTCCGACCTCGGCAAGGGTGCAACCGCCCTGCGGGCTCAGCTCACCGGGCGTGTGGTGCACCGGGTCAACGACAAGCAGACCGCCGAAATGGCCCTCGGAGACATCGCCCCCGAAGCGGTCTTCGCCGCCACCACCATCCCGCCGGACCGTCCAGGCGTCGCGGTGGCCGGGGACTCCTCCGGCGGCTGGTCCCGCATCCGCACCCCCGCCATGACCCCCGCCCAAGCCGTGGCCGTCTGCCACGAGTACGCGCACCTCACCCCGCACCTTGCCGCTCTGGCACCCTTCCGGCCGGCCGTTTCTACCGCCCCGGCCCCGGGCTCCCCGCTCCTCAAGCCCCGCCCGGCGACCGGCTAACTCCTGCACCTGCGAGTCCAGTTGGCGTGACTGCTTCGCGCCAGGTCCCTACCCCGCCCATGCCCGGAACCGGAAGGAACCACCGCCATGGCCACCCGTCGGACCACCACCAAGCCCTCGAAGAACACCCCGCCCGCGCCGGTTGCCTGCTCGCCGTGCGACGGGTCCGGGATGGTCTCCGCCACGGTTCGCGTCGGACGCAAGCGCCGCCCGGTCGGCCAGCAGGACGGCCTCTGCCTCAACTGCCTGGGCTCCGGCACCAACCCCGACGCCTGACCCCCTTGCCCCGGTGCCGGGCGGTGAACCCCGTGTCCCGCCCGGCCCCGGCCCCGCCCCCTCGAAAGGAGGTGAACCCGTGTCCCGCATCCGTATTGACGCCGTACTCATCCAGGCCGTGATCGCCGGTGCTCTGTCCTTCGCCCACCTGCACGACCTGGCCGAAGCGGCTGGGCAGGATGGCTGGAAAGCCTGGGCCTACCCCGTCAGCGTGGACCTGCTCTTGGTCGCGGCCTGGCGGCGCATGCGCACCACCGCGGACAACCGTGCGGCCTGGGCCTGGTTCGTCATCGCCCTCGCGGCGTCGCTGGGCGCGAACGTCGCCACCGCCGGACTCCTCGACCTCGGTGACGTCCCGGCCTGGTTGCGCATCCTCGTCGCCGGATGGCCCGCCCTCGCCTTCCTCGGCGGCACTCTCCTCGTCCACAGCCCCCAGGCTGCGCCGACTGAGACTGAAGCCGCCCCCGTGGTGGCTGCATCGCCGGTCGCTCCGGCCGCTGAACCGGTCCCGGACGTAACGGTGGAACGGGCTCCCGACCCGACCCCCGAGCTCTCACCCGGACCTGCCCCTGAGGCGGCCCCGGCACCGGCGCCCGTCCCGGTCACGGCACCGGCTGTGTCGGTTCCTCCGGCCCTCCTCGACCACGCCCGGAAGCTCGCCGACACCCACCACGCCACCACCGGCAACCGGATCGACCCCGCCACCCTTCGCGCCCGCCTCGGCGTCCCCGCACCCCTCGCGGACGCCATCACCGCCCAACTCGCCTGATCAGAGAGGGACAACAGCATGGGCCCGTTCAACTTCAACCGCCCCGCCGACTACCTCGACGCCGCCAGGGAGATGGCCGACTCCGGCCGCCCCACCCTGGCCCGGCTCCTCGCGGAAGAGGCCGCGGACCGCACCACCGACCCGGCCGAAGCCACCCGCATCCGCGCCGAGTTCCCCGGCAACAGCCTCCGACAGGAGGACTGATCCATGGCCCGCCCGAACCGCTTCACCAACGTGCTCCGCGTCGGCCCCGTCCAGGTCGGCACCCACCACGACGGCCGCGGCCGGACCAAGCACACCGCCGCCTGCACCGCCCCCGGATGCAACTTCTCCGCCGACTACCTCAACCGCTCCGCCGCCGAACTCGCCGCCCGCACCCACCGCTGCAACCCCTAACAGGAGGCCCTACTCGTGTTCACCCCGAAGATCCCGCCCCCGGACACCGCACCCACCCCGGGCACGTCCCTCGTCCAGCCGCTCACCGGCATCACCCACACCCCGGCCTGCACCTGCCACCACAACCCCAGCGTCACCCCGGCTCCGGCGCCCATCCCGGCTGCTCCGGTCTCCCGGCCGGCCGTTCAGCTCACCCCGGGATCGCTCTTCGTCGCCGCCGCGGGCGGGACCGCCATGGTCCTGATCATCGGCACGGTCCTCGTCTCCATGCTCCTCGCGACCGCGATCACCGCCGCGTCCGTCGCGATCTGCGCCGTGGTCCTGCGCTCGCTGCTCAACCGCCCGAACAACCGCTGACAGCCCCCGGGGCGGCCTCAACCGCCAAGTTTCCGCCGCCCCGGGCGCCCATCCCACTTCCCGATCCAACGGACCCGAAAGGGAGATCCCATCATGCCCCAGCACACCCCGCCCCGGCCGATCTGCGGCCACTGCGACGGCTTCCCCACCGTCACCATCACCACCGGCCAGACCACCCTTGACGGGCAGCGCCAGACCATCACCGCCCACTGCCCCGCCTGCCGCGGCACCGGCCACACAACCACCCCCGCCCGGACCCACACCCGGATCGGGGCCTGAGCGCCATGGCCGACCTGACCCCCACCCCGGACCGCCCCGGCCTCCACGTCAGCAAGCCCTCCCCCAACACCCCCGCGACCGGGTCGGCCGTGTGCCACTGCGGAGCCAAGGCCACCGCCACGGGCGACAACCAGGTCCGTGCCCTGGTCGAGGGCTACACCGCGAACCACGGTTCCGCGCACGGCCGGACGGGACGCTGACCATGAACACCGCTGCCACCGCGGCGGGCCTGGACCCGGCCACCCTGGGCGATCTGCTCCGGGTGGTCGGGTCTCCCGGCTTCGACCGCCTCACCGAACAACTCCGCCGCACCGGAGGCTGCTCCCAGCCCATCCACCTCACCGGCGCCACCAAAACCATCGACCGGGCCACCGGCACCCTGCTCCACCACTACTCCACGGACACCGAGCCCGGGGGCCGGTTACGGATCGCCTGCGGCAACCGCCGCGCCTCCCGCTGCCCCGCCTGCGCCTGGACCTACGCAGGCGACACCTACCACCTCATCCGCGCCGGACTCACCGGCGACCCCGACAAAGGCACCCCCACCACCATCCGCGACCACCCCCGCGTCTTCGCCACCCTGACGGCCCCGTCGTTCGGCCCCGTTCACAACCGGCCCGGCACCCGGTCCTGCCGCTGCGGTGTTCGTCACTCTGAGGATGCGCCGGAGCTGGGTACGCCGCTCGACCCGGACACCTACGACTACGCGGGGGCGGTGCTGTGGAACAACCACGCCTCCGACCTCTGGCGCTACTTCACGATCTACCTCCGCCGCGAGATCGCCAAGCGAGCTGGGCTCACCCAGAAAGCCGCCCGCGAACAGTCCAAGGTGTCCTTCGGGAAGGTCGCGGAGTACCAGAAGCGCGGGGCCGTGCACTTCCACGCGGTGATCCGCTTCGACGGACCCGACGGCCCGGACACCCCGCCCCCGGCCTGGGCCACCCTCGGCCTCCTGGACGACGCGATCCGCGCCGCCGCCGCCCGGGTTGAGGTCCTCGTGCCGGCCGTTCCGGAAGCCGGGATCACGGACGGCTGGACGCTGCGGTGGGGCACGCAGCTCGACGTGCAGCCCATCGGCGCGTTCGGCAACGGCGAAGACCTCACCGAACAGGCCGTCGCCTCCTACGTCGCCAAGTACGCCACCAAGGCGGCCGAGACCACCGGGACCGTCGACCACCGCGTTGGCAACAAGGAAGCCTTGGTTCTCCTGGACGTGCCTGAGCACCCTCGGCGGCTGATCGAGGCGTGCTTGGACCTGCACCACGCCTATCCGGACCGCAAGCTCCGCGACTGGGCCCACATGCTCGGCTTCCGCGGCCACTTCTCCACCAAGTCCCGCGCCTACTCCACCACCCTCGGCGCCCTTCGACAGGTCCGCGCCGACTACCGCGCCGCTGAACAACGCGCCGCCCTCGGCCTCCCCGATCCGGACGATCACCCGGAGGCCACCACGCTCACGCTCGCGCACTGGGCCTACGCAGGGAACGGCCACACCCCCGGCGAATCCTGGCTCGCCGCCAACATCCACCGCGACATCCAACACAACCGCGAAACCACCCGCGAACACCGCGCCGAACTGCTGAGCGCTGAGGAGGAATAGTGACCGTACTCGACATTGAGGGACCGGCGATCCCTCCGGCCCTGTACCGCGTTCCCGACGCTGTGAGGGTGCTGGGGCTGAGCCGGAGCGTCATCTACGACTTGATCCGTGCTGGTCGTCTCCGGACCGTCAAGGAAGGGCGGACCCGCCTCGTTCCGGCCTCCGCCATCACCGACTACGTTGCGCTCCTGGAGCGGGAAGCCGGGGCTGAGCAGTGACCAAGCGGCGCAGTCGTGGCGATGGTGGTCTGCACTGGGATGAGAAGCGGCAACGTTGGATTGCCACGGCCAGCCTCGGCTATGACCCCAGCGGCAAGCGGATCGTGAAGCGGGCGAGCGGCAAGACCAAGACGGCGGCCAAGGCCAAGCTGAAAGAGGTACTGCGGGACTTCGAGGATGGCCTAGCCATTGCGCCCACGGGCTACACGGTCAGGGACGCGGTTACGGATTGGCTCGCGTACGGGCTCTCGGGCCGCGACAAGTCGACCGTCGAGACGAACACGATCCTCTGCAACACCCATGTGATCCCCTCCCTGGGCGCCCGGAAGCTCCGGGACCTCAGCGCTGATGACGTCGACAGGTGGCTTGCGGACAAGTCCAAGGTGCTCAGCACGCGATCCCTGGAAGCCATCCGCTCGTGTCTCAACCGTGCGGTTAAGCGGGCCATGGCCCGAGACAAGGTGAAGCGCAACGTCGTAGAGCTGTGCTCGGTCCCTGCCGGTCGCCCCGGCCGGCCGTCCAAGTCGCTCACGCTCAACCAGGCCGACGCCGTGCTTGTGGCCGCCGAGGACTCGCCGCTCTACGCGTACATCGTGGTCTCGCTTCTCACCGGTGGCCGTACCGAGGAGATGCGTCCGCTGCGCTGGGATCATGTGGACCTCGACGGAAATCCGACCGCCGTGCCGGAGATCCCGCCGCACATCGCCGTGTGGCGCTCGGTCCGCAGCTCCGGCGACACCAAGACCAGGAAGTCCCGCCGTACGCTCGCCCTGCCGGGTCGGGCCGTCGACGCACTCAAGATCCAGCGTGAGCGTCAGGGCTGGCAGCGTGTCGCGGCCGGTGATCAGTGGCAGGAATGCGGGCTTGTCTTCACGTCGGCGGTCGGCACTGAACTGGATGCGGCGAACGTTCGGCGAGAGTTTCGGAAGGTCCTTGCCGGGGCCGCGCAGATCCCTGGCGTCGACCTCACGCCGCACGAGTGGACCACCCGGGAGACCCGGACGTCGTTCGTCTCGATCTTGTCGGACCGGGGCATCCCGCTCGAGGAGATCTCCCGGCTGGTCGGCCACTCCAGCACGGCCGTCACGGAGGAGGTCTACCGGAAGCAGATCCGCCCGGTGATCCAGACCGGCGCGACGGCCATGGACGGCATCTTCGGCACTCCGGTGCCTCCGGAGCGGTAGTCACGCAGATAGACACGCACAAGGTCAGAGGGCCCAGTGCAACTTACACACTGGGCCCTCTGACCTGCTAATTAGCTGTCGGGGTGGCGGGATTTGAACCCACGACCTCTTCGTCCCGAACGAAGCGCGCTGCCAAGCTGCGCTACACCCCGATGTCCACCGGACTCCCGGCGACATCGATTACTTTAGCCCACCGGCGGCCGGAGGCGAAATCCGGTTTCTCCGGTGCTGGAACCACCCCGCCACGTTCGGCCGGAGGTGGTCCACGGCGGTGATCAGGACGCCCAGGGCGGCGAACAGGAGACCGAGGGCGAGGGACTGGGTGAGGGCGCCGGCGTAGCCGTACGTGTCGACGTCGAGGAACGGGTACGGGTAGCGGGCCGGGGCGCCGGGGGAGAGCAGGGCTCCGCGGATCAGGGCGAGGCCCAGGTAGGCCGCGGGGGCCGACAGCCACAGCGGGATGTGGGACAGGCGCAGGGTCCGGGGCGCGGTGAGCAGGAGCCAGTCCGCGGCGACGGCCAGAGGGGTCACCGTGTGGAGCAGGAGGCTCGCGGCGATGGACCAGCCGGTCTCCGGGGCCGGGCTGCTCCGGGTGGCGCTCAGCGGGGAGCCGCCGTAGTTCACCAGCACCAGGTGGTACATCAGGCCGGTGATCGCGGCGAGCAGGAGTACCCCGCCCGACAGCCGCGGCGACAGCGGCGGACCGCCCCGCCAGGAACGTACGGCCGACCACCCGAAAGCCGCCGCGACCAGGAGGTTCGCCAGGACCGTGAAGTGGATCAGCGTCGGTGGCCTGTACCCGGTCGCCAGGGCGATGACCGGGCCCGCGGCCGCTGCCCCGCCCGCAAGGACACGCAGCGCCGTGACCCGGGGGCGGCGGGGCCCGGCGGGGTTCGGGAGCACCTCTGCCGCCCGGGGGCGGGGAAGCAGAGCGGGCCGGGGCGCGGTCATGATTCGTACCGTAAGCGGGTGGGAGGGCCCCCGCGATTCGTCATCTGCCGTGTTGCGGCCGCCGCGAGTGAAGGCGCCCCTCCTCGCTCAGGCCTTCGGGGTCGGTGTCAGCCCCCGCTCAGGCCTTCGGGGCCGGTGCCAGCCCCCGCTCAGGCCTTCGGGGCCGGTGCCAGCCCCTGCTCAGGCCTTCGGGGTCAGTGTCAGCAGGGTGACCTCGGGGGGGCAGGCGAAGCGGACCGGGGTGTAGCGGTTGGTGCCGCAGCCCGCGGATACGTGGAGGTAGGCGCGCCGGTCGCCGACCGTGTGGCTGGACAGGCCCTTGACCCGGTCGGTGTCCAGGTCGCAGTTGGTGACCAGCGCCCCGTAGAACGGGATGCACAGCTGGCCGCCGTGCGTGTGGCCCGCCAGGATCAGGGGGTAGCCGTCGGCCGTGAAGGCGTCCAGGGAGCGCAGGTACGGGGCGTGGACCACGCCGATGGAGAGGTCGGCGCCGCTCGTAGGGCCGCCCTGGACCTCGGCGTAGCGGTCGCGCTTGATGTGCGGGTCGTCCAGGCCGGTGAACGCCAGCTCCAGGCCGTCGAGCTTGAGCCGGCCCCGCGTGTTCGACAGGTTCAGCCAGCCCGCCTCGTCGAAGGCGTCGCGCATCGGCTCCCACGGGTTGTGGGCGACGCCGACCGCGGGGGCGTTGCCGTTGAGGCCGTGCTTGCCCCGGGCCTTCTCCAGGAGATAGCGGGCCGGGTTGCGCAGCTTGGGGCCGTAGTAGTCGTTGGAGCCGAAGACGTACACCCCCGGGAACTCCATCAGCGGGCCGAGCGCGTCGAGCACCTCGGGCACGGCCTCCGGGTCCGAGAGGTTGTCTCCGGTGTTCACGACGAAGTCGGGGCGCAGCCCGGCGAGTGACTGGAGCCAGGCGCGCTTCTTGCGCTGACCGCTCACCATGTGGATGTCGGAGACCTGGAGCACGCGCAACGGGCGTGCCCCGTGCGGGAGTACGGGAACGGTGACCCGTCGCAGGCGGAACGAGCGGGCCTCGAATCCGGCGGCGTAGGCGAGTCCGGCGGCGCCAACCGCCGCGCCGACTGCCGTGACTTTCAGGGGTACTCCGTAGCGTGCGCGCATGCGCCCATCGTCGCAGAAGCGGCACCGTGAGCGGAAAACCGGTGGGCGGCCCGCGCCCCGCACCTGTCACAATCGCGGCATGACCACGCTCAAGTCCAAGCTCAAGGAAGACCTCCACACGGCCATGAAGGCGCGTGACGAGCTGACCTCGTCCACCCTTCGGCTCACCCTCACCGCGATCACCAAGGAAGAGGTCAGCGGCAAGTCGGCGCGCGAGCTCTCCGACGACGAGGTGCAGAAGGTGATCGCCAAGGAGGCGAAGAAGCGCCGTGAGGCGGCCGAGGCCTTCGCCCAGGGCGGCCGGACCGAGCAGGCGGAGCGGGAGAAGGCGGAGGGCGAACTGCTCGACGGTTATCTGCCCAAGCAGCTCTCCGACGACGAGCTGAACGCGATCGTGTCGTCGGCCGTCGAGGAGGCGAAGGCGGCCGGGGCCGAGGGGCCGCGCGCGATGGGCGCCGTCATGAAGATCGTCAACCCGAAGGTCGCCGGGCTCGCCGAGGGCGGCCGGGTCGCCGCCGCGGTGAAGAAGCTCCTCGCCGGCTGAGGTACGCGGAGAAGAGCGAAGAGAGGGGTGGGCGCCCCGGTCGAGGACCGGGGCGCCCACTCTTTTCCGCTATCTGTACGGGTACGGGTAGGAGTACGGGTCAGGGGCCGTTCTGGCCTCGCCCGCCGCCACCGCCGATCACGCCGTCCGGGAGCCCGATGCCGGGGGTCCGGCCGTTGCCGTTGCCGGGCTTGCCGTCCTCACGGTCATCGTCGTCCCGGTCCCGGTCGCGGTCCCGGTCGCCCTTCTCCTTCTCCTTGTCCTCCTTCTCCTTGCCCCGGGGGACGGAGATCGGGTTGAACCCGGGTGTCTCGGACGCGTCCAGCGCTCCGGTCATCGCGATGCGCCAGATCGGACCGGGCAGGCAGCCGCCGCAGACCTTGGGGTAGTACTGGCCGCCGATGGTGACGCCGAACATCGAGCTCTTCTCGCCGACGTCGTCGCCGACCCACACCGCGGTGGAGAGGTTCGGCGTGTACCCGACGAACCAGGCGTCCTTGCGGTCGTTGGTCGTACCGGTCTTGCCCGCGTTGTCCCGGTCGTTGAGTCCGGCCTGCGTACCGGTGCCGTCCTCCACGACGCCCTTGAGCATCTGGTTGATCGTGTCCGCGGTCTTCTCGCTCATCGCCCGCGAGCAGGACGTCTTCGGCACGGGGATCTTCTTGCCCTGCGGGTCCTTGATGGACTTGATGGCGATCGGCGTGCAGTACGTGCCCCGGTTGGCGAAGGTCGCGTACGCGGACGCCATCGAGAGCGGGGTGCTGTCGACGCTTCCCAGGGTGGCCGCGGGCCGCTCCAGGATCTCCTTGCCGTCACCGCGCTCGTAGCCCACTTTCTTCGCCATGGTCAGCGTCTCGCAGAGCCCGGCCTTCTGCTCCAGCAGCGCGAAGTAGGTGTTGATGGACTTGCCGAGCGCGCTCGTCATGTCCCAGGTGCCCTTCTCGGACTCCAGCTCGTTCACCAGATTCCAGGGCCGGTTTCCGGCGGGCGCTCCGTCGCAGGTCCGGAAGGAGCTCTCCGGCACCGTCAGCTTCCAGTCCGTCGTGAACGTCGTGGCCGGGCTGATGCCCTTCTCCAGCGCCGCCGCCGCGGTGAACGGCTTGAACGTGGAGCCGACCTGGAAGCCGTACGTGCTACCGCCCATCTTGTTGCTGACGGCGAGGTTGAGCACGGTCTCGTTCTGCTTCTGGTCCAGGCCGTACGGGCGGGACTGGCCCATGGAGAGGATCTCGCCGCTGCCCGGCCGGACCTGCACCACGGACGCCGCGAACTTGTCGTCCTTGTTGACCTTCGCGGTGGCGGCCTCGTTCGCAGCCTTCTGGGCGCGCGGGTCCAGCGTCGTCCGGATGGTCAGACCGCCGAGGTTCCAGAGCTTGGCCCGCTCCTCGTCGGTCTTGCCGAAGGCGGGGTCGGTGAGGAGCGTCTTGCGGACGTAGTCGCAGAAGAAGCCGGAGCCGCTGACGGCGGTGATACAGCCGTTCTTCGGCCGGGAGACCTTCAGCTTGACGGGCTTCTCCATGGCCTTGTCGGCCTCGGCCTGCGAGATGCTCTTGACCGCGGCCATCCGCGCCAGGACGACGTTGCGGCGCTTGGTCGCTTCCTCCGCGTCGTTGACCGGGTCGTAGCGGCTCGGCGACTGCACGAGGCCGGCGAGCAGCGCGGCCTCCTCCAGCTTGAGGTCCTTGGCGTGCTTGGAGAAGTAGCGCTGGGACGCGGCCTCGATTCCGTACGCCTGCTGTCCGAAGAACGTGATGTTGAGGTAGTTCTCCAGGATCTTCTTCTTGCCGAGCTCCTCCTCGACCTGGATCGCGTACTTCAGCTCGCGGATCTTGCGGCCGAGCGTCTGCTGCGTGGCCTGGGCGACCTTCTCCGGGTCGTCGCCCGCCTCCTCGACGAAGACGTTCTTCACGTACTGCTGGGTGAGGGTCGACGCGCCCTGCGCGGCCCCGCCCGCCTGCACGTTGCGGTTCATCGCGCGGAGGATGCCCTTGAGGTCGACCGCACCGTGCTCGTAGAAGCGGGAGTCCTCGATCGCGATGATCGCGTCCTGCATGTACGGCGAGATTTCCTGGAGCCGGACGACCGTGCGGTCGCGGGAGTACACGGTGGCGATGGTGCCGCCGTCGCGGTCCTGGATCGTGGTCCGCTGACTGAGCGGTGGAGTCTTGAGGTTGGAGGGGATCTCGTCGAATCCTTCGACCGTCCCCTTGGCGGCGAGCCCCAGCGCTCCGGCTGCGGGCAGCGCGATGCCTGCCAGGACAGCTCCGGAGAGCGCGGCGACACCGAGGAACTTGGCGGCCTGCTGGGTCGTGGTGAGACCCCCGCCCGAGCGCTTCTTTGGCATAGGGGGCAGCCTAATCCGTAGTGATGAACGTGTCGCAGGAGCGGGGTCTCTCGGAGCGTTCGCTTACCGGACCGTGACATCTGAGTGGGTCCGCGATATCCGAGTGGGTCCGCCGCCTCCCGGGACGGACCGTCTGCGGCCTCCCGGCGCCTCCCGGCCTCCTGTGACTTCCGGGCCTCCGCGGCTCCCGGCGGGCCGGCGAGAGTGTGTCAGAGACGTCGCGGCGTGGGCGCGCGGGCGCGAAGCAGCCACGTTCCCATTCGCCGGACAGACGGACAGGCCTTGGCCTAAGCTGCTCTCAACTGTCACAGCAGTCCGGTTCCGTATCAAGCCCCCTGCCGCCCCATGCGCGTCTTCTGGTCATTCTTCGCCTGGCCTGCGCGCCATCGCATTGCCCTTCACGCACCCATCGAGGCGCTCCCGAAATCGCCCCGTATGTCGCAAGAAGTCCCTTGCGACTTGAGTGGGCTGTCCCCTTTTCGCGGAGATAGTCGCGCATGTCCTCAGCTCACTCCCCTGGGTGATCTGCCGCATACGCATAGTCCGTTCGGACCATTCAAGATTGGGCCCGAAGGGGGTGTTGTGCTGTCCCCACCTTCCGTAACGTCCTCAACTGGCAGCGGTGAATATGCCGCTACCGCCGTGGGGGAGCCTCGATTCGGGAGAGGACGGCGCCGGCATGGGCTGGGTAACCGACTGGAGTGCGCAGGCAGCCTGCCGCACTACCGATCCGGATGAACTGTTCGTACAAGGGGCAGCGCAGAACAGAGCCAAGGCGGTGTGCACCGGATGTCCGGTGCGGACCGAGTGTCTGGCCGATGCGCTGGACAATCGCGTCGAGTTCGGCGTGTGGGGCGGAATGACGGAGCGGGAGCGCCGCGCACTGCTGCGCCGCCGGCCGACCGTCACGTCCTGGCGCCGACTGCTGGAGACCGCGCGCAGCGAATACGAGCGGTCCACCGGCATTCTGCCCGGAGTCATCGGGCTGGAGGACGAGGAACTGCACGAGACGTACGCCGCCGTGGGGTAGGCGCGGGCACCACGAGGTCCGGGCCCCGCCGCTCGGGAGGGTGTCTACGCCGCTCCGGCCGGAGCCGGGGCTGAACCGCCCGCCAGGCGATCGCCGATGGCCCGGAGGCCCTCCAGGTCGTGTACGTCGCCGGGCAGCGCCGCCACGGCCGTCACCGGCACCTCGGGGTGGAGCGCGGTGAAGCGGTCGCGGGTGCGGTGCTCACGGGCGACGACCTGCATGCGTTCGGCGTGCAGGCGCAGCAGACCCGCCGTCAGTTCCTCGATGCTGATGACGTCGATGACGTCGATGACGTCGATGGCGTCGATGGCGTCGACGGCGCCGATCGCGTCGGCTGTGTCGTCCTCAGGGGCGGTCGCGGTGTTCGCGATGTTCTCGTGGGGCGGTTCGTTCTCCGTCGTGTCCTGGTGCTCGGCTGCGGGCTCGGGGCCGGACGCCTGCCCGTCCTCGGGGGAGAGGAGCGGCTCGGTCGTTCCGGAAGCGGTGACCGCCGGGTCGGGGGCTTCCCGGTCACCAAGGCCAGCTTTCCCGGCCCTCTGATCCACAATGCGGGCGTCGTCAAGATTTTCTGCGGCGGTCAGCGCCTGCTCGGCGGAGAGCCGGGAAGCCTCGCTGCCGTGCACACGGTTGAGGACCAGACCGGCCAGCGGCATGTCCTCGGCGGCCAGCCGTTCCACGAAGTAGGCGGCCTCGCGCAGCGCGTCCTGCTCCGGGGTCGCGACCACGAGGAAGGCCGTGCCGGGCGCCTGGAGCAGCTTGTACGTGGCGTCCGCGCGGCTGCGGAAGCCGCCGAACATGGTGTCCATCGCGGCGACGAACGTCTGGACGTCCCGCAGGAACTGGCCCCCGAGCAGCTTGCCCAGTGTTCCGCTCATCATCGACATACCGACATTGAGGAACTTCATCCCGGCCCGGCCGCCCACCTTCGCGGGTGCCATCAGCAGCCGGATGAACTTCCCGTCGAGGAACGACCCGAGCCGCTTCGGCGCGTCCAGGAAGTCCAGCGCGGAGCGCGAGGGAGGGGTGTCGACGATGATCAGGTCCCACGCGTCGCGGGCCCGCAGCTGCCCGAGCTTCTCCATCGCCATGTACTCCTGCGTACCGGCGAACCCGGCCGACAGGGACTGGTAGAAGGGGTTCTCCAGGATCGCCCGGGCCCGTTCGGCGTCCGCGTGCGCCTCGACGGTCTCGTCGAAGGTCCGCTTCATATCGAGCATCATGGCGTGCAGCTCGCCCTCGCCGTCGATGCCGTCGACCCGCCTGGGCACGTTGTCCAGCCGGTCGATGCCCATGGACTGGGCGAGCCGGCGGGCCGGGTCGATGGTGAGGACGACGACCTTCCGGCCGCGCTCGGCCGCCCGTACGCCGAGGGCGGCGGCGGTCGTGGTCTTGCCGACCCCGCCGGAGCCGCAGCACACGATGATCCGGATGCCCGGGTCGTCCAGCAGCGTGTCCGTGTCCAGCCCGCCGTCCGCCGCCGGATCCGTAGCGGGTGTGTCCGCCGTCATGCGTCCCCCTCTTCGCCCGCGCCCTGCTTGCGGAGTTCCGTGGCCAGGTCGTGCAGCGCGACGAGGTCCACCCCGTCGCCGATCAGCGGGAGCTCCGCCGTCGGCAGGCCGAGCCCGGCCAGCACCGCGCGCTGCTCCCGCTCCAGGCCGACCCGCTCGGCGTGCTGGGCCGCCTGCTCGACCAGGGGGCGTACGAGGGCCGCGGAACCGGTCACTCCGGCCCGGGTCAGCGCCTTGGCGATCTCTTTGCGGCGGCCGCCCGCGGCGGTGCGCAGGGCGTCCTCGTCCAGCAGGTACGGGCGGACCATGTTCACGAAGACGCTGCCCACGGGCAGTTCGGCGGCGCGCAGCTCGGCGATGCCGTCCGCGGTCTCCTGGACCGGCATCTCCTCCAGGAGGGTCACCAGATGGACCGCGGTCTGCGGGGACTTCAGGATCCGCATCACGGCCTGGGCCTGGTTGTGTATGGGGCCGATCCTGGCCAGCCCGGCGACCTCGTCGTTGACGTTCAGGAAGCGGGTGATCCGCCCGGTCGGCGGGGCGTCCATGATCACGTGGTCGTAGACGAACCGGCCCTGCTTGTCCTTGCGGCGTACGGCTTCGCACGCCTTGCCGGTCAGCAGGACGTCCCGCACACCGGGCGCGATGGTCGTGGCGAAGTCGATCGCGCCGAGCTTCTTCAGGGCCCGGCCGGCGCTGCCGAGCTTGTAGAACATCTGGAGGTAGTCGAGGAGCGCGCGTTCGGCGTCGATGGCCAGTGCGTACACCTCGCCGCCGCCCGGCGCGACGGCGATCTTGCGCTCCTCGTAGGGGAGTGCGTCGGAATCGAAGAGCTGGGCGATGCCCTGCCTGCCCTCGACCTCGACGAGGAGGGTGCGCCTGCCCTCGGTCGCGAGGGCGAGCGCGAGGGCGGCGGCGACCGTGGTCTTACCGGTACCGCCCTTGCCGCTGACGACCTGGAACCTGCTCACGTATTCGAGCCTAACCAGTCCGGCCCCGGGCTACGCACGGGACCGTACGTGCCAGGCGTTACAGTCGGGCCCATGACCAAGTGGGAATACGCGACTGTGCCCCTTCTCGTGCATGCGACCAAGCAGATTCTGGACACCTGGGGCGAGGACGGCTGGGAGCTGGTCCAGGTCGTTCCCGGCCCGAACAACCCCGAGCAGCTCGTGGCCTACCTGAAGCGGGAGAAGGCGTAGTGGCGGGCGCCGTCGAGGCGCGGCTCGCCGAGCTCGGCCTGACCCTGCCCGCCGTCGTGCCGCCGCTGGCCTCGTACCAGCCGGCCGTGCGGTCCGGGGTGTACGTGTACACCTCGGGCCAGCTGCCGATGGTGGACGGCAAGCTCGCCGTCACCGGCAAGGTCGGCGCCGAGGTCACACCGGACGAGGCGAAGGAGCTCGCGAAGACCTGCGCGCTCAACGCCCTGGCCGCCGTGAAGTCGGTCGCAGGCGACCTGGACCGGATCAAGCGCGTCGTGAAGGTCGTGGGCTTCGTCGCCTCGGCCTCCGACTTCACCGGACAGCCCGCCGTGATCAACGGCGCCAGCGAGTTGCTGGGCGCGGTCCTCGGCGACAAGGGCGTGCACGCCCGCAGCGCCGTGGGCGTCGCCGTGCTGCCGCTGGACGCACCGGTCGAGGTCGAGGTCCAGGTGGAGCTCGACGACGCCTGAGTGCCTCTGTCCGCTCTCTCTTTCCGACTCTCCGATCCCGCCCGGTCCCGCGACCGGGCGGGATCGTGTGTTTGTACGGGGCAGGCCGGGTCACCGCGACGACCACGGAGCCTCTCGAACATCGGCGCGGTTCCGGATAGCCTCCGGCCATGTCCCAAGGTCAGTGGTACCCCCCGGAATGGCCCGACCGGATCAGGGCCCTCGCCGCCGGTGAGCTGACGGCCGCGGCACCCCGGCGGGCCGCCACCGTGATGCTGCTGCGCGATCCGGGCGGGAAGGGCGGCGCGCCTGGTGGTCCTGTCGTGCACATGTTGCGCCGACGGACCTCCATGGCCTTCGCCGGGGGCGCGTACGCCTATCCGGGTGGCGGAGTCGATCCGCGCGACGACGACCGGCTGATCGGGTGGGCCGGGCCCCCGCTGGAGCACTGGGCCGCCCGGCTCGGCGTGGCGACGGTCACCGAGGCGCAGGCCGTCGTCTGCGCGGCGGTGCGCGAGACGTTCGAGGAGTCGGGCGTCCTCCTCGCCGGGCCGACCGCCGGGACTGTCGTCGGCGATACGACCGGGGAGGACTGGGAGGCAGACCGGGAGGCGCTGGTCGCCCGGGACCTGTCCTTCGCGGAGTTCCTGGACCGGCGTGGCCTCGTGCTGCGCTCGGACCTGCTGGGCGCCTGGGCGCGCTGGATCACCCCGGAGTTCGAACCGCGCCGGTACGACACCTGGTTCTTCGTCGCCGCGCTCCCCGAGGGGCAGCGCACCCGGGACGTCTCCACCGAGGCCGACCGCACGGTGTGGATCGCCCCCGCCGAGGCGGCCCGCCGCTACGACGCGGGCGAGCTGCTGATGATGCCGCCCACCGTGACCACGCTGCGGGCCCTCACGCCGTACAGGACGGCCGCCGAGGTGCTCGGGGCGGCGGACGGGCAGGACCTGGCCCCGGTGCTCGCACAGGCCCGTCTGGAGGGCGGCGAGCTGGTGCTGAGCTGGCCGGGGCACGACGAGTTCACCAAGCACGTGCCCGCGGCGGGGCCGGGGGGTGCCGCGTGAGCGACGCAGCCGCCCTGCCCGGACAGCCGCGCGGAACCGTGGTCTCCGGCTCCGCGACCGCCCGTACGGTCAACGTCCTCGCGCCCAACCCGTCCGCGATGACGCTCGACGGGACGAACACCTGGATCGTGGCCGAGCCCGACTCCGGTCTCGCGGTCGTCATCGATCCCGGGCCGCTCGACGACGTACACCTGCGGGCCGTGATCGGGGCGGTGGAGCGGTCCGGGCGGCGCGTGGGCCTCACGCTGCTCACCCACGGGCACCCCGACCACGCGGAGGGCGCGGGCCGGTTCGCGGAGCTGACGGGGACGAAGGTGCGGGCCCTGGACGCGGCGCTGCGGCTGGGCGACGAGGGTCTCGCGGCGGGCGACGTGATCACCACCGGCGGCCTGGAGCTGCGCGTGGTGCCGACGCCCGGGCACACCGCGGACTCGCTCTCGTTCCATCTGCCCGCCGACCGGGCGGTGCTGACGGGCGACACGATCCTCGGCCGCGGTACGACGGTGGTCGCGCACCCGGACGGGCGGCTCGGCGACTACCTGGATTCGCTCAGGCGGCTGCGGTCGCTGACGGTCGACGACGGCGTCCACACGGTGCTGCCGGGCCACGGGCCGGTCCTGGACGACGCGCAGGGGGCGGTGGAGTTCTACCTGACCCACCGAGCGCACCGGCTCGCCCAGGTGGAGACGGCGGTGGAGGCCGGGCACCGCACGCCGTCGGAGGTGGTGGCGAAGGTGTACGCCGACGTGGACCGCTCCCTGTGGCCGGCCGCCGAACTGTCGGTGCGGGCGCAGCTGGAGTACCTGACCGAGCACGGGCTGATCTAAGGGCTGTCCCGTAGTCCCTGGTGGATCAGCGTGCGGCGTCAGATGCGGTGCATCGCGTGGTGCATCGCAAGGCGGAGGGACGTCCGCATACTGGATGTATTCGGGCGTTCCGACAAGGCGGCGAGGTGCCGTAGCCGTCGTCGCGCGCCCGCCAGGGACTACGGGACAGCCCTTGGCGCCGCGTGAACGGAAGGGCCCCGCACCGACCGGACGTACTCCGGTCGGTGCGGGGCCCTTCGCGTCGGGTCACATCAGTCGCGTACGGGGGCGGGGTCAGCGCGAACGCTTCGCCAGCCGCTCCACGTCCAGCAGGATGACCGCACGGGCCTCAAGGCGCAGCCAGCCGCGGCCCGCGAAGTCCGCGAGCGCCTTGTTGACCGTCTCGCGGGAGGCGCCGACCAGCTGGGCCAGCTCCTCCTGGGTGAGGTCGTGCACGACGTGGATGCCTTCCTCGGACTGGACGCCGAAGCGGCGCGACAGGTCCAGGAGGGCGCGGGCGACACGGCCCGGCACGTCGGAGAAGACCAGATCGGACATCTGGTCGTTGGTCTTGCGCAGCCGTCGGGCGACCGCGCGCAGCAGGGCGGTGGCCACCTCGGGCCGGGCGTTCAGCCAGGGCTGCAGGTCGCCGTGGCCGAGGCCGAGGAGCTTGACCTCGGTCAGTGCGGAGGCGGTCGCCGTACGGGGGCCCGGGTCGAAGAGCGACAGCTCCCCGATCAGCTCGCCGGGACCGAGCACGGCCAGCATGTTCTCGCGCCCGTCGGGCGAGGTGCGGTGGAGCTTCACCTTGCCCTCGGTGACCACGTACAGGCGGTCACCCTGGTCGCCCTCGTGGAACAGCGCGTCTCCGCGCGCGAGGGTCACCTCACTCATCGAGGCGCGGAGCTCCGCGGCCTGCTCATCATCGAGCGCCGCGAAAAGCGGGGCGCGCCGCAGAACGTCGTCCACGAGTTCTCTCCTTGTCGGCCTGTTCAGGGAACCGTGGTCCCCATCATGCCGGACGGCAAAACAGTGCGATCAATCACAAACCAGTTTGACGCACGGGCGTGCCGGACCCTACGGCAGGGGGCCGATCGGGGGCGGATACGCCGTGACAGGGGTGGTTGTCGGTGCCTGGCTCTAGGCTGGTCGGGTGTCCAGAACGCCGGGGAGAGCGCAGGCCAAGGGGGCTGACGGGGTGCTGAAGGGCAACGATTCCGCTCTGGGCGAACAGCCCCGGCCGCGCCCGAAGAATGCCGCGAATGGCTCCCTCGGAGAGCCGCACGGCTCCCCTGGAGAGCCGGGGAAGCCGCTTCGGAAGTCGGCCAGGAGGTCCGCAGTGCCATCGTCATCGTCAACGCCCGGGAAACCCGCCGAACCCGCCGAACCCGCCGAACCTGCCGAACCCGGAAGTCCGGCCAAGGCGGCCCCGGCGCGTAAGGCAGCCCCGGCCAGGACTGCCCCGGCCAAGGCGGCCGGGACCACGGCTGCCACGGCGCGCACGGCGGCCGCGGCCAAGGTGGTGACCGCGCGCAGGGCGCCGAAGGCGGAGTCGCGTCTCGCGATGGTCCGCCGGGCGCGCCGGATCAACCGCGAGCTCGCCGAGGTCTATCCGTACGCCCATCCCGAGCTGGACTTCCGCAACCCCTTCGAGCTCCTCGTGGCCACGGTCCTCTCCGCCCAGACCACCGACCTGAGGGTCAACCAGACCACCCCCGCGCTCTTCGCCACCTACCCCACCCCCGAGGACATGGCGGCGGCCGTGCCGGAGGAGATGGAGGAGATCATCCGGCCGACCGGGTTCTTCCGGGCCAAGACCAAGTCGCTGATAGGGCTCTCGGCCGCCCTCCGGGACCGGTTCGGCGGCGAGGTCCCGGGACGTCTGGAGGACCTCGTGAAGCTGCCGGGCGTCGGCCGCAAGACCGCCAACGTCGTCCTGGGCAACGCGTTCGGAGTCCCCGGCATCACCGTCGACACGCACTTCGGCCGCCTGGTGCGGCGCTGGAAGTGGACCGAGGAGGAGGACCCGGTGAAGGTCGAGGCGGTGGTCGCCGAGATCTTCCCGAAGAGCGAGTGGACGATGCTCTCGCACCGCGTGGTGTTCCACGGCCGCCGGATCTGTCATGCCCGCAAGCCCGCCTGCGGGGCCTGTCCCATTGCTCCGCTCTGCCCTTCGTACGGGGAGGGCGAGACCGACCCGGAGAAGGCCAGGAAGCTCCTGAAGTACGAGATGGGCGGCTATCCGGGCCAGCGGCTCAGCCCGCCCGCCGACTACCCGGGCAGCCCCGCGCCCGCGCTGGGGGCCGGGTGAGGGCACCCCTGGGTACGGAACGGCTCGGAACGAAATGGCCGACGACAGGCGTTGTGAAACGACGGGGGTGCCCATGACGCACACGCACACACACGGCACGACGCACGCCGGGAACGACGCCGCCGAGGGGCCGGGACCCAGCGGTGGCGGCGGCCGTGCTCCTGGCGCGGCCGTCCCCGTCACCACCGACGGCCTGCCCGCATGGCTCGACCCCGTCGCCCGCGCCGCGCGCAGCGTCCGACCGCAGCAGCTCAGCCGTTTCCTGCCGCCCGAGAGCGGGGCGGGCCGGCAGTCCGCCGTCCTGATCCTGTTCGGCGAGGGGAAGCGCGGGCCCGAGCTGCTGCTCATGGAGCGCTCCGGGACCCTGCGTTCCCACGCCGGGCAGCCGTCCTTCCCCGGCGGCGCACTGGACCCCGAGGACGGCGACCAGGCCACCACAGGGCCCCTGCGGGCGGCGCTGCGCGAGGCCGAGGAGGAGACCGGACTCGACCCCCGGGGCGTACAGGTCTTCGGTGTGCTGCCCCGGCTCTACATCCCGGTCAGCAGCTTCGTCGTGACGCCCGTGCTCGGCTGGTGGCGCGCGCCCAGCCCGGTCGGGGCGGTCGATCCGGCCGAGACGGCCCGGGTCTTCACGGTCCCCGTGGCGGATCTCACGGATCCCGCGAACCGGGCCACGGCCGTCCACCCGAGCGGCCACAGCGGCCCGGCATTCCTGGTCGAATCGGCCCTGGTCTGGGGCTTCACGGCCGGAGTGATCGACCGGATCGTGCACTACGCGGGATGGGAACGCCCCTGGGACAGGGCCAGGCAGGTGCCGCTCGACTGGCGCGCATGACACGCTGGCTCTCCTGCTGCGCTGTCCCGGGCCCGGCCCGGACCCCGTCACCACCGACGGGCCAGGTGACGAAAGTGCGAGGCTATAGACGGTGAACGTGCTCGACATCCTGCTGCTGCTCGCCGCCGTGTGGTTCGCGGTCATCGGCTACCGCCAGGGTTTCGTCGTCGGCATCCTGTCGGTGATCGGCTTCCTCGGGGGCGGACTGGTCGCCGTCTATCTGCTGCCGGTCATCTGGGACCGGGTGACGGAGGACGCCGAGGTCTCCACCGCGGTCGCCATCGGCGCGGTCGTCATCGTGATCGTCTGCGCCTCGATCGGCCAGGCCTTCACCACCCACCTGGGCAACAAACTCCGCCGGTACATCACGTGGTCGCCCGCGCGCGCCCTGGACGCCACCGGCGGCGCCCTGGTCAATGTGGTGGCCATGCTGCTGGTGGCCTGGATGATCGGCCTGCTGCTCGCGGGTACCTCGCTGCCGACCCTCGGCAAGGAGGTCCGCAGTTCCTCGGTCCTGCTCGGCGTCGACCGGGTGATGCCCAAGCAGGCGCCCAGCTGGTTCCAGGACTTCTCCTCCGTCCTCGCGCAGAACGGCTTCCCGCAGGTCTTCAGCCCGTTCGCCAACGAACCGATCACCGAGGTCAAGGCCCCGGACCCGGCCCTTGTGGGCAGCCCGGTCGCAGCCCGTGCCAAGAAGTCGATCGTCAAGGTCGTGGGGACGGCCCCGAGCTGCGGCAAGGTCCTCGAAGGGACCGGCTTCGTCTTCTCCGAGCGCCGGGTGATGACCAACGCCCACGTGGTCGGCGGCGTGGACGAGCCCACCGTCCAGATCGGCGGCGAGGGCCGGCTGTACGACGCGAAGGTCGTCCTCTACGACTGGCAGCGCGACATCGCGGTCCTGGACGTCCCCGATCTCCGGGCCAGGCCGCTGCAGTTCACCGGCCCGGACGACGACGCGGAGACCGGCGACAGCGCGATCGTCGCGGGCTTCCCCGAGAACGGCGCGTACGACGTGCGCTCGGCCCGCGTTCGCGCCCGCATCAACCCCGACGGCCCGGACATCTACCACCGGGGCACGGTGCGCCGCGATGTGTACTCGCTCTACGCGACGGTGCGTCAGGGCAACTCGGGCGGCCCGCTGCTCACTCCGGACGGAAAGGTGTACGGAGTGGTGTTCGCCAAGTCGCTCGACGACCCGGACACCGGCTACGCGCTGACGGCCGACGAGATCCGCGAGGACATCGAGATCGGCCGCACGGCCAACCAGCAGGTCGACAGCCAGGGCTGCGCCCTCTAGGGCCCGCCCGGCCGATCAGTGCCGGACCGGTCAGTGCCGGAAAAGGTCAGTTACGAGGGTGGCGGAGCCGTGCCGAGACCCAGCGGGCCCGACGGCGGAGAATGCGCGGAATCCCGAGACGGGAACGGTGAAGGTCATGCACATCGTGCACCCGGCCGCGGGGGCCGCCCCCCTCATGAGTGCTCGCACCGGCTGACGCGGTGGAGCGGCGGTTGCGTGCTTCGTCAGTGAAGTCGTGCGTCCAGCCCATACCCCGACGTCTGCCCGTGCCCCAAGGTCGGTAATCGTGTGCGAGTCAGCCAATTGGCCTATGCGGCAGGCAATTGGCTGTTCGTCGGACACGTGTGCCCACGCCGGGCGGGCGGCTACCGGTCGGGCTCGGGGTCCTTGAGCCAGTTGATGAGTTCGGTGGAGAAGCCGATCGGATCCTCCTCGTGGGGGAAGTGCCCGACACCGTCGAAAAGTCGCCACCGGTAGGGCGCCTCGACGTACTGGCCGGACCCCGCGGAACTGCGGGTGCGGACCGCCGGATCGAGCGACCCGTGCAGGTGCAGCGTGGGCACCCGGACCGGACGCTTCATCCGCCGGTTGAACTGGATCCCGTCCGGACGCGCCATCGACCGCACCATCCAGCGGTACGGCTCGATCGAGCAGTGGGCGGTGGAGGGGATGCTCATGGCCCGCCGGTAGACGTCCAGGGTCTCCTCGTCGGGGAACTCCGGCGTGCGGGGGCCCGCCCAGTCCTGGATGAGGCCCCCCACCAGGGCGGCGTCGTCCGCGAGGAGCTGCCGCTCCGGCAGCCACGGGCGCTGGAAGCCCCAGACGTACGAACCTGCCCGCGACTGGGCGAAGTCGGACAGCATCGAGGAGCGCCAGCGGCGTGGGTGCGGCATGGACGAGACGACGAGCCGGCGGACCAGCTTGGGCCGCATCACGGCGGCCGTCCAGGCGAGGTAGCCGCCGAGGTCGTGGCCGACCAGGGCCGCGTCGGGCTCACCGAGGGAGCGGATCACCCCGGTGACGTCGAGGGCCAGGTTGGCGGGGTCGTAACCGCGCGGAGTGCGGTCGCTGCCGCCGACCCCCCGCAGGTCCATCGCGACCGCCCGGA
Organism: Streptomyces sp. SM11; assembly: GCF_002910905.1. GTDB lineage: Bacteria > Actinomycetota > Actinomycetes > Streptomycetales > Streptomycetaceae > Streptomyces. The sequence continues at coordinate 38,638 of NZ_NEUE01000311.1, read as the reverse complement.
AGCCCGCGTCGGCGAGCGCGGTCATCTGGTGACGCCAGGTCCACCAGAACTGCGGGAAGCCGTGCAGCAGGAGCACCAGCGGCCCCTCGCCCATCTCCGCGATGTGGAACCGCGCACCGTTGGCCGCCACGTCGCGGTGGGTCCAGGGGCCGTCGAGGCGCACCGGCCCCCCGGCGGGGGCGGTCCGGCCCGCGGGGCTCGTGGCGGCCGGGTCTGCCGGGGCCGACGGGCCGGCCGAACCCGTCGGGTCCACCGGACCCGTCGGGCCGAACGCACTGGAATCGGGAACCGTCATGTGGACGAGCGTGCCACAGTGGCGGCCTCGTCCTTACCGGAGCCGCTCTGGACGCTCTTCTTCGCCACGGTGCTGCCGGAGCGCTCGATGATCGCGTCGGCAGCGATGGACGCGCGGGGGTGCGGCTTGGCCTTCTGCAGGACGGCGGCGGTCTGCTTGGCGGAGGCGATGGACTTCTCCGGCGGCTTGACCTTCTTGAGCTTCCGGGTGCCCAGGAACGCCAGCAGCACGCCCAGCAGGATGAACGCCACGCCGACGATCAGGAACGACCAGGCGAGCCCGAGGCCCAGGTTGTGGATCCCGTACGCCGCGGCGAAGCTCAGCACCGGGATCGAGAAGAGCACCAGCACGCCCGCGATGACGAACGCCAGGCTGCCGATCGCCCCGCGCCTGACGTCCTGCCGCACCTCCGCCTTGGCCAGGGCGATCTCGTCGTGCACCAGCGCGGACATCTCGGCCGTCGCCGAGGCGACCAGCTGCCCGATGCTGCGGTCCGCGCTGCCCGCGTAGTTGCCGGGGTCGCTCATCCCTGACTCCCTCTCCGTCTTCGACACGTCCGATGTCAGATCATGCCGGACTGTTCGGCTCGTTGCGCGCTGCCCCCGCCCGTTCTTCGGCGATACGGCGGTGTTCGGCCGCTTTGCGCTCACAGATCGCGGCCATGCGGAGGTGATATGCCGGATCATCCTGCTCGTAGATGTCGGGTACCCCGGATTCGTCCTCGTCCCGCTCCTCGGCCTCGTACAGCTCCTTGTACCTGCGTACCCGGAGCTTGAGCAGGACGCAGGCGAGCAGGGCCGCCATCAGCGAGCCGATCAGCACAGCGGCCTTGATCTCGTTGATCATTACCGCGTCGCCCTCGAAGGCGAGCTCGCCGATGAGCAGGGAGACGGTGAACCCGATGCCGGCCAGCGCGGCGAGTGCCAGGACATCGGCCCAGGCCAGGTCCTTGTTCAGCTCCGCCTTGGTGAAGCGGGCCGCGAGGTAGGTGCCGCCGAAGATGCCGACGGTCTTGCCGACGACGAGACCGAGGACGACGCCGAGCGTCTCGGGCCGGGTGAAGACGCCCGCCAGCGCCTCGCCGTTCAGCGCGACCCCGGCCGAGAACAGGGCGAACAGCGGGACGGCGATCCCGGCCGAAACCGGGCGGACCAGGTGCTCGATGTGCTCGCCCGGGGAGTGCTTCTCGCCCTCGCGACGGCTGCAGCGCAGCATCAGGCCCATCGCGACACCGGCGATGGTGGCGTGGATGCCGCTGTTGTACATCAGGCCCCAGATGACCAGGGCGAGCGGCACGTAGACGTACCAGCCCCGGACGTCGAAGCGGAGGAGGAGGTAGAAGACGGCCAGGCCGAGGACGGCCCCGCCGAGCGCCAGGAAGTTCAGGTCCGAGGTGAAGAAGACCGCGATGATCAGGATCGCGAAGAGGTCGTCGACGACGGCCAGGGTGAGGAGGAAGGCCCGCAGCGCGGACGGCAGCGAGGTGCCGATCACCGCGAGGACGGCGAGCGCGAAGGCGATGTCGGTGGCTGTCGGTACCGCCCAGCCGTTCGTCGAGCCGCCGCCGACGATCACGGTGAGGAAGTAGACGAGGGCGGGCACCGCCATGCCGCACAGGGCAGCCACCACCGGGAGGGCCGCGGCCTTCGGGTCGCGGAGTTCGCCCGCCACCAGCTCGCGCTTGAGCTCGACGCCGGCGACGAAGAAGAAGACGGCGAGCAGTCCGTCCGCCGCCCAGTGCGCGACGGTGAGGTCCAGGCCGATGGCGTCGATGCCGAAGTGGAACTTGCTGACCGTCTCGTACGAGCCGCCGAAGGTGTTCGCCCAGACGAGTGCGGCGACCGCCGCGATCAGCAGCAGCACGCCGCCGACGGTCTCCGTGCGGAGCGCTTCCGCCACGTAGTTCCGCTCGGTGAGGGAGAGCCTGCCGAGCAACGAGGGCGGGGGCGGAGTGGGAGTGGGCGGGGTGGGCGGTGCCACGAGAGGGACCTCCAGGTCGGGGCGGCGTGTGGGCATGGCTGTTCGATGTGCCGACCAGACTTCCCGGCGCCCCTGTGGAGATGTTCTTTGGAGTTGTTGATGAAGGCCCACTCTACCGGGGGCATGAAGAGCGGAATCTTAATAGGTGATCTTCAGACTAAATGTCCGATGGGCACCCGGCGCGTTGCCGGGTGCCCATCGGAGCCGTACGGGGGGTCGATTCCGCGGCAGGTCAGTCCTCGGACGAGGAGGACGGCAGCTGCGTGGTGATCAGGTCCATCACGGAGGAGTCGGTCAGCGTGGTGACGTCGCCCAGCTCGCGGTTCTCGGCGACGTCGCGGAGCAGACGGCGCATGATCTTGCCGGACCGGGTCTTCGGCAGTTCGGCGACCGGCAGCACCCGCTTGGGCTTGGCGATCGGGCCGAGTGTCGTGCCGACGTGGTTGCGCAGGTCGGCGACCAGTTCGTCGGAGGCGGTCGCGGAGGAACGCAGGATCACGAACGCCACGATGGCCTGGCCGGTCGTCTCGTCGGCTGCGCCGACCACGGCGGCCTCGGCGACGGACGGGTGGGAGACGAGGGCGGATTCGACCTCGGTGGTCGAGATGTTGTGCCCGGAGACGAGCATGACGTCGTCGACCCGGCCGAGCAGCCAGACGTCGCCGTCCTCGTCCTTCTTCGCGCCGTCGCCCGCGAAGTACTTGCCCTCGAAACGCGACCAGTAGGTGTCGATGAACCGCTGGTCGTCGCCCCAGATGGTGCGGAGCATGGAGGGCCACGGCTCGGTGAGGACGAGGTAGCCGCCCCCGCCGTCGGGAACCTCGTTGGCGTCGTCGTCCACGACGGTGGCGGCGATACCCGGCAGTGCGCGCTGGGCGCTTCCCGGCTTCGTCTCCGTCACGCCGGGCAACGGCGAGATCATCATCGCGCCGGTCTCGGTCTGCCACCAGGTGTCCACGATCGGGCACTTGTCGGCACCGATGTTCTTCCGGTACCACATCCACGCCTCGGGGTTGATCGGCTCACCGACCGAACCCAGGACCCGGAGGCTGCTCAGGTCGAACTTCGCGGGGATGTCGTCGCCCCACTTCATGAACGTACGGATCGCCGTCGGTGCCGTGTAGAGGATCGTGACGCCGTACTTCTGCACGATCTCCCAGAACCGCCCCTGGTGCGGAGTGTCGGGAGTGCCCTCGTACATGACCTGCGTCGCCCCGTTGGCCAGCGGCCCGTAGACGATGTACGAGTGCCCGGTCACCCAGCCGATGTCGGCGGTGCACCAGTAGACGTCGGACTCCGGCTTGAGGTCGAAGACCGCGCTGTGTGTGTACGACGCCTGGGTGAGGTAGCCGCCGGAGGTGTGCAGGATGCCCTTCGGCTTACCCGTGGTGCCCGAGGTGTAGAGGATGAAGAGCGGCTGCTCCGCCTCGAAGGCCTCGGGGGTGTGCTCGGCGGACTGCCGGGCGGTGATCTCGTGCCACCAGATGTCGCGGCCCTCGGTCCACGCGGTGTCCTGACCGGTGCGGCGGACGACGAGAACGTGCTCGACGTTCTCGAAGCGGGAGACGGCGTCGTCGACGGCGGGCTTGAGCGCGGACGGCTTGCCGCGGCGGTAGCCACCGTCGGCCGTGATGACGACCTTCGCGTCCGCGTCCTTGATGCGGGCGGCGATGGCGTCGGCCGAGAAGCCGCCGAAGACCACGGAGTGCGCGGCGCCGATGCGGGCACAGGCCAGCATCGCCACGGCGGCCTCGGGGATCATCGGCAGGTAGACGGCGACCCGGTCGCCCTTGCCGACGCCCAGCTCGGTCAGCGCGTTGGCGGCCCGGGAGACCTCGTCCTTCAGCTCCGCGTAGGTGATGGCCCGGCTGTCGCCCGGCTCGCCCTCGAAGTGGATGGCGACCCGGTCGCCGTTGCCCGCCTCGACGTGGCGGTCCACACAGTTGTACGCGACGTTCAGCTTGCCGTCCGCGAACCACTTCGCGAAGGGCGGGTTGCTCCAGTCGAGGGTCTCGGTCGGCTCGGTGGCCCACGTAAGGCGGCGGGCCTGCTCGGCCCAGAAGCCCAGCCGGTCCGCCTCGGCCTGCTCGTACGCCTCTGCGGTGACGTTGGCGTTGGCGGCCAGCTCGGCAGGCGGAGCGAATTTCCGCTCTTCCCGAAGCAGGTTGGCCAGGCTCTCGTTGCTCACGACTTCTCCCAGTCCCAGGGTGTCCGTTGTGTCCCGGGGCATAGCTCATCAGGCGCGGGGCCAGGTGACAAGGGCCTGCCGGGAATTGGTTTAGACCTGTGTCTTCGTGTATGGAGTCATGATCCCGCTCCGCGGTCGAGGGTCGCCGTACGGCGCGTGGCGCACGGCGATTCCGTCCCCGCGTGGTCTGCCGGGGGTGATCCCGGGGCGATCCCGGGGGCGATCCGGGGGTGGTGTGGAACGGGGTCATCTGGTTGCACGGGTCCGGGGCTCGCGCGGTTCAGGCCGAAGGGGTTCGGACGGCCCGCGGCGTTCGGTCCAGTCGGCAACCCTTATCAGTGAATAGGCAGCTTTTCATTCGGTATGTCGCCCTGGCTGTGCGGGATCGCGTGCGAACTTGACCGCGCCGTGTCGGCACTTCAATGCACATAACCTGCAAGGAAGAGGGTGGGCGGATGATGGCCGCCACGAAGGGGATCGCCTTGGGCGTCATGACCACGGCCCTGGTCGCTGTTCTCGCGGGCTGTTCCGGAGCCGGATCCGGAGAGTCCGCGTCCGGGGGGTCGGGAGCCGACGCGGAGAAGGGCGCCCACGGAGCCAAGGAGAACCCTCCGGCCGCCGCCCCGAAGAACGCGGTCAAGCTCATCGGGGACGGGTCCACCGCCTTCACCGGGGTCCAGCCGAAGATGCCGGCCGTCGAACGCCTCGCACCCGGCGAGAAGCCTCCGCAGTTCGTGGTGTTCTCCTGGGACGGCGCTGGAGAGGACAGTCAGAAGCTCTTCTCGCACTTCCGCGGCGTGGCCAAGAAGTACAGCGCAAACATGACGTACTTCCTCAGTGGCGTGTACCTGCTGCCGGAGGAGAAGAAGGACCTCTACCGCCCGCCCCAGCACGCGCCGGGCCGTTCCGACATCGGCTTCAACGACACCGAGGGCATCCGCGACACCCTCGCCGAGGTCCGTGCCGCCTGGCAGGAGGGCAACGAGATCGGCACCCACTTCAACGGCCACTTCTGCGGCAAGGACGGCGGCGTCGGGACCTGGTCCGTCGATGAGTGGAAGAGCGAAATCAACCAGGCGAAAGCTTTCGTCAAGAGCTGGAAGACCAACACTCCGGAGCTGAAGGGCGAGGCCCCGCTCCCCTTCGACTACGACAAGGAGCTGGTCGGCGCCCGTACCCCCTGCCTCGAAGGCCAGAAGAACATGGTCGCCGCCGCCCGGACCATGGGATTCCGCTACGACTCCAGCGGCGTCGGCAACCAGGTCTGGCCCAAGAGGAAGGGCGGGGTCTGGGACATTCCGCTCCAGCTCGTCCCGATGCCCGGCCGCGCCTTCGAGACCCTCGCGATGGACTACAACTTCATGGTCAACCAGTCCGGCACGGCCACTCAGGGGGACCCCTCCCAGCACGAGTACTGGGGGAACCAGATGCGGGACGGGCTGCTTCAGGCCTTCGACCGCTCGTACAACGGCAACCGGGCGCCCTTGATCATCGGCAACCACTTCGAGTCCTGGAACGGCGGCACCTACATGCGCGCCATCGAGGAGACCATCGCGGAGGTGTGCACCAAGGAGGGGGTGCGCTGTGTGTCCTTCCGGCAGCTCGTCGACTGGCTGGACGCGCAGGACCCGAAGACGCTGGCCAAGCTGACCACGCTCGGCGTCGGCGAAGCGCCCAAGACGGGCTGGTCGTCCTACCTCGGCACCCAGCCGGCTGCCGCCGGGCCCGCGGACAAGGGCACGGAAAAGGCCCCGGGCAAGGGTGAGGCGGGTGCGGCCGGTCGCAACGCCGACTGATCGCACCGCATCGTTCGTCGGCCACTTTCCGGTGGCCGACGAACACGGGGGCGAACATGGAGTTGCGAGATGGGGCCGGTCGACGTGGTGGCCCCCGCGTGACGCGTGCGGACGAGGCGAACCTGCGTACCCGGGTGACGCGTCAGGCGGGTACGGTCTCGGCTGCTCCGGCGTGCCGTTCGCCGAGCACGAAGGCGGGGTCGACCTGGGCGGCCAGGTCGGCACCGGTCTTCTCGTTGCCCCAGCTCTCGGCGTTCTTCAGGTGGAAGTGGACCATCTGGCGCGTGTAGCGCTCCCAGTCGCGCAGCCCGTACGAGTCCTCGGCGGCGTCCTGCAGGGCTTGCAGGGCCATCCGGTTGTCGGCCTCCAGCAGCTCGAACCTGGACGGCCGGCCCTTCTCCATCGACCGCACCCAGTCGGAGTGGCCGAGTCCGATCAGCAGGTCGTCCCCGACCTCCGCGCGCAGGAACTCCAGGTCGTCCGGGCCCTGCACCTTGTTCCCGACGACCTTCAGGGCGACGCCGAAGTCGCGTGCGTACTCCTTGTACTGGCGGTACACCGACACCCCCTTACGGGTCGGCTCCGCGACCAGGAACGTCATGTCGAAGCGTGTGAACATGCCCGACGCGAACGAGTCCGAGCCCGCCGTCATGTCGACCACGACGTACTCGTCGGGACCGTCGACCAGGTGGTTGAGGCAGAGCTCCACTGCCCCGACCTTGGAGTGGTAACAGGCCACGCCGAGATCGGACTCGGTGAAGGGGCCCGTCGCCATCAGCCGGACGTCCCCGTCGTCGAGCCGCACCGTACGCGCGCAGGTCTCGAAGATCGGGTTGTCCTCGCGGACCCGCAGCAGCCGGGAGCCCTCGCCGGGCGGAGTCGTCTTGATCATCTTCTCGGCGGAAGCGATACGGGGATTGGCGCCCCGTAGGTAGTCCTTGATGAGGGGGAGGTGCGCGCCCATGGCGGGCAGCGCGGCGGCCTCCGCATCGTCCAGACCGAGAGCGGCCCCCAGGTGCTGGTTGATATCGGCGTCCACGGCGATGACGTGGGCTTCGTTGGCGGCGAGGTGGCGGATGAAGAGCGAGGACAGCGTGGTCTTTCCGCTGCCGCCCTTCCCGACGAAAGCGATCTTCATGTTCACCTAGGGTAGCGGCTTCATCGCGGTGTGCTGCCATCGTTCGTGAAGAAGGCCACTTGGAGGTGGTCCGGACGTGGTGGGCGCGTAGCCTCGCTACTTATGAGTACGACTGCCTCAGACCCGCTTGCCGCGCTCGGCTCCCTGCCCGGCGTACCCGATGCCGTGGACTCCGTGCGCAAGGCCGTCGACCGGGTCTACGGTCATCGCGTCATGCGGCGCCGCAGCAATGAGGTCACGGCCGAAGCCGCACTGCGGGGTTCCCGTGGTTCGGCCGCGCTGGCCGGTGCCGACTGGAGCCTCGAAGAGGTGCGTCGGCGCACCGACTTCAGTGGTGAGGACGAGGCGCGCATGGTCGGCGCCGCGCTGCGACTCACCGCTGAAGCGGGTCAACTCCTCTCTATCTGGCGGCAGTCGCCGCTGCGGGTGCTGGCTCGTCTGCATCTGGTGGCGGCCGGCGGAGCGGCCCCCGACGATGCGGTGGGGCGTCCTCGGCTGGCGGGCGAATCCGTCGACGAGCCGCTGATCGAGGCGCCGCTGCCCGGGGCCGAGGAGGTCGCCGGACGGCTCGAAGGGCTCTCGCGGCTGATCATCGCGGGCGGCAGCGCCCCCGCCCTGGTCACGGCCGCCGTGGTGCACGGCGAACTGCTGGCGCTGCGGCCGTTCGGCTCGCACAACGGTCTGGTGGCCCGGACGGCCGAGCGCATCGTGCTGATCGGCAGCGGACTGGACCCGAAGTCGATCTGCCCGGCCGAGGTGGGGCACGCGGAACAGGGTCGGGCGGCCTATGCCGCGGCGTTCGAGGGCTACACGGCCGGAGCCCCGGAGGGTATGGCCGCCTGGATCACCCATTGTGGGCGCTCGATCGAGCTGGGTGTGCGCGAGTCGACCGCGGTGTGCGAGGCGCTTCAGCGCGGTGCCGCCTGAGGGTCCGGCGCGGCGGACATCGGAGGGCTCAGCGCGGCCTGAGGGGCCGGTGTGGCCCGAGGGGGCTGCGCGGCGGACGTCGGAGGGGGTCGGCTTCTCCGGGCGGCCGAAAGGGTGATGGCCCGGTTCAAGGGTGCGGCGGTACCGATGTGCGGTACCGCCGCTGGCACGTCCGCCCAGTTACCAAGCGTCCTCGTAAATTGCCCATCAGGTCGGGTACTTTGCCCGTCACCTGGTGCGGCTGGCCCGTAATCGACGGGTCGACGTCGCGTGGGTGCTCGGCTTTCGTGCTCGGTCCGTGGGGCCGTTCTGCGTTACAGGTCATCCTCGCGGATGTCCTTGGTCTCGCGGGCCGTTAAATCCTTTGTACTCCAGGACCAGGGGAAGGGAAACCCCTGGCCCCGCTTCTTTACTTTTGGGCGCAATCAAGGGCGAATCGGGTGAGGGGTGCCCCGGCGGAGCGCCTCACCCCGGCAGGGCGGCGCCGGCGGTGCGTCGACGGCTGGCGTACCAGACCAGCCCCGCGGTGACGGCTGCCGCGCCGACCGCGGCCGCCGCCACCAGGGCGGGGCGGGGCGGCATCGAGAAGGCGGGCAGGCGCTGCTTGAGCCGGACCGGGCGGTCGAAGACGAGAATCGGCCACTCGCGAAGGGTTGCTTCGCGGCGCAGCGCGCGGTCGGGGTTGACCGCGTGCGGGTGGCCGACCGACTCCAGCATCGGTACATCGGTCGCCGAGTCGCTGTAGGCGTAGCAGCGCGAAAGGTCGTACCCCTCCGAGACCGCGAGTGCCTTCACGGCCTCGGCCTTGGTCGGCCCGTAGGCGTAGTACTCGACCTCGCCCGTGAAGCAGCCGTCGTCACCGACGACCATGCGCGTGGCGACGACACGGTCGGCTCCGAGCAATTCGCCGATGGGTTCGACGACTTCGGCGCCCGAGGTCGAAACGATGACCACATCGCGTCCTGCTGTGTGGTGTTCCTCGATGAGGGTGGCGGCCTCGTCGTAGATGATCGGGTCGATCAGGTCGTGCAGGGTCTCGGCGACGATCTCCTTGACCTGCTGGACGTTCCACCCTTTGCAGAGGGCGGAGAGGTATTCGCGCATCCGCTCCATCTGGTCGTGATCGGCGCCCCCGGCGAGGAACACGAACTGTGCGTACGCGGTGCGCAGTACAGCGCGGCGGTTGATCAGTCCGCCTTGGTAGAAGGACTTGCTGAAGGTCAGCGTCGAAGACTTCGCAATGACCGTCTTGTCCAGGTCAAAGAAGGCTGCTGTGCGGGGCGAGAAGCAGTTTTCCACAACGCTGAGCATAGGGGCCCACCATTCGGCGTAAACTCCGGCGCGTGGGTTTGCCTGAGAAGGCCCTCGGGTACACCATGGAAGTCACGGATCGTTCGCGACCGTGCTAACCCGGTCCGACTCCTCCCCCCCCCGAGTCGGCCGTGGGGACGACCCCCGCTCTCCCCCCCGGCGGGGGTCGTCGCATGTCCGGACGCGTTTTCAGGGTGGGAATCACCTGAGCCTCCTGTCTGGCCGTCATCGGCCTGATCGTGCGAGCCGGGCGTAGTGCGACTCACTTCGTCACAGTGTGTAGCCAAAGGGCTGCGCTCCGGAAGTCGCTGGTATGGGTTACGGGGTTATTCACAACCCCGGGGTTATCCACAGCTTTTCATCAAGATCCACATTTTTTTCCACGGTGCTGCACGTTGATTTCACCTGCGAAGTCCGCGGGTGCCGGAATCGCGCATCTCGGAAACGTTCGAGAACGCCGCGAACCGCACTGAAGGGGCAGTGAGAAGGGGGCGGAGATCGTGGCTGGATCCCTGGCAGGAGAAGGGGCGGCGGTCGCCGATGGGCGCCGCGGAGGCCCGCTGATCGTGACGGAGGACGTGGAGCTGCTCGATGACCTGCTGCGGCTGTGCGCGGCGGCCGGAGCCGAGCCCGAGGTTCATCACGGGCCGCCCGGACGTCGTGGCGGTTGGGAACGGGCTCCGATGGTGCTGGTGGGCGATGACGCCGCCGCGCGATGCCGGGGCGCCGGTCGCAGGAAGGGGGTAATGCTGGTCGGCCGGGACCAGGACGACCCGGACGTGTGGCGGCGAGCGGTGGAGATCGGGGCCGAATACGTGCTGCGACTGCCCGATTCCGAGGGCTGGCTCGTCGACCAGATCGCCAACGCCGCAGAAGGCGTGGGGCGGCCCGCGCTCACCGTCGGCGTGCTGGGCGGCCGGGGCGGCTCCGGCACATCAACGCTGGCCTGCGCGCTTGCCGTGAGCGCGGCGAGGTCCGGTCGGCGGACGATGCTGATCGACGCCGACCCTCTGGGAGGCGGGATCGACGTCCTGCTCGGCGGCGAACGTGCCGAAGGCATGCGGTGGCCGGATTTCGCGCAATCGAAGGGGCGTCTCGGCGGTGGAGCCCTTGAGGACTCGCTGCCCGCGCTCCACGGGCTGCGGGTGCTGAGCTGCGGGCGCGACGACGAGGTGGTGATCCAGCCGCAGGCGATGCGGGCCGTGCTCGCCGCCGCGCGCCGGCTCGGCGGGGTGGTGGTCGTTGATCTCCCGCGCCGGGTCGACGAGGGAGTCGCGGAGGCCCTGGCCCAACTCGATCTCGGCCTGCTCGTGGTGCCGGGCGAACTGCGCGCGGTCGCGGCGGCCAAACGCGTCGCGGCCACGGCCCGAATGGTGCTGGACGACCTGCGGGTGGTGCCCCGGGGCCCGTATACGTCAGGGCTGGACGGGCAGTGGGTCGCCCGGGCCGTAGGCCTTCCGCTCGTCGGTGAACTTCCGCTGGAATCGGGCCTCCTGGTCTCCCAGGACGAGGGAAGTCCACCCGGCGGCAGTGTCCGGGGCCCGCTGGCCCGGTTCTGTTCGGCCTTCTGGGAACAGGTGGCGGCGGCCGGTGACACAAGCCCCATGTCCCGCCCGCCCGAGGGAGGGAGGGCATGACGGACGAACTGCTCGACGCCGTACGCCAGCGGCTGGCACGCAGCGGCGCCGCTCCCACCCCGGCCGGAGTGGCGGCCGCCCTACGGGCCCAGGGGAGGTTGCTGGGCGATGCCGAGGTCCTCGGAGCCGCGGCGGAGCTGCGGGGCGAACTCGTCGGCACGGGAGTGCTGGAGCCGTTGCTCGCGGATCCGGAGGTGACGGATGTGCTGGTGTCCGCACCGGACCGGGTGTGGGTGGACCGGGGAGGTGGGCTCCAGCTGACGGCCGTCACCTTCCCGGACGCGGCGGCGGTCCGGAGGCTGGCCCAGCGTCTCGCCGCAGTGGCCGGCAGGAGGCTGGACGACGCACGGCCATGGGTGGACGCACGACTGCCCGACGGCACCCGGATGCACGCCGTGCTGCCCCCGGTGTCCGTCGGCTCGACCTGCCTCTCCCTGCGCGTGGTGCGGCCGCGGGCCTTCTCGCTGACGGAGCTGGTGGCCGCGGGCACGGTACCGCCGGGCGGCGACCGGATCCTGCGGGCCCTCGTGGAAGCGCGGATCTCCTACGTGATCAGCGGCGGAACCGGAGCAGGCAAGACGACCCTCCTCGCCAGTCTGCTGGGCGCGGTCGGCGTGAACGAGCGGATCGTGCTCGCCGAGGACTCCGCCGAACTGCGGCCGGACCATCCGCATGTGGTCCGCCTCGAGTCCCGCCCGGCCAATCAGGAGGGCGCGGGCCGGGTGACGTTGCGCGATCTGGTGCGGCAGGCGCTGCGCATGCGGCCCGACCGGCTGGTGGTCGGAGAGGTGCGAGGCGCCGAAGTCACCCAACTGCTGGCGGCCTTGAATACTGGACACGAAGGAGGGTGCGGCACCGTCCACGCGAACGCCGCGGAGCATGTCCCCGCCCGGCTGGAGGCGCTGGGCACCGCGGCCGGTCTTGACCGGTTCGCCCTGCACAGCCAGTTGGCGGCCGCACTCTCGGTGGTCGTGCATCTCGTGCGGGACCGCGCAGGGCAACGGCGGGTCGCCGAGGTACACGTCCTGGAGCGGGACGCGGCGGGTCTGGTCCTCACGGTTCCGGCCCTGAGCTGGGGCGTCGGTGGATTTGTTCCGGAGCGGGGATGGGAACGGCTGCGGTCGCTGATCGGAAGTGCGCTGTGACGGGGGCAACGCCCGCGTACGCGGCCCACGCGGTGGCTCTCTGCGCGGGGTCGGCGGTGTGGCTCGCGATGGTGCAGGACCCGGGGGCACGCCGGGCGCGGGTGCTGTTCGTGGACGCTCCGCCCGAGTCGCGTCGGACATGGGGCCGGTGGCCACGTCTGCTCAAGGCCCAGGGGCGCGTGAAGGAGGCGGCCCAGGGGCGTCGGGAGTGGTGGTGCGTTCCGGTCGCGGTACTGCTTGCCGTGCTGGGGGAGTCGGTGCTGCCGCTGGGCGCGGGAGCCGTGGCGGTCCCGTTGGTACGCCGGTGGCTGCGGAGGCGGGCCGGAGCGCGGGAGGCGGAGAAGGCGGCGACCGCGGTGGCGGCGTTGTGCGGAGCCGTGGTCGGGGAGCTGCGGGCCGGCCGTGAGCCGGGACAGGCGTTGCTGGTCGCGCTGCGCGAAGGCCTGGTGGAGGACGGCCCTTCGGCGGAGACCGCTTCCGGCGGCCCGCTGGGGGAGGCGGAGGCCGCGGTGCTGGCGGCGGCGCGGTTCGGCGGCGACGTGCCGGCAGCACTGCGGCAGGCGGCGGAGGGCCCGGGGCTGGGGGGCCTGTCCGGGATGGCCGCGTGCTGGCGAGTGGCCGTGGACGGCGGGGCCGGGCTGGCGACCGGGCTGGAGCGCCTGGAGGCCGCGCTGAGGGACGACCGGCGCAGACAGGAGGAGTTGCGCGCCCAACTGGCAGGGGCGTGGTCGACGGTCGTGGTTCTGGCGTTGCTCCCGATCGCGGGTCTGGGGCTGGGAGCGGCCCTCGGAGCCGAACCCTTGCGCGTGCTGCTGCACACCCCGGGCGGCCTGGCCTGTCTGGCGGTGGGCGCGTTCCTGGAGGCGGCCGGGCTGTTCTGGGCCTGCCGGATCGTGCGCGGAGGGGAGGCGGCGTGAACGCGGCGGGCGGAGAAGCTCTCCACAGGCTGGGGATGTGGGCGGTGGTTCTGGGCGTGGCGGCGCAGCTGGCAGCGGTGACTGCCGCCAGGTACCGGGAGCGAGCGGCTCGGGGGCGGGCCGCACTGCTGTTGGGCACGGTCACGGCGGCATGGCCCGGCAGGGGGAGCCGGGCGGTCGCACGGTTCCGGTCGAGCGGTGGTTCGGGCCTGTCCGAGGCCGCTCGGCGGTGGGGGGCTCCGGCCGGTGCCTGGCTGACCGGATGGATTCTGGTCGGCGGTGTGGTGGGCTGCGCCGTCGGTTCGGCCGCGGCGTACGGGACGTGGCGGTGGCAGCGAACCCGGCCCCGGTCCCGTCCGGGCGGTACCCATCAGGAACGGGCCGTGATCGCCGGACAGCTTCCGCTGGCCGCTGATCTGCTGGCCGCCTGTATCGCGGTCGGGGCAGGCCCCCGGGAGGCGGCCGAGGAGGTGGGCGAGTCCATCGGCGGCCCGGTCGGCGATCGGCTCGCACGAACCGCCGCCGAGATCCGCCTCGGCGGCGAACCGGCCGAGGCGTGGGGCCGGTTCGCGGAGATACCGGGCGCGGGCCCGCTGGCCCGCTGCCTGTACCGGGCAGGCTCGACAGGAGCTCCCGCCGCGGAGCCGGTTGCCGGGCTGGCGAAGTCGATGCGCGCCGAGCGAGCCGCTGCGGCGGTGGCGCGGGCGCAGCGGGCCGGGGTGCTGATCACCGCACCGGTCGGCCTCTGCTTCCTCCCCGCCTTCCTGGCGGTCGGGGTGGCGCCGGTGATCATCGGCCTGGCCGGCGACCTGCTCGCGACCGGCCGCCCGGGCCGGTGAGGCTGCGCGCGGTTCGCGGCCGGCGGTGACCTGCCGGCCATTCATTTCCGCTGTCACTCACGGGTGTTCCGCTCGGACATCCGCTCGTCACTGATGCTCATCGGGGGATGAGATGAATACGAAGTTCTGGGACCGGACCGTCGATGCTCTGCGTACGGGGCGGCTGGCCACGAGGGTGCCGGGCCGGTCGGCGAAGTGGCCCGCACGGTGGGCGGGGCGACTCGGCCGGTCCGATCGAGGGATGACCACGTCCGAGTACGCGGTGGGAACCATCGCCGCGTGTGCCTTCGCCGCGGTGCTCTACAAGGTGGTGAACAGCGGGCCGGTGCTGTCGGCGCTGCAGTCGCTGGTCGAGGACGCGCTCGATGCGAAGTTCTGAGATCCCGCCAAGGTGCCTCCTGGGGAGGGGAAAGGAGCCAGTGGCCTCGGACCGCGACCTTTCCCCGGCCCGGTACCGGGGCCGGGTGCCCGGCGGCGACGGGTGCGGCGACCGGGGTGCCGTGACCGCAGAGGCGGCTGTGGTGATCCCGGTGCTGGTCGCTTTCGCCGTGGCGTTGCTGTGGGCGCTGTTGGCGGCCTCGGATCAGATCCGTTGCGTGGATGCGGCGCGGGCGGGGGCACGGGCCGCGGCCCGTGCGGAGCCGGAGGCGGCAGTTCTGGAGGCCGCGCGTGACGCGGCGCCCCGCGGTGCCCGGGTCGAGGTCGGGCGGGCGGGAGATCTGTGGCGTGTCCGGGTGGAGGCGGCGACCCCGGGGCCGGGGGTGCTGGCCCTGACGCTGAGCGCCGAGGCGGCTGCCCTGGCGGAGGACACGGTGGGGGGTGCTGGGCCATGAGGGCGAGGCAGCCTCGGGGTCGGGGTCGGGGTCGGGGCCGGGTCTCGGACCGGGGTGTGGCGACGGTGTGGGTGGCTGTGACCGCGGCCGGGCTGTGCACCGTGTTCGCCGTGGTGCTTGCGCTGGGGCAGGTCGTGGCTGCCCGTCACCGGGCGGGCGGGGCCGCGGATCTGGCGGCCCTCGCGGCTGCGGACCGGGCGCTGGAAGGGGCAGTGGTCGCGTGCGAGGCGGCCCGGCGGGTGGCTCTGGCACAGGGCGCTGTGGTCGTTCGCTGCGCGGTGCACGGGGAGATCGCCGATGTGACCGCCCGTTCGGGGTTCGGGCCCTATGAACCCGCCGTCAGGGCCCGGGCCGGTCCTCCGGCCGATTCCCGGGGCGGCTCCGCGGCCGCTCCCCGCGCCACGGTGCCCGACAGGGGTGCCGGGGCCCGGCGGGCCGCTGGGGGAATGATCGCTGGGGCCGGCCGTTCGACGGTCCCGAGTGTTCCGTGGTGGGCACGTGCGCCTGTCCACGGCCCCGGTGGCATCATCGACGAACGTGAAGACGCTACGGACCTCGACCGCGGTGGCCGTCCTGCTGGCTGCGCTGGCGGGATGCTCGGCATCACCTCTGCCCGCGGACGACGCCGACGGGCCCGCGCCGCTGAAGGCGTACGCCCGCGCGGACCGGGTGGCGATGCCGGAGCTGGCGGGGGAACGCGTCGACGGCGACGGCCGGTTCAGCCTGGTGGGGCTGCGGGGCAAGGTCGTCGTGGTCAACGTGTGGGCATCGTGGTGCGTTCCGTGCCGTGCGGAGGCCCCCGGGTTCTCCCGGGTGCACGAGGAACTGAGGGGCAGGGGCCTGCGGGTGGTGGGGGTCAACGCGGACGTGTCGGTCTCGAAGGCACGTGCCTTCGAGAAGGACGCGGAGCTCGTGTATCCGAGCCTGCACGACCCGCAGGGCCGGCAGCTCCTCCGGCTCCCGAAGGGCGTGGTGAACACCACCGGATATCCGTTCACGATCATCGTCGACCCGGAGGGGCGGATCGCCGCGACACGGATCGGAGCGATCGGCGAGACGGAGCTGAAGCGGCTGGTCGTGCCGCTGCTGCCAGCCTGACAGCACCTCCTGGTTCAGTCCTCCGACGTGGTCGCTCCGGCCGGTTCCGGGGGCGCGGCCCTGAGGAGCTCGGTGAGCAGGCGTACGGCTCCGCGTTTGTGCAGGGGCTCATTGCCGTTGCCGCACTTGGGGGACTGGACGCAGGAGGGGCAGCCCGCCTCGCACTCGCAGGACGCGATGGCCTCCTGGGTGGCCGTCAGCCACGTACGGGCGGTGCGGAAGGCCCGCTCGGCGAATCCGGCTCCTCCCGGGTGGCCGTCGTACACGAATACCGTCGGCAGCAGGGTGTCCGGGTGCAGCGGTACGGACACGCCGCCGATGTCCCAGCGGTCGCAGGTGGCGAAGAGCGGCAGCAGCCCGATCGACGCGTGCTCGGCTGCGTGGAGTGCGCCGCCGAGGATCTCCGGGTTGATCCGGGCCGCGTCGAGCTGGTCCTCGGTGACCGTCCACCAGACGGCGCGGGTGCGCAGGGTGCGGGGCGGCAGGTCGAGCTTCGTCTCGCCCAGGACTTCCCCGGTGATCAGTTTCCGGCGGAGGAACGCGACGACCTGGTTGGTGACCTCGACGGAGCCGTAGCAGAGCCGCCCCTGACCCCAGGGGATCTCGGTGTCGGTCTCCAGGACGGTGATGGCGGTGGTGTCGCGGGCGACCGTCGAGTACGGCGGGTCGGCCTGCTCGACCAGGGCCACGGAGTCCTCCAGGTCCAGTTTCCGGACCAGGTGGGTGCGGCCCTGGTGGAGATGGACGGCGCCTTCGTGGACGGCCGTGTGGGCGGCGGCCGCGTCGACAGTGCCCAGCAGACGGCCGGTACCTTCCTCGACGATCTGGACCGGACGGCCGCCCCCGCCCCGGATGTCGGCGAGGTCGGCGGCCCGTTCGCGGCGGGTCCAGTGCCAGCCCGAGGCCCTTTTACGCAGCAGCTTCGCCGCCTCCAACTGCGGCAGCAGCTCGGGCACGGCCGGGCCGAAGAGCGCGATGTCGGGCTCTGTGAGGGGCAGCTCGGCGGCTGCGGCGCAGAGGTGGGGGGCCAGGACGTAGGGATTGTCCGGGTCCAGCACGGTCGACTCGACGGGCTGCTGGAACAGCGCCTCCGGGTGGTGCACCAGATAGGTGTCCAGCGGGTCGTCCCGGGCCACGAGAACGGCCAGGGCGCCCTGCCCCGATCGGCCGGCACGGCCCGCCTGCTGCCAGAGCGACGCCCGCGTGCCCGGGTAGCCGCAGATGACGACCGAGTCGAGGCCGGAGACGTCGATGCCGAGTTCCAGGGCGGTGGTGGCCGCCAGACCGAGCAGCTCGCCGGAGTGCAGCGCCCGCTCCAGGGCCCGGCGTTCCTCCGGGAGGTAGCCCCCGCGATAGGCGGCGACCCGCTTCGGCAGCGAGCGGTCGACCTCCGCGAGGCGCTCCTTGGCGATCACCGAGATCAGTTCCGCGCCGCGCCGGGAGCGCACGAAGGCGACCGAGCGGACGCCCTGGAGGGTCAGGTCGGTGAGCAGGTCGGCGGTCTCGGCCGTCGCGGTACGGCGTACGGGGGCGCCCTTCTCGCCGTGCAGGTCGGTCAGCGGGGGCTCCCACAGGGCGAAGACCAGCTCACCGCGCGGGGAGGCGTCTTCGGACACCTCCCGGACCGGCAGGCCCGTCAGACGCCCGGCTGCGACCGTGGGGTCCGCAGCCGTGGCCGAGGCCAGCAGGAAGACCGGATCGGCCCCGTAGCGGGCGCACAGGCGCCGCAGACGGCGCAGCACCTGGGCGACGTGGGAGCCGAAGACGCCCCGGTAGGTGTGGCACTCGTCGATCACGACGAACCGCAGGGCGCGCAGGAAGGACGCCCAGCGGGGGTGGGACGGCAGGATCCCGCGGTGCAGCATGTCGGGGTTGGTCAGGACGTAGTTCGCGTACTGCCGTACCCATTCGCGTTCCTCGACGGGGGTGTCGCCGTCGTAGACCGCGGGCCTGACGGCGTTGCCGAGCGGGGCCGCGAGCGTCTTCACCGAGCGCCGCTGGTCGGCTGCCAGGGCCTTGGTCGGGGCCAGGTACAGGGCGGTGGCCCCGCGGCCGTTCGGGGCCTCGGAGCCGTCCAGGAGGGTGCTGAGGACCGGCGCGAGGTACGCGAGGGACTTCCCGGAGGCCGTGCCGGTGGCGATCACGACCGATTCGCCGTCCAGCGCGTACGCGGCCGCGGTCGCCTGATGCGCCCACGGACGGCCGATCCCGGCTTTCTCGATCGCCGAGATCACTTCTGGCCGGATGCGATCCGGCCAGATGGCATGGGTTCCCGATCGCGGGGGCAAGTGCTCCGTATGAGTGATGCGCGCGGCCCGGCCCGCCCCTGCGGCGAGCCGGTCGAGGATCATGGCGGGAGAGGGGTGCATGTCCCTACTCTCGGGTGGTCGTCCGGGACGGTGATTCTTGGCCATCGGCACCGAGTGTGTCACTGGCGTGGCGGACAATGGTCCCAAGGCGTCGTGCATGGCTGCTGGTAAGTGATTGAATGCTTTCGCGGCTGGCGATCCGTCCCCCGGCCTCCGTCGGGGAGACCGAGGTGCGACCGCTCGATAGCAAGGTGCTGGAGGATCCGTGGACCTGTCCTTGTCGACTCGCAATGTGTCCGGCCCTGGTGGCGACCGTACGGTCGTCGAGGTCGGTGGCGAGATTGATGTGTATACCGCGCCCAAGCTGCGCGAGCAGTTGGTCGAGTTGGTGAATGACGGCAGCTACCACTTGGTTGTCGACATGGAAGGCGTCGACTTCCTCGACTCCACCGGCCTCGGCGTGCTCGTGGGCGGCTTGAAGCGTGTCCGGGCCCATGAGGGCTCGTTGCGCCTGGTCTGCAACCAGGAGCGCATTCTCAAGATCTTCCGGATCACAGGTCTGACCAAGGTGTTCCCGATTCACACCACGGTCGACGAGGCTGTCGCCGCCACCGACTGAGGTCGGAGCAGGCCGGTCTCCGGGCCGGTCGGCAGGCAGTGAACAGGCCGGCAGCGGCAGCGCATGGGCCGTGACGGGCAGGCGGTCGACCCTCGGGTCGGCTGTCGGCTTTGTCGGCTTCCGGAGGAGGAGAGCAGGGGTGCCGGGCGACACGCCCGGGCCCCCTGAGGCATACGCCCGAACGTTCGAGGGGGATGGCATGGCCACCGTTGAACTCCGCTTCAGCGCCCAGCCTGAACATGTCAGGACGGCCCGCCTGGTGGCGGCCGCCGTGGCGCGCCGGGCCGGCGTGGACGAGGCGGTGCTCGACGAGGTCAGGCTCGCTGTCGGCGAGGCGTGCAGCCGCGCGGTCGGGCTGCACCGCAGTCATGGCATCACCGCGCCGGTCAGCGTCGCGCTGACCGAGGAGGAGAAGACGTTCTCCATCGAGGTCGGGGACAGCGTTCCCGGCCCCGGCGGTGGTCCTGTCGAGCCTGGGGCGCGCAACGGCGCCGGTGCCTCCGGCACGGGCCCGGCCCGGACCGACCCCGAGATGGACGGCGAGGGCGAGGACGAGATGGGCCTCGCGGTCATCAGCGGTCTCGTCGATGACGTGGAGGTCCGTTCCGGTGCGGGCGGCGGAGTGATCCGTATGAGCTGGCCGACGGCCGACGCCGCGGTACGGCCCTGAGATCCGTGCCCGCGATTCCGGGGCCTGAGGCGTGAGGCCGGTGCCCGCGCCCCCGAGACGATGAGCCCCGGGCCCCGAGGCGCCGACGCCCGTGCCCGGAGGCGCCGACACCCGGCTCGGAGGCGCGGAAGCCCCCCGTGCCCGGGGGCGCGGAAGCCCCGCGCTCGCGAGCCGAGGTCGTTGCCCGTGCCTGTTGCCCGTGCCTGTTGCCCACGTCGCGACCCTGAGGCGCTGAGAACCCGCCGTTGCGACCCCGAGGCGCTGAGACCCTGTGGCCCGGGCCCGCGCCCGACACCCCGACCCCCGACCCCCTGACCCCCTGAGGGCCGCGGGGACCCCGGCACGCGCGGGTGATTTTCTGTTTGCCAAGCTCTGCTGAGCAGGCCCTTTTTTCTTGAGTCCAGCCGTGTAATGCGCCTGCCCCCTTACTGTATTCGAGCAGAATCGATCCGCTGATCTATCGGCGTTGGGGGGGAGGGCGATCAATTCTCTTCCCGCCCACTGTTTTGATCAGGTTCCGCTCCCTACAATCCCTCCACGACTTGAGCGCTGAGCGTCAAGGAGGACGTATGGCGGAGTTCTTCACCACCCCAATGGCAGCACTGACGCAAGAATCCGCACTTTCCGACCGGCCCGTCTCCCTCGCGGCGGCGGTACTCACCGACGGCAACCGGCTGATCGTCATCATGGTGGCGGTCGTCGCCGTCGCCGCGCTGATCGTCGCCCAGCTGCTCGTACGCCAGGTGCTGGCGGCCGGCGAGGGCACCGAACGCATGAAGGAGATCGCCGCGGCGGTCCAGGAGGGCGCGAACGCCTATCTGGCCCGACAGCTGCGCACGGTCGGTTTTTTCTCCGTCGTCGTGTTCTTCCTGTTGTTCCTGTTGCCGGCCGACAACTGGTCGCAGCGCGCGGGGCGTTCCCTCTTCTTCCTGGTGGGTGCGCTTTTCTCGGCGGCGACCGGATACATCGGCATGCGGCTCGCCGTGCGGAGCAATGTGCGGGTGGCGGCAGCCGCGCGTGAGGCGACTCCGGCGGAAGGCGAACCGGAAAAGGATCTCACCACTGTCTCGCACAAGGCGATGAAGATCGCTTTCCGTACCGGTGGCGTGGTCGGAATGATCACCGTGGGGCTCGGACTGCTCGGGGCGTCCTGCGTGGTGCTCGTCTATGCCGCCGACGCGCCCAAGGTGCTGGAGGGGTTCGGCCTCGGCGCGGCGCTGATCGCCATGTTCATGAGGGTCGGCGGCGGGATCTTCACCAAGGCCGCCGATGTGGGCGCCGACCTGGTGGGCAAGGTGGAGCAGGGCATTCCGGAGGACGATCCGCGTAACGCCGCCACCATCGCCGACAACGTGGGCGACAACGTCGGTGACTGCGCGGGTATGGCCGCCGACCTCTTCGAGTCGTACGCCGTGACGCTCGTCGCCGCGCTCATCCTCGGCACGGCGGCGTTCGGCGACTCCGGTCTCGCCTTCCCCCTGATGGTCCCGGCGATCGGCGTCGTCACCGCGATGATCGGGATCTTCGCGGTCGCCCCGCGCCGCGCCGACCGCAGTGGGATGACCGCGATCAACCGGGGCTTCTTCATCTCCGCGGTGATCTCGCTCGCCCTGGTGGCCGTGGCCGCCTTCGCCTATCTGCCGTCCTCGTACGCAGAGCTGGACGGGGTCACCGACGGGGCGATCGCCGCACACGGCGGCGATCCGCGGATCTTCGCCCTGGTCGCGGTGGCCATCGGTATCGTCCTGGCCGCGCTCATCCAGCAGCTCACCGGCTACTTCACCGAGACCAACCGCCGGCCGGTGCGGGACATCGGGAAGTCCGCGCTCACCGGCCCGGCCACCGTTGTGCTCGCGGGCATCTCCATCGGCCTGGAATCGGCGGTCTACACCGCGCTGCTGATCAGCCTCGGTGTCTACGGGGCGTTCCTGCTGGGCGGCACGTCGATCATGCTGGCGCTCTTCGCGGTCGCGCTCGCCGGGACCGGGCTCCTCACCACGGTGGGTGTCATCGTGGCCATGGACACCTTCGGGCCGGTCTCGGACAACGCCCAGGGCATCGCCGAGATGTCCGGGGACGTCACAGGCGCCGGCGCCCAGGTGCTCACCGACCTGGACGCGGTCGGCAACACGACCAAGGCCATTACCAAGGGCATCGCCATCGCCACCGCCGTCCTGGCGGCGGCGGCGCTCTTCGGGTCCTACCGCGACGCCATCGCCAAGGCGGTCGACGAGGTCGGGGCCGGGGCGGGCGAGCTCGGGCTGAGCCTGGACATCTCGCAGCCCAACAACCTGGTCGGCCTGATCCTGGGAGCCGCGGTCGTCTTCCTGTTCTCCGGGCTCGCCATCAACGCGGTGTCCCGGTCCGCCGGGGCCGTTGTCTACGAGGTCAGGCGGCAGTTCCGCGAGCATCCCGGGATCATGGACTACTCGGAGAAGCCGGAGTACGGGCGCGTCGTCGACATCTGCACTCGCGACGCCCTGCGTGAACTGGCCACGCCGGGCCTGCTCGCGGTGCTGGCGCCGATCGCGGTCGGCTTCTCCCTCGGCGTCGGCGCGCTCGGCTCGTACCTCGCCGGCGCGATCGGCACCGGAACGCTGATGGCGGTGTTCCTCGCCAACTCCGGCGGTGCCTGGGACAACGCCAAGAAGCTCGTCGAGGACGGTCACCACGGCGGCAAGGGCAGCGAGGCCCATGCCGCGACCGTGATCGGCGACACGGTCGGCGACCCGTTCAAGGACACGGCGGGCCCGGCGATCAACCCGCTCCTCAAGGTGATGAACCTGGTCGCCCTGCTCATCGCTCCGGCGATCGTACAGTTCAGCTACGGAGCGGACGCGAATCCCTGGGTGCGGGCACTGGTGTCCGTCATCGCCATCGGGATCATCGTCGTCGCGGTCAGCATCTCCAAGCGGCGGGGCATCGCCGTGGGCGACGACGACGCCTCGGAGGGTGGGGGCCCCGTGGTCCCGGCGCCGGATCCCGCGGCGGCCCCGTGATCCGTGCGTACGGGAGTGACGTCGGTCCCGGCTTGGGGTGATGTGTGATCAGGGGCGAGGCGGACGGTACGTGCTGACGTGCCGTCCGCCCTCGCCCGCCCTCGCCCGACGTCGTGCGGTGTCGTGCGCACCGGCGTGGGTACAGCGGTCAGGAGCGGCCTTTCGGGTGAGTTACCGCTCATGCATCCGTATTTCTGCGGGAGTGGCATCTCCCTCATTTCCCTTGGTGCAAATGGCTTCAAAAGCGTGCACACCGGATGAACGGCACCAGGCTGTCGCCCCCTCGGCGTGTAAGTTCCGGGGCCGAGAGCCTTGGAAGGGACCAA
The DNA here is from genome assembly GCF_002910905.1 of Streptomyces sp. SM11. GTDB lineage: Bacteria > Actinomycetota > Actinomycetes > Streptomycetales > Streptomycetaceae > Streptomyces. The sequence continues at coordinate 15,611 of NZ_NEUE01000311.1, read as the reverse complement.
TCCGGTGAACAAGAAGCTTGCAGCCGCACTGTCCGGCGGTGCGGTACTCGTACTGACGCTGTCGGGCTGCAGCGACGACAGCGACAACAAGGTCAACGACTGGGCCAAGAAGGTCTGCGACCAGGTTCAGCCGCAACTCCAGAAGATCACCAACGCCAACGCCTCCATCCGGCAGAAGGCCGGGGACAACAGCAAGCCCGTCGACGTCCAGGAGGCCGACTCGGTCGCCTTCCAGCAGATGTCCGAGGCCTACAAGGCGCTGGGCGCGGCCGTGGACTCGGCCGGCCCGCCGCCGGTCGACGACGGCGAGGCCACGCAGAAGGCAGCGGTGAAGGAGCTCAACGCTTCCTCCAAGGCGTACGCCGACCTCAAGGTCAAGGTCGACGCGCTCGACACCAAGGACCAGAGGGAGTTCGCCGACGGACTGAACGGCATCGCCGACGAGCTGCACAAGATCAGCACCAGCGGTGACCAGGCGCTGAGGAAGCTCCAGTCCGGCGAGGTCGGTGTCGCGATGTCGAAGCAGAAGGGCTGCCAGCAGCCGGCGGCCTCCACCGGCCCCTCCGGCTCCGGGGCGGCCGACGCCGACGCGTCCCCGGAGGCCGCGGACCCCGAAAAGAAGGACTCCTCGGACAAGGAGTCGACGGAGAAGGATTCATCGGAGAAGGACTCCTCGGAGAAGAAGTCCTGAACGCCGTTCTCCCGGCCCGGACACCCGGTGGGTGCCCGGGCCGCTGCCGTTGTCGGTGGGACCGGACACAATGGGTGGGTGAGTAAGAGCAGCCTTCCCGCACCCGACCACGCCGCCGCCCTCCGTGAGGCCCTGCTCGCCGCGGACTTCACCGCGGACGGGCTCCTCGACCGCCTCGGCGCGCCCGCCTATGCCGCCCTCGCCCGCAGCGAGACCGTCCCCGCCCTGCGGGCCACCAGGGGTGACTTCCCGCTCGACACGCTGGTGCGGTTGTTCCTTCTGCAGCGCCCCGTCGCCGAGGAGCGGGCCCGCGCCGCCCTGCCGCTGGACGAGTGCGTCGCGGACGGCTGGGTGACCCGGGCGGCGGACGACGGCACGGTCCGCGCGAGCGTCGACGTACGGCCGTACGGGGGCCCGGACGGCGAGGACTGGTTCATCGTGTCCGACCTCGGCTGCGCGGTCGGCGGTGCGGGTGGGATCGGCTCGCGCGACGAGGGCGTCGTCCTCGGGGTCGGAGGCGCCTCCACCACGCTCGCCGGCATCACCGTCCGTACGCCGGTGGCCTCGGCCCTCGACCTCGGTACGGGCTCCGGCATCCAGGCGCTGCACGCGGCCCAGCACGCGACCCGGGTCACCGCCACCGACCTCAACCCCCGTGCCCTGGAGTTCACCCGGCTCACGCTCGCCCTCTCCGGCGCGGCCCCCGCCGACCTGCGCGAGGGCTCTCTCTTCGAGCCGGTGGGCTCCGACACGTTCGACCTGATCGTCTCCAACCCGCCCTTCGTCATCTCGCCCGGCGCCCGCCTCACCTACCGGGACGGCGGCATGGGCGGCGACGACCTGTGCCGGGCGCTGGTGCAGCAGTCCGGCGACCATCTGAACGACGGGGGATACGCCCAGTTCCTCGCCAACTGGCAGCACGTGGAGGGCGAGGAGTGGCAGGACCGGCTGCGCTCCTGGGTGCCGTACGGCTGCGACGCCTGGATCGTCCAGCGCGAGGTCCAGGACGTCACGCAGTACGCCGAGCTGTGGCTGCGGGACAGCGGCGACCACCGCAGCGACCCCGCCGAGTACGACGAGCGGTACGAGGCGTGGCTCGACGAGTTCGAGGCCCGGGGCGCCACGTCCGTCGGCTTCGGCTGGATCACCCTGCGCAAATCCGCCGCGGCGGCGGCCGGGAACCCGTCGATCGTCGTCGAGGAATGGCCGCACGCGGTGCAGCAGCCGCTCGGACAGGCCGTCCAGGACCACTTCGCCCGACAGGACTACCTCCGCGAACAGGACGACGCGGCGCTGCTCGCCGGGCACTTCGCCCTCGCCGCCGAGGTCGTGCAGGAGCAGGTCGGCCTGCCCGGCGCGGAGGACCCCGAGCATGTGGTGCTGCGTCAGCATCGCGGCATGATGCGGGCGACCAAGGTCGACGCGGTGGCCGCCGGGTTCGCGGGTGTGTCCGACGGCTCGCTGCCGGCCGGGCGGATCCTGGATGCCATCGCGCAGTTGATGGCGGAGGATCCGGTGCTCCTGCGCGACCGCACGCCGCAGGCGATCCGGCTGCTGGTCGAGGAAGGCTTCCTGGAGCCGGCGCCCGGCGTCGGACCTCGGGACGCGTAGGGCACGGAGAGCGGGCAGGGAACGGAGGGCGGGCCCTGGATCCCGGGCTCCGGTTCCTGAAGCGAGCGTGGTGCGGAAGCTCGCCGGCGGGCGACCGGGGGCCGGGCGGCAGTGCCCGTACGACGGCCTTCCGGTACGGACCGGGGCTGCTCCCTGCTGGGGCGGCGGTCTCCCTGCCACCAGCGTATTCGTGCCCGGCGTTCCCTCCGGCGCGCTCGGACCGCATATCGCCGGTCGTGACCGGCGATATGCGGCCGATGGTGTTCCGCCGGTCGGCGGGGGAGTGCTGTTCACTCGGGGTTCGTGTGGGCGATGCCCCGGAGTGACAACCTCCCCGTGCCGGACCGCCGAGGTCCGGCTCCGGGACCGGTCGGCCCGTCCCGGGCGGTTCGCCACGACGGGCTAGGGGTACGACATGGAGAGCGTCTCAGCAGTCTTCGCCGGTACGGCCCTGGCGCTGTTCGGCGCCGCCCTCCTGATCTGGACAGGGGCGCGAGCCCTGCACCGCGCGCCGGTGGCGCACGGTGTGAGCCCCGTCGCCTCCACCGCACTCACGACACTCTTCGGCGTAGTTTTCCTCGGCCTCGGCGTGTGGTGCTTCACGCTCGTCTGATCCCCGCCTCCGGCCGGGCGACGCCCGGGACGACAGGTCTCCCGAAGGTCATCACGACCACCTCCGAAGAGCGGCAGGCCGAGGCCCCGCGCGGCGCGGACCCGGCGGTCCGGGCGGCAGGAATGGCGGAAGTCGGGTTACCGTTCGAGTGGCCGTTGCGGGCTTTTGCCGTTTGACACGGGGGCGGGTTGTACCGTCACACTCCGCAGCGACAGCACCGCGGGCAGCGTCATGACGCTGCCCGGATGCCCATCGAGTGTCGACCGGAGAGAAGAGCGAAGTTGTCCCCGACCAGCGAGACCGCACAGGGCGGCCGCCGACTCGTCATCGTCGAGTCGCCTGCCAAGGCGAAGACGATCAAGGGCTATCTCGGCCCCGGATACGTCGTCGAGGCGAGCGTCGGGCACATCCGCGACCTCCCGAACGGCGCGGCCGAGGTCCCGGACGAGTACACCGGCGAGGTACGCCGCCTCGGGGTGGATGTCGAGAACGACTTCCAGCCCATCTACGTGGTCAACGCCGACAAGAAGTCCCAGGTCAGGAAGCTCAAGCAGCTGCTGGCCGAGTCCGACGAACTCTTCCTCGCCACCGATGAGGACCGCGAGGGCGAAGCCATCGCGTGGCACCTGCAGGAAGTGCTGAGGCCCAAGGTCCCGGTCCACCGGATGGTCTTCCACGAGATCACCAAGGACGCGATCCGGGCCGCCGTCGCCAACCCGCGCGAGCTCAACCAGCGCATGGTCGACGCCCAGGAGACCCGCCGCATCCTCGACCGCCTCTACGGCTACGAGGTCTCGCCGGTCCTGTGGAAGAAGGTCATGCCGAAGCTTTCGGCGGGCCGCGTCCAGTCCGTCGCCACCCGGCTCGTCGTCGAGCGGGAGCGCGAGCGCATCGCCTTCCGCTCCGCCGAGTACTGGGACCTGACCGGAAAGTTCGCCACCGGCCGCGCCGGTGACGCTTCCGACCCCTCGACCCTCACGGCCCGCCTCAGCGCGGTCGACGGCCGCCGGATCGCCCAGGGCCGCGACTTCGGCCCCGACGGGCAGCTGAAGGCCGGTTCCGCCCAGACCCTGCACCTGGACGAGACGAACGCCCGCGCCCTGGCCGCCGCGCTCGCCGACTCCTCCTTCGCGGTCCGGTCCGTCGAGTCGAAGCCGTACCGCCGCTCCCCGTACGCCCCCTTCCGGACCACGACCCTCCAACAGGAGGCGAGCCGCAAGCTGGGCTTCGGGGCCAAGGCGACCATGCAGGTGGCGCAGAAGCTGTACGAGAACGGCTTCATCACCTATATGCGTACGGACTCCACGACCCTCTCCGACACCGCGGTCTCCGCGGCCCGGGCGCAGGTCACACAGCTGTACGGGGCGAACTACCTCCCCGAGAAGCCGCGTACGTACGCCGGGAAGGTCAAGAACGCGCAGGAGGCGCACGAGGCGATCCGCCCCTCCGGCGACCGCTTCCGCACCCCTGCCGAGACCGGGCTCACCGGCGACCAGTTCCGGCTCTACGAGCTGATCTGGAAGCGGACCGTCGCCTCCCAGATGAAGGACGCGGTCGGCAACTCCGTCACCGTCAAGATCGGCGGCCGGGCGAGCGACGGCCGTGACGCCGAGTTCTCCGCCTCCGGCAAGACGATCACCTTCCACGGCTTCATGAAGGCGTACGTCGAAGGCGCCGACGACCCCAACGCCGAGCTGGACGACCGCGAGCGCCGGCTGCCGCAGGTGGCCGAGGGCGACGCGCTGTCCGCCGAGGAGGTCACGGTCGACGGGCACGCCACCAAGCCCCCGGCCCGCTACACCGAGGCCTCGCTGGTCAAGGAGCTCGAAGAGCGCGAGATCGGCCGTCCCTCGACGTACGCCTCGATCATCGGGACGATCCTGGATCGCGGCTACGTCTTCAAGAAGGGCACGGCGCTCGTCCCGTCCTTCCTGTCCTTCGCCGTGGTCAACCTGCTGGAGAAGCACTTCGGCCGGCTCGTCGACTACGACTTCACCGCCCGTATGGAGGACGACCTCGACCGCATCGCGCGGGGCGAGGCCAAGTCCGTACCGTGGCTCAAGCGCTTCTACTTCGGCGCCAAGCCCGGTGACGACACCGCCGGAGCCGGAGCGGCCTCCGACGCGGGCAACGGCGACGGCGACCACCTCGGCGGCCTGAAGGCCCTGGTCACCGACCTCGGTGCGATCGACGCCCGGGAGATCTCCTCCTTCCCCGTCGGCAACGACATCAAGCTCCGCGTCGGCCGCTACGGCCCGTACATCGAGCGGGGCGAGAAGGGCGCCGAGGGCCACCAGCGTGCCGACGTGCCCGAGGACCTGGCGCCCGACGAGCTGACCGTCGAGCTCGCCGAGGAGCTGCTGGCCAAGCCCAGCGGCGACTTCGAGCTGGGCGCGGACCCGGTCAGCGGCCACCAGATCATCGCCAAGGACGGACGGTACGGCCCGTACGTCACCGAGGTGCTGCCCGAGGGGACGCCGAAGACCGGCAAGAACGCGGTGAAGCCGCGGACGGCCTCCCTCTTCAAGTCCATGTCTCTGGACACGGTCACCCTCGCCGACGCCCTCAAGCTGATGTCGCTGCCGCGCGTCGTCGGCGAGGACGCCGAGGGTGTCGAGATCACCGCGCAGAACGGCCGCTACGGCCCGTATCTGAAGAAGGGCACCGACTCCCGGTCGCTGACCTCCGAGGACCAGCTCTTCGACATCACCCTCGACGAGGCCCTCGCGATCTACGCCCAGCCCAAGCAGCGCGGCCGGGCCGCGGCCAAGCCGCCGCTGAAGGAGCTGGGCACCGACCCGGTCAGCGGTGCGCCGGTCGTGGTGAAGGACGGCCGCTTCGGCGCGTACGTCACCGACGGCGAGACCAACGCGACCCTGCGGACCGACGACAGCGTCGAGGACATCACGCCCGAGCGTGGTTACGAGCTGCTCGCCGAGAAGCGCGCCAAGGGGCCCGCGAAGAAGAAGACGGCCAAGAAGGCGCCTGCGAAGAAGGCGACGACCAAGAAGACGGCCGCGAAGAAGACGACGGCCACCAAGACCACGACCGCCAAGAAGACCGCGGCGAAGAAGACGACGACGGCCAAGAAGACGACGACGGCCAAGAAGACCACGACCGCCAAGACGGCCGCCAAGAAGACGACGGCGAAGAAGACGACCTCCGCCTCTTCCGCCACCCCGTCGGACGGCTGACGGGCCCGTCGTACCCGCACCGCCACCGCCGCCCGGCACCTCACGCAGGTGCCGGGCGGCGGTGCGTCCCGGGGTACCTGGACGACCATGGCCGGAAGCCGTCTGCGCCCATATGTTCGGACGGGCCGACGGCGACCGTGCCGCTGCCGATAGGCTGGGCGGATGACGCGAGCCGAGCAGCCAACGGTCGTGAGCCCCACCTCCGACACACTTGCCGCAGACTCACGCGAGCGCGCCGTACGGGCCCTGTTGCGTATTCCCCCGCTGAAGCGGTTGTGGAGCGCCCAGCTCGTCGGCGGTATCGGCGACGCACTCGCCCTTCTCGTGCTGGTGCTGCTGTCGCTGCAAGCGGCGGTCCTTGAGGGCTCATTCGGTACCGGATACCGCGGGGCGGCCTTCGCCGTCGCCGCCGTCCTCGGTGCCCGGATCCTTTCCACCCTGTTCTTCGGAGCCGTGCTCCTGGGGCCCCTGACGTCCCTCGCGGGGCCCGGCGGGAAGCTGGACCGGCGATGGCTGATGATCGGGGTGGACGGGCTGCGCCTGGCGCTGCTGGTCGTCGCCCCGCTGTGGATCGACTGGACGCCCGACAAGGCGCTCATGATGATCCTCATCACCGTCTTCGTGACCGGAGCCGGTGAGCGCCTGTGGGCCGTGGCCAAGGACAGTGCCGCCCCGGCGCTGCTGCCCGCCCCGCCCCTCGAAGGAGCCGCGGTACGCCCGCTGCCCGACCACCTCGACGCCCTGCGCCGTCTCTCGCTCCGGACCGACTTCCTCGCCGTGCCCGCCGCTGCGGCGGTGCTGCTGGTCGCCACGCTGGTCGGCAACCTCCTCGGCTCGGGCCTGGAGTGGTTCTCCTTCCACCAGGCGGCCCTGGGGTCCTACGTCGCGGCAGGGCTCTTCTCCGCCTCCATCTCCACTCTGTACTTCCTCCAGTTCCCGGCCACCCAGACGCCCCGGCCGCGCTCCCCGCTGGAGGGCCTGCGCCGCCCCGCCACCGGCAACGGCCCTGACAAGGGCCGCACCGGCGCCGTCCCGCTGTTCGTCGCGGTCTGCGCGGCCGTCGCCGGAGCCGTCGCCGCGGCCGCGGCCGTCTCCGTACTGCACGCCTACGACCTGGGCGGCGGGCCGGCCACCTTCGCGCTGCTGATCCTCGGACTGACCGGCGGCACCGCCCTCGGCATCCGCACCGCACACCACGTGCTGCCCACCTTGTCGCGCCGCCGCCTGCTGGCGCTGGCCACCGCCGTCACCGGCCTCGCGCTCCTCGCGCTCGGCCTGGTGCCAGACACCGCGACCGGGATCGCCATCGCTCTGCTCGCCGGTTACGCCGCCGGGGTCGCCGCGAACACCGGTCACACCCTGATCGACCAGGAGACCGAGGCGTTCCGGCAGGCCCGGACCTCCGAGCACCTCCAGGCCGTCGTCCGGGTGCTCGTCGCGCTCGGCGCGGTCGCCGGTCCGCTGCTGGCCGCCGCGATCGGGCGGCACCGCCTGGTCTCCGGCGACTTCGTCTTCGCCCGCGGCGGGGCCGCCTTCACCCTGATGCTGCTCGGCGCACTGCTGCTGCCCGTCGCCGCACTCGTCCTCGCCAGGACGGACGACCGGGCGGGCGTGCCGCTGCGCCGGGACCTGCGCGAGGCGCTGCGCGGCGGCGACCCGGCGGTCGCGCCGGCCGCCACCGGTTTCTTCCTCGCCCTGGAGGGCGGTGACGGAGCGGGCAAGTCGACCCAGGCCGAAGCGCTCGCCGAGTGGATCCGGGCCAAGGGCCACGAGGTCGTCTTGACCAGGGAGCCCGGGGCCACCCCGGTCGGGAAGCGGCTGCGGTCGATCCTGCTGGACGTGTCCTCCGCGGGTCTGTCCAACCGGGCCGAGGCCCTGCTGTACGCCGCCGACCGCGCCGAGCACGTCGACTCCGTCGTCCGCCCGGCGCTGGAGCGCGGAGCGATCGTCATCTCCGACCGTTACATCGACTCGTCCGTGGCCTACCAGGGCGCCGGCCGGGACCTGGCCCCGACCGAGATCGCCCGGATCTCGCGGTGGGCGACGAGCGGCCTCGTACCGCATCTGACGGTGCTGCTGGACGTCGACCCGGCGACCGCGCGGGAGCGGTTCACCGAGGCACCGGACCGGCTGGAGTCGGAGCCGGCCGAATTCCACGAGCGGGTACGGTCCGGGTTCCTGACCCTGGCCGCGGCCGACCCGACGCGTTATCTGGTGGTGGACGCCGGCCAGGAGCCGGAGTCGATCACCACGGTCGTACGTCACCGGCTCGACCAGCTCCTTCCGCTTTCCGAGGCCGAGATCGAGGCCATCGAGGAGGCCCGGCGCAAGGCCATCGAGGAGGCCCGGCGGAAGGCAGAGGAAGAGGCCGCCCGCAAGGCCGAGGAGGAGCGCCTGGAGAAGGAGCGCCAGGAGCAGCTCGCCCGGCTGCGCGCCGAGGAGGAGGAGCGCAAGCAGCGCGAGCTGGAGGAGGCCCGCCGCCGCGAGGCCGAACGACAGGCGGAGGAGGCCCGGCAGCGCGCCGAGGAGGCCCGGCAGCGCGCCGAGGAGGCCCGCCGCCGCGCCGAGGAGGACCGGCTCCGGCTGGAGGCCGAGGAGCGGGTCCGTGAGGCCGAGCAGGAACGTCTGCGCAAGCAGGCCGAGGAGGAGGCCCGGCTCCGAAAGGAGGCCGAGGCGCAGCGGCTGGAGAAGCAGCGCAGGGCAGAGGAGGCCCTGGTGCGCGCCGAGGAGGCCCGCCGCCGGGCCGAGGCCGAGGCGGCCGCCCGTACGGAGGAGGCGCGGGCGGAGGCAGGCCGGGCGGAGGCCCAGCGGGCGTCCCGTACGCCCCGCACGGAGACGTCCTCGTGGTCGGAGGGCTCGTCCGCCTCGTCCGGCCCGTCCGTTCCGGAGAACGAGCTCACGGTGCCCACACCGATCGTGAACCCGAACGAGATCACGCAGCCCGTCCCGACGGCGCGGCCGGAGGGCGAGCGTCCCTACGGTGGCGGTACGGATACGGATACGGATACGGATACGGGTTCGGGTTCGGGTTCGGCTTCCGGTTCCGTGGAGGACGAGACGGCGATGCTGCCGCGCGTCAGGGACCAGCGGCCGGCGGACCAGCGGCCGGCGGACCAGCGGCCGGCGGACCGGCGGCCGGCCGGGGACGCCGGTCCGTCAGCCGCCGACGAGACGGCTGTGCTGCCGCCCGTGCCCGCCGATCAGCCCTCCGACCGGGTGCCCCAGGGCTTCTTCCAGGACGAGAGCCCGGCGGCCCCGCCCGCGGAGAGCGAGAACGAGCGCACCCGCGAACTGCCGCAGGTCGAGGACCCGCAGGCCGGGGAGGCTTCCGGCCGGCCGCAGCAGAGCCGCCGCAAGCGCCCCCGCCCGGACTGGGCGGAGGAGACCCCGCTGGACGATCTGCCGACCCTGGCGGACGAACTGCTCGGGGGTCAGGACGACGACGGCCCCGGCCCCGGGGGCCGCGGACGTCGCCCGCGCGGCTGACACACCCGCCCCACCGCCGACGGTGAAATCCCGGCCCGTCCGTCCCTCCGGGGGCGGGCGGGCCGGACTGTCGGTGGCGTCCCTCACAATGGGAAGCGACGACGCACCGCGGTTCCGCGGCACCGCACGACACCACCGGAAGGGCGGTGACCCATGACCGTATGGGACGACCTGGTCGGACAGAACCGAGTGCGGGAACAGCTCGCCGCCGCCGCCAAGGACGCCGATGCGCTGGTCACCGCCGTGTCCGACGGCAAGCCGCTGGACCAGGGCTCGAAGATGACGCACGCCTGGCTGTTCACCGGACCGCCCGGTTCCGGCCGGTCCACGGCGGCGCGGGCCTTCGCCGCCGCGCTCCAGTGCACGAGCCCGGACCGGGCGCTGGGCGGCGCCCCCGGCTGCGGCTTCTGCGACGGCTGCCACACGAGCCTGATCGGCACGCACGCCGACGTCCAGGTCATCCGCACGGACCTGCTCTCCATCGGCGTGAAGGAGACCCGCGACCTGGTCCGGCGAGCCCAGCTCTCCCCGGCGGTCGGGCGGTGGCAGGTCATCGTCATGGAGGACGCCGACCGCCTCACCGAGGGCGCGGGCAACGTCCTGCTCAAGGCCGTCGAGGAGCCCGCGCCGCGCACGGTCTGGATGCTGTGTGCACCCTCGCTCGAAGACGTCCTGCCCACGATCCGCTCCCGCTGTCGGCACCTGACCCTGAGTACCCCGCCGGTGGAGGCCGTGGCCGACGTCCTGATCCGCCGTGACGGCGTCGACCCCGAGCGGGCGCACTCCGCAGCGCGCGCCACCCAGGGGCACATCGGCCGGGCGCGCCGTCTCGCGACGGACGAGCGGGCGCGGGCACGGCGGGCGGCGGTGCTGAAGGTCCCGCTGCGGGTCGCCGACGTCGGCGGCTGCCTCAAGGCGGCCCAGGAGCTGATCGACACGGCCACCGACGACGCCAAGCAGATGGCGGAGGAGGTCGACGTCAAGGAGACCGAGGACCTCAAGGCGGCGCTCGGCGGGGTGGCCGGGGGCCGGATGCCGCGCGGTACGGCGGGGGCGATGAAGGAGCTGGAGGACAAGCAGAAGCGCCGCAAGACGCGTACGCAGCGGGACAGCCTCGACCTGGCGCTGACGGAGCTCACCGGGTTCTACCGCGATGTGCTGGCGCTCCAGCTCGGCTCCCGGATCGCCATCGCCAACGTCGACGTGCAGGACTCCCTCGACCGGATCGCGGAGTCATCGAGCCCCGCGCAGACCCTGCGCAGGATCGAGTCGGTGATCGCCTGCCGGGAGGCCATGGACCGCAATGTGGCGCCGCTGCTCGCGGTGGAGGCGATGACGATGGCGCTGCGGGCGGGCTGAGGGGCCCTGCGCGGGGCCCTGTTCACCCGAATGAGCAGGGAATCGGACGACTCGTCACCTGGCGGATACGCTCCCTGGATGGATACCAGGCGGCTGCTCCGCACCTTCGCCATCGGGATCGGCACTGCCGGCCTCCTCATCTCCGGCTGCAGCGGCAGCGGCTCGTCGCCGAACGCCTCGGCCACCGGCGCCGCGGCTCCCGAGGGGCTGTCGTCGTACTACACGCAGAAGCTGAGCTGGCGCGACTGCGGGGTGGAGGGGTTCGCGTGCACGACGATGAAGGCGCCGAAGGACTACGACAAGCCGGATGACGGCGACATCGAGCTCGCCGTCTCCCGCAAGAAGGCCACCGGACCCGGCAAGCGGATCGGTTCCCTCCTGGTGAATCCGGGCGGCCCGGGCGGTTCCGCGATCGGCTATCTCCAGGGGTACGCGGCACTCGGCTATCCGGCCCAGGTGAGGGCCCGCTACGACATGGTGGCCATCGACCCGCGCGGTGTGGCCCGCAGCGAGCCCGTCGAGTGCCTGACGGGACCGGAGATGGACGTCTACACCCAGGTCGACCAGACGCCCGACGACGACACGGAGGTCCGGAAGCTGAGTGCGTCCTTCGAGAAGTTCGCGGCGGGCTGCGAGAAGCGGAGCGGCGAGATCCTCCCGCACGTCTCCACCGTCGACACGGCCCGCGACATGGACGTCCTGCGAGCCCTGCTCGGCGACGAGAAGCTGCACTACGTCGGAGCGTCGTACGGGACCTTCCTGGGCGCCACGTACGCGGACCTCTTCCCGGAGCGGGCCGGCCGCCTCGTCCTGGACGGGGCGATGGACCCGTCGCTGAAGGCCATCGACATGAACCGCGACCAGACGGCGGGCTTCGAGGGGGCCTTCCAGTCCTTCGCCGCCGACTGCGTCGAGCAGCCGGACTGCCCGCTCGGCACCACGTCCACCGCCGACGCGGCGACCGCACTGAAGCAGCTCTTCAAGGACCTGGACGCGAAGCCGATCCCGACCGGCGACGACCGCGAGCTGGGCGAGTCCCTGGCCACCACCGGGGTGATCGCCGCCATGTACGACGAGGCTGCCTGGCCGCAGCTCCGCGAGGCGCTGGCGGGCGCGCAGCGCAGCGACGGCTCCGGTCTCCTGTCCCTGGCCGACAGCTACTACGAGCGCGAGCCGGACGGGAAGTACGCGAACCTGATGTTCGCCAACGCCGCCGTGAACTGCCTCGACCTGCCGCCCGCCTTCGACACCCCCGACGCGGTCGAGAAGGCGGTCCCGGACTTCGAGAAGGCCTCCCCGGTCTTCGGCCGCGGCTTCGCCTGGGCCGCCCTGAACTGCGCGTACTGGCCCACCGAGGCCACGGGTACCCCGCACCGCACCGAGGCGAAGGGCGCCGACCCGATCGTCGTCGTCGGCACGACCCGCGACCCGGCCACCCCGTACGCATGGTCCCGCTCCCTCGCCGAGCAGCTATCCTCCGGCACCCTGCTCACCTACGACGGCGACGGCCACACCGCGTACGGCCGGGGCAGCGACTGCATCGACACGGCGATCAACACGTACCTCCTGGAAGGCACCCCGCCCACCGACGGCAAGAAGTGCACCTGACCGCACCTGACCCGCTCCCGACCTGCGCGTGATCCGCCCAGATCCGGCCTGACCTGTACAAACCCGTCCGGGGGTGCCTGTGCGGAGCACCCCCGGAAACTGTGTAGACTTGGCTCCGCTGCTGACCGCACCATAGTGCGACAGGGCGCGCCGCCTTAGCTCAGTTGGCCAGAGCAACGCACTCGTAATGCGTAGGTCTCGGGTTCGAATCCCGAAGGCGGCTCTATGATGAACCCCAGGTTGGGCCTCTAACCTGGGGTTTCTTCGTTTCTTTGACCTTGGAATTCGGGCCAATCGGACACTCGCATCCTACGCATCGCGGTGCGTTGGTCATAGGTTCACCTGCCGTCGGCAGCGAAGTGCGCCAAGGCCCTGAACTGCGGTTCTGGCATGTCGGCTGGTTGGGTTGATCAGGCGGAGACGGTCTCCGGTGGACAGCCGGTGGACGGCTGTGCGTGATACGTCGTCAGAAGTCTCCTGCTGTCCTCGACCAACGCGGTCGCCTTGTTCGATCGAAGGTGGGTGGCGATGTGGGGACTCGTGTCGTTCTGGCAGATGCGGACGCGTCACGGCGCCTGCGGAACGGGTGCGGGTATCGCTTCGGCCTGCGTGAGCTCAGCGTCGGCCCGCGCCAGGTCGTCGCGCCCGGACGGGAACCCCTGCCCGTGGGAGGATCGGCAGGCGGACCAGAGCGTGGAAGAGGTGATCACGTTGGTGGCGGACAAGGCGATGGCGCAGCGCCTGCTGGGCTGGCTGGTGCCGGACGGCGCCGCGCTCGGCGTGCTCTCGGCGGCCGAGATCGAACGCTTCTGCTGGTACGAGCTGCCCCGCAAGTGGCACGCGGACACCCTTGAGCAGCGGCGTGCGGTCGCAGTCCTGGGAGACCTACTGGCCGGGGCCGGCCGCGTTCGGGCCGCCGCTGTGTGCACGAGCACGATCACCGCCCAGGTACTGGAGGCCTGGCAGCGCTCCGAGGAGGCGGGTTTCGCGGCCTACCGCAAGGCCGCGGGTGCCTCGCCCACTACCCCGCCGGACGTACCCGAGCTGAGCTGGGGCCAGGTCATGGGCATCCAAGAAGCGCTGGCCCGCGCCAACCTCGAACGTCGACTGGAGCAGGCCCTGGACGAGGGCGAGCTCGCCCCGGAAGCGCGTACGTTCCCGGCCGCGCGCCGACGGTTCGCCCAGCATTGGCTCACCACAGCGCAGCCCGTGTTCGACGGCCGTGCCCCGCTGGAGGGTGTCCGCCGCGAACGGCGCGAGTTGTGGGCCGAGGCGCCCCCGGCCGAGCGCCGCGCCCTGCTCGCAGCCGTCCTGCCTGCCCTGGAGGAGTCTTCCACGGCACCTGTGGACACGGCTGAACCGCTGCGGTGGCTGCTGGAGCAGATCGGTGACGGCGTCACCCTGACTCAGGCCGGCTACCTGCCGCGGGAACTGGTGGCTGCCGCGTTCGACCGCTACCCGCACTGGTACCCGATTGGCAAGGGGCCGCGCTCGGAGGCGGACCTGTTTCAGCTGGCCGCACTGCACGAACTCGCCCGCACCCATCGGCTGGTGACCAAGCGCCATCGCACGCTCAAGCTCTCGGCTGCCGGCCGTGTTCAGCTGACGGACCACCAGCTGCGCCAGCACACGGCCGCACTGTCCTGGCTCGGTACCACAGCAGCTGAGCGGCAGTTTGCCGAGTGTGCCCTGGGCGCACTGTGGACGGAGCCCCGGCTCCGACGGGACCTGCGCGATGTCATCCATCCGGTGCTTGCCGCGTGCTTCTCCCGCGGTGACGGCGCCGCGATGGAGGTGGAGGACACCGGGCGGCTGCTGTGGAGGTTCTGGCACACCGGCCGCGAACTCGGCTACCTCGACGAGCGGGAACGGGTCATCGATGCCCCGATCTCCCTGTCCGCCACCGGCCGACCTGCCGCCCTCGCCGCGCTCCATCTTCTGGCCGAGCACCCACGCGACCACATCTGAGTGCGCCTCAGCGGGCTATCAGACCGGCGTCGGTGAAGCGCCGCATCAGCGAGGGCTTGCCGTGGTGCTGTTCGCGCAGGTTGTGCAGGCGTCTGGCGAACTCCTCGGGGGTGCCCACCCGGTCGTGGACCGCACGGAGATCCTTCAGAAGGGCGACGGCGGCGTCGCTGGGTGTTCTCGGCCAGGCGGTCCAGGTGGCTCTCGCTAGCGCGCAGTTCGGATCGGAGGGCCCGGGCGCGGGCTTGCTCGCGCTGCCTGGCGTGCTCGCTGCGCACCTCGTGGGCGGCGTCGAGGAGTTCCGCAGCCGAACGGCGACGCGCGGCCGCGGACGGTTCGGCCGCGCCGTGGGACGCGGCGCGGTGGCGGGCCAGCAGGGTGGGACCGGGCTGCGGGGCGGTGCCCAGGGCAGCCTCCAGCAGCAGGGAGTCCTTCTCATGCGCCGGCAGGGCGCGGATCCAGGTGGCGAGGGCGTCCTTGTCGACCGCTGGGGAGGGGGCGGCACCGGGGTTTCCACGTTCCACACGAATGAGATACGACCGGGGTGGGTGCTCCCTTTACCCCGAGGCGGCGGTGTCCACCTGGCCGGAGTGACCTCTACCGGCCAGCGCCTGCCGCTTCTCAACGGCTAGTGTCTCGTGATTCCGTCAGCATTACTTGATCTTGTGTGGCAGGGTCTCTTGGTATGGAGCTCTCCGTGGAACAGGCCGCCGAGTTGCGGGAGTTGGTGAACAGCAGGGACGTGCCTGCGGACATAGCCACGCGGGGCCGGATCGTGTTGTGGTCGGGCGAGGGGCGCCGCCGCAAGGACATTGCCGAGCTGCTCGGAGTGTCGCTGCCGACCGTGGACCGCTGGAAGACCCGCTATGCCGAGCAGGGCCTGGCCGGGCTGGAAGGGGAGCGTCCCGGTGGCGCACGGGAACAGGTGCCGGTGCGGGTGCGGGCCAGGGTGATCGCGCTGACGCGCATGACGCCACCAAGCGGCACAGGGCTTTCGCACTGGTCCGCACGGGAGTTGGCGAAGTACCTGGAGCGGACCGAGAACATCACCGTGTCCTGGCACTACATCGCGCGCATCTGGCGG
>NZ_NEUE01000310.1:1185-10144 GCF_002910905.1 Streptomyces sp. SM11 | reverse complement strand
TTTGCGCAGGTAGGCGCGGTTACCGCGAGAGGAGTACGCCTTGTCGCCCGCGACCGCGTCGGGGCGGGTGCGTGGCCGGCCGACCGGGCCGCGGACGCGGACCTTGTCCAGTACGGGGATGAACCGGGGGCTGTCGGCGGCCTGTCCGGCGGTCAGGATGATCGCGAGGGGGCGGCAGCGGCGGTCGGCCGCGAGGTGGACCTTGCTGGTCCGGCCGCCTCGCGAGCGCCCCATCAGGGCAGCCTTCAATCGGACCCGGTGTCGGCGCCGGATACGTCTTCGCTCCTCGCGGGCGGGGTCGGCACTCTGTCCGGCTTGTCCTTCCGGGCTGCCCCCTTTAACCGGGCCTTCTCCTGTTCGGCGGCGGCCTTCTCCAGGGCGGTCAGGGTCTGGTCGTCCAGCTGCATCCCGGCCGCGTCGTGGTGGGCTCGGACCGTGGTGGAATCCACGCTGACCAGCGACAAGTCCACTCGGCCCCGCTTGGCGGCCTCGGCGAACAGGCCCTCCAGCAGAGCCTCGAAGACCCCGGCATCGCGCCACTGCCTGAAGCGGTTGTGCACGGTGGACCAGGCGCCGAACTCGGCGGGCATCTCCCGCCACTGCGCCCCGGAACGGAACTTCCAGATCACGCCCTCGAACTGCTGCCGCAGAGTAGCGGGATACGGCCCGTACTCGCCGATCGGCAGGTACGGCCCGACGTACTCCCACTCCTCATCACTCAGTTGCGCACGCGTCATACGCCCCTGACTACCGGATTCGTCCTCGCCGTGAGGGCGAATCCCACACATTGATCATGACCCGATACACGCCCTAGTACATCCTCCCCGGCGGCACGCATTCGTTCGGCCTGGGCCGCCAGTGGGCCGCGCAGACTGTAGGAGACATCCGACAGCTTCCATGACGTGCGGACATGGAAGCCGGACGTCATGTGGTGTTCCCGGGAGCGGATGAGGTGCCGGTGGATGTGGACGGCGGTGCCAAAAAGCCGGTGCGCCTGAACTCGCGCAGGTAGGTGTCGAGCAGCCCGGCGTCCACGGGCGGGCAGACGAGTCCGCTGTCAGCGATTGCAGCGTCGGTGTTGTGGCGACCGAAGGTGGGGAAGACCCCGTCGGTGTACATCTGCTTGACCGAGACCTCGCTGTCGTGCGCCGGTTCGACGAACATGCCGACGTATGGGGCCATGGGGTGGTCGGGCAGCCGGGCCGTCAGATCGGCGAGCATCTCCGTCCACGCGTCGTAGGGCACGGTCCGCACGGGATAGCCCATCGCGGTCAGGCGTTCCACGAGGAGGGACAGACGGGCCGCGCGGGGGTTGGTGAGATGATAGACGCGTCCGTCGGGTTTTTGCTGGGTGATGATGTGTGTGATCGCGTCCGCGGTGTAGTCCACCGGTACGAAGTCCAGCGGCAGGGCCATATCTGGGGCTAGGCCGGTTTCGGCGATGGTGCGAAACAGTGCACACATCATGGTGTCGGTGTTCCACGTGCCCCGGTCCACGGTGCCGGTCACCTCGTAGGGGCGATGGATGGCGACGGGCAGGCCGCGTCGTCCGGCCTCGGCGACGAGGTTCTCCGCGACCCATTTGGTCTCGGGATAGCCCAGGGATAGGCGGTCAGCATGGTCAAGCGGGGTGTTTTCGTCGACGTGTGCGACGCCGGCGGTGCCGAACCCGGCGATCACCGCGATGGTGGAGATGTAGTGGAGCGGTTTGGTGGTGTGCTCGCCTGCCAACTTCAGTACCGTGCGGGTGCCACCGACGTTGATCGGCGCGAGCGCTCGGTAGGGGTAGGCGAAGTTGACCCGTGCGCCGCAGTGCACGATCAGGTCGCTCTCCCGGGCGAGCTGGTCCCAGTCGTTTTCGGACAGACCGAGGTGCGGCTCGGCCAGCTCTCCGGGGACGGGGACGACACGGCCCAGTAGCGGTTCGGGGGCGAGGCCGTAGCGCCGCATCCTGGCGGCCAGCCGTGCGAGGGCCTGTGGTGGGTCGTCGGCGCGGATCAAACAGTGCACTCGCTCTACGCCCTCCCGTAGCAGCCGGTCCACGAGGTAGGCCCCCAGGAATCCGGTTGAACCGGTCAGCAGTACCTGCCGTGGTGTTTGGAGAGTGGCCGTCGCGGGCGCGTTGTAGTGCAGGTCCGGGTCGAGTCGGCGCTCGGCCGCGAAGTCGGTGTCCGCATCGGCGGATTGCTCGTGACCGGCCAGCAGGTCCCGCACCGTCGCGGCGAAGTCTCGCAGGGACGGGTCGGCGACCAGGCTGCGGATCATCTCCCGCCCGAAACCGACCGGTACCTTCAGCCGTTCGCGTACCGCGGCGGTGACCTGTGTGGCCCGAAGCGACGTACCGCCGAGAGCTAAGAAGTGCGCGTCGCGTTCGATCGTGTCCTCGTGGAGGACATCGCGCCACACTCCAGCGAGGGTCTCCTCCACTTCTCCCTGGGGCGCCTCGTCGCGGGCCGCCGGCAGGGCGGCGGGCTTGGCCAGGGCGGAAAGCGACCTGCGGTCGACTTTGCCAGTGGAGGTTAGGAGGAGTGCGTCTACCAGCACGATCCGCGTCGGCACCATGTAGCTGGGCAAGCGGTCGCGTACATGCTCGTGCAGGTGAGCCGTAAGGTCCTTCTGCTCACGTCCACTGTGCGCCACGACAGCGGCCACCAGCCGCTGCCCCGCCCCCTCACCGACGATGTCGACCGCCGTTTGGTGTACGTGGGGATGCGTCGACAGCACCGACTCGACCTCGTCCAACTCGACGCGGTAGCCGCGTATCTTGACCTGGCGGTCGCGCCGTCCGATGAACTCGATCACCCCGTCCTCACGCCACCGTGCCATGTCGCCGGTGCGGTAGAGCCGTCCACGTATCTCGTCGGGGCTCCACTGGTCCTCGACAAAGTGTTCCGCCGTCCTGCGCGGGTCGCCGAGGTACCCCAGCGCCACCCCGTCCCCGCCGACCCACAACTCGCCCGTTTCACCGGGGGCGGCGACCGTGCCGTCCTTGCGCACCACGTAGGCGGTCGAGCCCGCAACGGGCACTCCGATGGGCACCGTCTCGGCCTGCGGGGACAGGTCGTCCACCCGGCATACGGTGGACAGGGAGGAGTTCTCGGTGGGCCCGTAACCGTTGAGGAAGGTGCCCGGCCGGCCCTCCGCCAGGACGGCGCGTACTGCGCGGGGGCTGAGCACGTCACCGCCCGCGACGAGAAGACGCAGTCCGGCGAAGAGGTACGGTGCGAGGTGGGCGTGCTGGTGGAAGAGGCCCACGCTCATCCACATCACGCTGACCTGCCGTCCGCGCACCACGTTCTCCAACGCCTGGGAGTCCAGCAGGTCCAAGCCCTGCGTGAGGAGGAGGCAGGCGCCGTTCAGCAGGGTGGCGAAGATCTCGAAGCAGGAGACGTCGAACGTCAGATCGGTGGTGGCGAGAACGCGGTCGTCTCGACGGATGCGCAGTTCTCCCGCCCCGTGGGCCAGCCTGGTCTGGCCGCGGTGGGGACACACCACTCCTTTGGGCGTGCCGGTCGATCCCGAGGTGTAGATGACGTACGCCGCCTCACCGGCGATGCGTTCGCGCCACCACCGCTGATCGGCTTCCTCGGGAACGTTGAACAGGTCGTCGACGGAGATGGCGGTCGTAGAGTCCGGTACCTCCACGGGCTCGTCCGCGCCGTGCACCGCCACCCGGGCGCCGGCGTCCTGAAGTATCCGGTGCAGCCGGTCGGCGGGCTGGTCGGGGCCGAGCGGGAGGTAGACACCGCCCGCGTGCAGGACCGCGAGGATGGCGGCCACCGCCTCCGGGGACCGGCGCATCACAACTGCGACCACGTCCCCGGCGCCAACGCCGTGCGCTCGCAAGGCTGTGGCGCCGCGCCGGACTTGTGCCGCCAGCTCGCGGTAGCTCCACCCCCCGTCCGCCCATTCGATGGCGGTTGCCTCGGGCCGGGCGTCGACCTGTTCCGTGAAGAGGAGAGGAATGGTGGCCGTCCGGGAATAGCTGGTGGACACCTGGTTCCAACTACGGGCGTGCCGGGGTGGGGGGGTGGGGGTGGTCTCGTCTGGTGTTGCCACGCCGACTCCTTGGGTTCGGTTTGGGTTATCAGGTCGTTGTCCTGCGGCGTCGCCCCCGGCGGAGGGCTGACGCGGTAACACGAAGGGGACGAAGGCGGGATCCGCCGCCGCTTCGGCGGCGAACTGGTGGTCAGCCGACGTGCGGCTCCGCATGCCGGTCGCGCCGTCCAGCGGAGGACCGTGCCCTCCACTGGGAGCCGACGGGTCGTACGGCCCGTTGTGCCGGCGGCGAGCCCGTGGACGAGGGACGTGGATCTCGATCGCAGGTACGTCGTCCGGGGAACCGTGTCCGGCTGGGCGAAGATCGCGCCGACCGCCCGTGCGGACAGGTTTCGCACCTCATCCAGCGTGCAGCCGTAGAGCGAAGCCGGCAACGCGCACAACAAGTGCTCCACCGAGGAGGAGGGCAGCGACCACGAAGTCAGGACGTCGTCGAGCGTGACGTCCCAGGTCATCCCGCCCAGCTCCCACCGCGCGGACTTCTCGGCAGAGCGAACCATGGCCCGGTACGTCGGCCCCTCGGTCGTGACCGGTCGTACCGTATCGGTAGAGTTCGGCGGCGGAGACCCACAGAGCCGAGCGCGCGTGCTTGTGGAAACAACGCGAGAGGCCTTGGTCGCAACAAAATCCTCTGCCGCAATACCCGCTGACGCCGCGACGTGCCGCCAGACCGGAGACACCTCGATGGGTGTCTCCCGGACACCAAGGTCAATGACACGAGTACCGCCGTCTGCGGTTGTCTGGACGGACTCCGCGTGGCCGTTCCTCCAGCAGAAGTACCTCGTGGCTCTCGTCGAGCAACCACGCCAGCGTCAGACCCGCAATCCCACCGCCCGCTATTCCCACCCGCACGGCCGTCACCCTTGCCGGCTTCGCGGCCCCGCAGCGACTGCGGACGGCGCCCGCTCCGGCCCAGCGGCGAACCGCCAGAAACCGTCGAGGCCAGCCAGTAAAAGCTTGGCCACCGACGCGGTGTGGTCGGACGTTTCGCCCTCACGGATGCCGTCCTTCACGACGGTGGCGGCCAGGTCGAGCAGCTCCGAAGGCGCTGGCATGCTGTAGTGGTCACGGAACGCCTCGGGCACCTCCGCGCCCGCGTCGGTCAGCATCCGGACGAGTTCCCGACTCTCCCGCGCGTAGGCCGCGAAATCTGACCGCAGCGCCAGTGCAGCGGCAGCGGGCCCGGCGTGCAGACACATCCAGGAAACAGCCATGGGAAAGGCGAACGCGTTGACGTCCTTGGACGGGTCGAGAGCGGAGACGGGAGGCGAGCCCAGAGCCTTCGCGCACCGGTCGAGGCTAGGCTTGACTATGCGCAGGGCGGAATTCAGCCCGGAGAAGAGATCAGCTGCCGTCCCGCTGGGGAACCGGGCGAGAAGCACCGCATAAGTCAGCGTCTCGGTCTCGAGGCACAACTGGTCAGCCTGCACCATGCGACGAAGATCTTCTCGACCCACCCGGCCAGCGCGGGCTGATCGCAGCAGTGCGTTATCACGTTGACTGGTGATCTGCTCCTGCTCCACGAGTAACTGGGCGGCAGCAGACGCGGGACCGGCATTCATAAATTCCCTCCCCAGTATCGTTTCTTTCGCCGTTACGTACAACCCGAGTGCCCGGTTCTCGAACCCGGAAACAGCAGAGCATTAGGTACCTTCGATACGGCACCAGGTCCTTTGGTGCCCCCATCAGTCCGCGCCACCGTAATGGTTCACCGGCTCTTTTCATCGCACTCACGCCACAGTTCGGCGCAGGGTCCCAGTACCGTCCAGTGGCAGCAGGTGCTACAGGGACGCAGGTGTACCAGTGAGGGCGAACTGACAAAGGGGCGGAACTGGATCCTGGGTTCGCCACCCCGCCAGAAAGGGAATAACGGCTCCGTCTGCACCGCTTCCCGACGTCAGAATCCCTGCCCCGTCTATGAGCGACAGACTCACCCCGGAGGATGTCGTCATGCCCGACGAGGAAGAATTTTGCCACCACGACATCGCGTGCAGTCTCCGGGTGCTGCTCCGGGAGATCGAAGAGATAACCCGTCTGTTGCAGATCCTGGTGCAGGAGAATCAGTCAAATTCCGACCTACCTGCCCCCGCGCCGAAGCTATCCGACAACGACATAGAGTCCCTCACGGATCGCGAGAACGAAGTTTTCCAGCTGCTTTTGACCGGAATCTCGAACCGTCAGATAGGTCGCAGACTTGGCATAGCCGAGCGTACGGTGAAGAACAATTTGCATTCTATTTACCGGAAGCTGGGAGTATCAGGCCGTGCCGAGGTAATCTCTCGGCACTTCGGTGCGCCGACGCGACGCGACGGGTTTAGCGGTTAGTACTCCAGCTGTAGATCGCGATCTTCATGTCTGGGCGGCTTGTCGCTGATAGTGGCTGGCCTGGGATCGGGCCTGGTGGCGGCGTCGCCAATGGGACCAGTCGAGCCGGTGGGTCGCGTCGTGGACGGGCCGGACGGCGAGCGCGGTGAACAGGTGCTGGATCTCGTTGCAGGTGAGCGGTATCAGCCCGTCCGGCTTCGAGTGGCGGGCGTGTTCGTCGGCGCGGACGACGGTGAGGAAGGCGTGGGCGAGCATCGCGAGGGTGACCCAGCGGTGCCAGGACGTCCAGCGTCTGACCTGGTGCTCGTCCAGTCCGGCCAGGCCCTTGCCGGACTGGAAGGTCTCCTCGACCGTCCATCTGCGCCCGGCGACCCGCACTCACGCAGCCGCTCGGCATGGCCCAGTACCTCAGCTCGCGCAGATCGCTGGTCTGTCCGAGGAGTTGTCCGGGGCCGAGGAGCGGCTGGCGCGGTTGCAGATCGCGCGGGAGACGGTGGAGGAGGTGCTGGCCGCGCCGTCTTCGCCGGTGCCGGGCTCGGACGGCGCGGGTGGGGGTGACGGCGGGGTCGCCGTGGCGCTGTTGAAGGCCGAGTCAGAGCTGGATGTGACGGTGATGTCGCCGGAGTACCGGGAGATCATCGCCTTGTTCGCGACCTCGGGAGCGGCGATGCGCTGCAAAGAGGTCTGTCGGCAACTGGGGCTGGGGACCGAGCCGCGGCACGTCGAGGGGATGCGCTCGAAGCTGAAGCGGCTGGTGGAGCGCGGAATCCTGGCCGAGCCTTCGTCCGGGCTGTTCAAGGTCGACGGCAGAAAGCAGGGGTGGTGAGCGTGGTGAGGCCGTCCGACGGTGCGCTCGCGGAGTGTGAGGATGCTTTCGCCGCCTCGGCGGGTCTGTTCGCCGCGGCGTGTGCGGAGTTGGCGGCTCCGGAAGCCGCGGTGATGACGCACGCGCGGTTGGAGGACCTGCTGGGTGCGCGGATGCGCGAGGTCACCCGGCAGTTGTTCCAGGACCACCTGACCCTGCGGGCCAGGGACGAGGTGCGCCGTGAGGAGGTCGTGGACGCTGCCGGTGCCGGGCGCTCCCGGATCGAGCGGGGCCGGCGCCGGATGCTGGCCACGGTGTTCGGCAAGGTCACCGTGGTCCGGATCGCCTACCGCGGCACCAGGGTGGCGGACCTGCACCCGGCTGACGCGGTGCTGAACCTTCCAGACGCACTGCACGCGCACGGGCTGGCCAGGCTCGCCGCGATCGAGTCCGCCCGCGGCAGCTTCGCCGACGCCTGCGAGCGAATCAAACGCCCACACCGGCTCCGGCATCGGGCACCGGCAGGTCCAGGAACTCGCCGTCTGTCGGCGTACACGTGAACGTGCTCAGCTCCGTACGGATGAATGTGCTCAGTTCTTGAGGTGTTGAGGGAGGGCGCTCGGCAGTCTGCTGCTGTCGGTTCATAGTGGCGGAGGGCGGCTGACGATGGTCTTGGACCCGCATCGCTGGTTGGAGTTGCGGCGTTTTCGCGGTCTGTTGGAGTCCGGGGCGATGAGCCTGTCGGAGATTTCCAAGGAGACCGGCCTCAACCGCCGCACCGTCCGCAAGTACCTGACCGAGCAGGCGCCGATCGCGCCGCCGCAGCGGACGTCGAGCGGAAAGCCCCGTAGCCGGGTGGTGGACGAGGTCGCGCCGTTGATCGATGCGATGCTGCGGGCCGAGATCCTGATCAAGGGGGCCGTGGTTCATGAACGCCTCGTTGCCCAGTACGGCTTCACCGGCAACTACCAGCGTGTGAAGATCTACTTGCAGGAAGCCCGGCCGCGCGTCGCCGAGGAGCTGGGTATCAGTCCTGGTGAACTTGCCGGTCTGCACCGGCGGTTCGAGGTGATCCCGGGCGCCCAGGCCCAGATCGACTGGGGTGGTGCGACACGAGGTCGCGTATATGAGTGAACTCGCAGATTGGAGGCCGGTTATGCCGGCTGCGTAGTTCTCGATCAGTGTTCGAGATCGATCTCCGCCTTGACGTGCGTTCGCGGGTCCTGCCCGCTGAAGGTGCGAAGCTCAGGGAAGAAGCCCAAGGGCCCCCGATCCGTCAGGGGGAGAAACCGGGCAAGGAGAAGACCGGACGGACGAACGCGAGTGAACCCCCTGTGATGCCTCGTCATCGACAAGCCCGGAAAGACGGGATGAATACCGGGTGATAGGGCCTGGCCGCTGGAAGAGGCGGCGAGCTACGACCGGAGCCTGCCCCGTCGGTCGTGTGAACACCGCTGGTCCCGGGGTTTAGGGGGCGTCCTCCCCGGTCGCATCTCGTATACGCGGAACGTGGAAACCCCGTCGGGGTCCCGGCCCTGAGGCCGGGTAGGGCGATCGTGAGAGGGGCGTAAGCCCCCGGCGGGACAGGAAGTCCAAGAAGCGGATGCCGGCTGCCGGCTGCCGGCTGCCGGCTGCCGGCTGCCGAAAGGCAACGGGACTTGTGACACCACGGCCACCCCCCTCTCTGTCAGCCTTGGGTGAGACGTCCCGCTTCGTCGGGTTAGCCTGAGAGGGCACGATAGGAGAACCACCCCCTCATGACCAGCACCA
>NZ_NEUE01000310.1:0-1102 GCF_002910905.1 Streptomyces sp. SM11 | reverse complement strand
TACGACGCCGCGCCCAGGAACGAGAAGGGCGCGGTCCTGCGCCGCGAGCGTCTGTACCACTCGCACGTCAAGGAATGGCGGGCCGCGCGGGATGCCGGGGCCCTGGAGAAGCTGGTCGACCGGCGCACCAGTCCGGCGAGGCCGAAGAAGCCTGCTGCCGAAGCGGAGAACGAGAAGCTGCGCCGCCAGGTGGAGCGACTGGAGAAGGAACTTGCCCGGAACAAGGCCGCGCTGGAAGTTATGGGAAAAGCTTCCGCGCTCTTGGAGATGATCTCCGAGGGCGCGGACTGATCGCTGCCGCCGACCCGGTGGCCGACGACGCGTTCACCGGTGTCGAAGACGTGCTGGGCATCAGCACCGCATGCTGGCTGACCGGCCGCTCCCGGGCCACCCACTACCGCCGGCTGCGGCCCCCACCAGAGCGAAAGCCCAGGAGACCACAGGTCCAGCCCTCGGCTCTCACCCCCGAGGAACGGGCGGCGGTACTGGAGCTGATGAACAGCGCCGAGCACGCCGAACTTCCTCCCGCGCAGATCTGGGCCCGCGAGCTGGATGCCGGGCGCTACCACTGCTCCGTCTCCACGATGTACCGGATCCTGCGCGAGAAGGGACAGACGGGCGAGCGACGCCGCCAGGCCACCCACCCGGCGAAGTCGGTGCCCGAACTGGTCGCCACCGGGCCCTCGCAGGTATTCACCTGGGACATCACCAAGGCGGCCGGACCGGTCAAGGGCGTCTGGTACCACGCCTACGTCATCATCGACATCTTCAGCCGCTACATCGTCGGCCACACCGTCGAGGCCGCCGAATCATCGGCGCGGGCCCAGGAGTTGATCCGGGAGACCATCCTGCGCAACGGCATCGTGCCCGAGACCGTGCACGCCGACCGCGGCACCTCGATGACCTCCAAGAAGGTCTCGCAGCTGCTGATCGACCTCGGCGTCACCCGGTCACACTCGCGGCCGAAGACCTCCAACGACAACCCCTACAGCGAGGCCCACTTCAAGACCACGAAGTACATGTCCGACTGCCCCGAACGCTTCGACTCGCTGGCCCACGCCCGCGAGTGGTTCGACGCGTTCATCGCGTACTACAACCACGA